>JAEXNA010000259.1 GCA_023447635.1 Vulcanimicrobiota bacterium | reverse complement strand
AGCTTGTGCTTGCCCGCGCCCTCTTTGTAGGTCTAGTTGTTGACCGGGGTCAGCGGCTGCAGGTCCGAGACCGTGCGGTTGCGGGCGAAGTCCTGTCCGACGATGGCGTAGACCAGACTGGTGCCTGCGGGCGGACTGACCAGCTGGGTGGTGAAGGTCGGATTCTGCAGGACCAGTTCAGGGCCCTCGGTCCTGGTCTGAGCGGCAGCCGTCTGCGGCCCGACCGGCAGCTGATCGGACAGGAAGCGGATCCGGTCGCCGGTGCTCAGTCCCTTTTCGACCTTCTCGATGGTGATGTTGCCTTCGCTATCGACGGTCTGAGCCACCACGCTGGTGTCCACCACCGTTCCTTCCGAGTCCAGGTAGAGGTTGATCCGAGCGGGATGCGTGGCCTGATCGGGGTCGTCGGCTTCGATCAGCTGGATGTAAGAGTAGACCAGGGCCAGCTCTTCTCCCTCAAAGGTCAGCATGTTGCCGAAGGTCAACGGCACGGGGGTCGCCGCGCCGGCCGAGTTCAGGTGGACTGTCTCACCGTCCCATCCGTCGATACTCCACTCGTCGGTGTTGCCAATGCGGGTGGCGGCTTCGGTGCCCAGAACCTGGATCTCGCCTCCGGCGACCTCTAACCCATACACCGCGCTGACCCTGGTCAGCAGCGGATCGACGAATCCGGCCACCACTCCATCGGCAGTGATCGTCAGGTTGCTCAACACGGGCGGCGTGACGTCCGAGCCGATCAGGGCGATGCTGGCCTGCACCAGGTCGAACCAGCCAGTTCCCGCGTAGTTCGACTCGGGCAGACTCTGGCCGGTCAGATCGGGAGGGATGATACTCACCCCGCCCCCGGACAGGCTGCCGTCGTCGTTGCTGTAGATGACATAGCTATCGATAGCAGCCAGCAGGCCGGCGCTCTGAGCCGTCGACCGGCCGCCGAAGAAGACGCTCTGGTTGACGAAGTCGACCAGATCCAGGCTGACCCGCTGGTCATCTCTCTCCACCCCGTAGGCCTGGGCCTGGGTGGTGGCGCGGACGAAGCCCGTGGTGGTGGCCCCGATCGGCAGCAGTTCGCTGCCGTAGGAGTCGCCGTAGGCGGTCAGAGCCGTTTGCAGCCCGTCGTAGGCGTTCAGGTCGACCACCGAAAGGCATTTGCCCATCGACTCGTACGGATGGTTGGCGCTGTCGACGAAGTTGTCGACCAATCCGGTCGCATAGCCGTCGACGCTGTTCGAGGTCACGAAAGCCGGCACGACGTAGCGGTAGTCCCAGCCGTGGCCGGGCTCGAGCTCTTCGGAAGCGATCAGACGGTCGCTGTAGGGCCGCATGGTTTTGCCGACTTCCAGGCTGGCCATCAAGCAGGCGTCGAACCCGACCATGTCCAGCTTCGGCAGGGTCGAGTTCGCGAAGGCGGCGTTCAGGTCGTCGAGGGTCATGCTGGTGTTGAAGACCTCATCGGGTCCGTAGCCGCCGTAGGCTCCGCCGTGATCCCACAGCACCACGAAGCGGGACTCGGGCGCCGCCGACGTCTGGTTCGTCATATCCAGGAAGCGGGTCAGGGTCGCCGGTTCGCCCATGTTGGCGCTCTGGTCGACGTACTGATAGCTATCGGGCTCGGTCTCGTTGCCGTACACCCCGTCGGCGGAATCCCGAAGCAGCTGCTCGGCGTCCATCCACTTGACGCCTCTCCAACCGTCTTTGTTCGCCCCGCCGAAGGCGATGCGCAGGTCCAGTTGCTGGCGCTGCTGCTCGGTCAGGCTCCTGAGGCCGGTGACCATTTCGTTGAAGTCGGCGGTTCCGGCGCTGTTCTTGGATTCCAGGTCGCTGCCGATCATGTAGATGGAAAGCTGACGGGTCTGGGGGGCCGGAACTGCAGGGGGGCCGGTGAAGACGTACGGATTAGCAGAGTCTCCACATCCCTGAATAGTTAGAGAGGCGGCCACGGCCAGGATCAGTCGAGTGAGGGATGAGGGCTGTTTTCTCGTAATACGAAACGCGAACATGGCCCACGGTTCTTGCGCACCTCTTCCCATCCTTCTAAACCGAGATGAAGGTTCCGTGGGGGTGCGGCCGCTGGGAGTCGGCCTGCTCGCTTCGACGCCCTGGGCTATGTGGACCTGGGCCTACTTTCAGCGACGTCGTTAGCCCTACAGAGATGGGTCGCTGGCGCTCCAGACCAGGGGCAGATGGTCGGAGACTTTGATGGTCGCCTCCTGACCTTGGCGAGAGACCAGCGAGATGTTGCCTCGCCGGGTGACGAGCCGGAGAAAGATGGGCGCGCCGAAAGCCAGCGCTGCGCCGACCGTGAACAGCAGGTCGCTCCTTGAGCTGGCCCCACCGATAAGGAGCCCAAGTCCGACAACGATGGTGACGGCCGAAACCGCCGTCGCGGCGGTCTGCCTTCGTTGACAGGGGCGACAGACCTGACCTCGGAGCACGGCTTTGGCCTGACCCGCCCAGAGGGCTATCCCGGACAGAACGAAGCAGAGCAAAATCCCGCCCACGCCGACGCTTTTGGCGGCGGAACCCAAACCCAGGATCGGCATGAGCGCCAGGAGTTGGACCGGCGTCGACTTGTAAAGCGTCAGCACTTTGGGTCGAAGTTCGCAAACGCTGGCGCAGTAGAGGCACTGGCATGGTAGCTGGAAATCGGATCCTTCGAACGAGGTAAGCTTGACTGTGGCCACGGGAAAGAATTCTCAGGGATGACCCGCCCATCCTTCAGTCGTGAACAAGTCGAACTTGATCTGGTGAAGGACTAGCCTCCAGGGATTCAGCGCGCGACCGCTACGGTCGGAGGTCTCAGGATAAAGTCCGAGATAGCCGTGACCAGCCCTACCGGCATGAATCTCGTGGAAAAGGCGAGGAAAGCGTTCATCCTACCAGCGATCACGTAGGGGCGTCCCTGCTCCAACCCCTTCAGTCCGATCTCTACCACCTCGGGTGAGGTCATCTGCGAGCGACGCATGAAGTCGGAAAGCTGCTGTCCAGAGACCTCGACGAACTCGGTCGCGGTAGCGCCGGGGCAGAGGCAACTGCTGACCACTCCACTTCCCTTCAGCTCATGATCGAGCGCGAGGGAGAAGTTCAGCACGTAGGATTTGCTCGCCGCGTAGGAAGCCAGGCTGGGGCAGGGCTGGAAGGCAGCGGTAGAGGCGACCTGTAGGATCCGCCCCCACTTGCGCTCTTTCATACCGGGTAGGAAAAGATGGGTGAGATGGGTGAGCGCAGCGATATCGACCTCGACCATCTGAGCGACGCGGTCCCACTCGGAATCCGCGAACCGGCCGAACACGCCAACGCCGGCGTTGTTGATCAGGATGTCGACCTCGGGGAAATCCTGAGCCACCTTCTGTCTTTCCTCGGCCGAGGAGAGGTCGCAGGGGCGAACCACGGGTCGGCGACCTGTCCCCTGCTCGATCTCGTCGGCGAGACGCTCTAGATTTTCTTGACGGCGGGCGACCAGCACCAGATCGCAACCAGCTTCGGCGAGTTGACGGGCGAAGTCTACCCCTAGACCTGCGGAGGCTCCGGTGACCAGAGCAAGACGGTTGTTGTACGACATGGGTTCTCTCCTTAGATAAGTTGGCGCAGCAGTAGGCGCAGTTCTTCGCTGAAATCGATGTCGAAATGCTTCAGCCGAGGGTCTTGCCGCACGGCTTCGCGCACCTCTTCCGGAGGGTGGGTGGTGGAGTAGAGGCCAACGACGGCCGCGTAGATCCACATGAGGCGCTGCGGCTCGATGTTGATGGTTTCTCCCAGTTGAAGGAGCGACTCGCTGAGGCTTTCCTTGAACGCCATCACCGCAGCGATGGGGGCTGCGCGCTCTAGCACGGCGGGCGACATGCTCATCATGTCCAGCAGCTTAGGGCGGGCCGTTAGCGAGTCGACCAGATGGTCGACGAGGTCGCCCTCTGGAGGCTTCTCGAAAACCTGGAACCAGTCGCGGTACAGTTCCAGGAGCACCTCGAGGAACATCTCTTCCTTGCTCTGGAAGTACAGGTAGAGGGTGCCCTTAGACACCCCGGCGGCCCGAGCGACTTCCGCCATGGTGAGCTTCTCGAAGGTGGAGCGGTCGAAACAGTCGAGCGCGGCCTGTAGGAGCACCTGGCGCCGTTCGGCTTTCTGGGCCGGGTTGACGGCTCGGCGGGAGTAACTGACCATGGTTTATTTACAAATGACCTTGAGTCAGTTGTCAAAGGGTTCGTGGCGGGGAGTTGCTAGAGCGAGAAGCGGATGGGCTACCGGAACTCGTGCGAGCGCGAAGAGGAGAGTGGTTCGTCTCGCGCTCGGGGGGATTTTCCGCGAGTTTATCGGCAAATTTTCCGGAGATTTTGCTGCAACTTTGGCAAAACCCGGACTCGCCGTCCCCTCCCATCCTGCTCTGGCTCCGAGGATGAGGATGCGATGTAGTGATGTCGAAGCCCGCCATCGGGCGCTCTTTGACAACAGGATGAGACTCTTGAAGTCCGAGGCTCTCTTACCGCGAGGGGCCCTCCCCTTGCGGCTCCATTGATCTCTGAAAGCCTCGGACACCGAGGCCGGTTCGCGAGCGCCCTGTGCAGGCTTACCGACGGCCAACGCCGTTGGCTCTATTGAAGCTGGATGCTGGGCGTGCGAGAAGCGATACCCCTGGGAAGACCCTACCGACGGCCAACGCCGTTGGCTCGATTGAAGTTTAGTCGGCCGAATCGGTGGCCTTGATCTTGACGTGACTTACCGACGGCTACGGCCGTCGGCTGGTTTGGGCACAGATGGACATCCTTCGTCAGGGGTCCGCCAGGGAGCGAACGGCCTGCGGCGTATATGAGCGGCTGCGGATGAGCTACCAGAATAGGTGCCTCAGGTGACCCCCTCTCAAAAAATCAGCCCCCGGTGATACGAACACCGAGGGCGGAAAGGAGGGAAATGAGAATCGTACTTCTCACGCTTATCCTCTGGTTGCTGCTAGTCTCCGAAGCCTGGTGCAACCGGGGCTGTCCCGAAAGGGCGGCCCCTTTCTGTATCTTAGCATAAGTCAGGGCCATGATCGACGGCCTCTTTCCCCTCCCATCCTGCTCTGGCTCCCAGGATGAGATGTGGCGATGTCGAAACCTGCCATCCGGCGCTCTTTGACAACAGAAAAAGACTTTTTGAATTCCGAGGCTCTATTACCGCGAGGGGCCCTCCCCTTGCGGCTCCATTGATCTCCTAAAGCCTCGGGCAAGGCTGACATGTTCTGTCGTATCGGCCGGTTACGCTCTGCAGGGGGGCGGTCCGGGATCTCCCCCTCCAACCGTACCGTCTCAGGGAGGAACCGAGGATGATCAAGGACGAGGAACAGCTGACGCCCGTGCGCATGCTGGCGCAGTACGCCTACTGCCAGCGACTGGCTTATCTAGAGTGGGTGCAGAAGGAATGGGCTGACAACTACTACACGGAGGACGGGAATTTCGCCCACCGTCGGGTCGACGCCTATTCCGAAGCCGTCGAGGCTCCCAAGACCAGGGCTCTTCTACTCAGCGCCCCTACCGAGGGATTGGTCACCAAGCTCGATGTGCTGGAGCAGTCGGCCAGGGACGGGGTCCCGGTCGAATACAAGCGAGGTCGCACTCCGAAAGACGGCCCTCGGATCTCGGAAAGGGTCCAGCTCTGTGCCCAGGCTTTGGTGTTGCGCGAGAACGGCTGGAGCTGCGAGAAGGGATACCTGTATTACTCGGCCAGCAAGGAGCGGTGCGAGGTTCCGATAGACGAGGCGCTGGTCGCCGAGACCAGGCGTTTGCATTCGGAGATGAAGGAGAGCTTTCATCGCGGCGACATCCCGCCTCCGCTTCTCAACGACAACCGCTGCGCGGACTGCTCCCTCAACGAGATCTGCCTTCCCGAAGAGGTAAACTTCCTGCGCAGGGCTTCAGAACAGGTGAGGCCTCTGTGGGCGGGCCAGGAGGAGGGCCACCCTCTGCACGTCAGTGAGCACGGCAGTAAAGTTGGAGTAGCTGGCGAGGAGCTGATCGTCTCTAAGGATGGCGAGACTCTGGGTCGAGCCAGGCTGATCGAAGTCAGCCAGGTGAACATCCACGGCAACGCCCAGCTGACGACGCAAGCGTTGCGAGCCTGTGCTCGGGCTGGCATCCCGGTGCTGTATTTCGGCTTCGGCAACTGGTTCAGCGCGTCGGTGGTGGGACTTCCCCATCGCAACATCGGGCTTCGGCAGGCTCAGTTTCGCGCGTCGTTCGATGTCGGGCGGTGCCTGTTTATCGCTCGCGCTATGGTCACAGCGAAGATCTCTAACCAGAGGGTGCTGCTCAGGCGCAATGCGCGGCGGCTATCTTCGAGCGTTCTCGACGAGCTGAAGCGTTTGCGGGTCAAAGCGTCTCAGGCGCCGAGTCTGGAGAGTCTTCTGGGGTTAGAGGGGCTGGCCGCGCGCCACTACTTTGGAGCGTTCCCTCTGATGCTGAAGACGGATGACGACATCCGGTTTGATGGTCGCAACCGGCGGCCTCCGACCGATCCTGTGAACGCGGTACTGTCGTTCTGCTATGCCATGCTGGCCAAGGAGGCGACGGTGGCGCTGCACACCGTAGGCCTGGATCCTTACCAGGGGTTCTACCATCAGGGGCGCTACGGACGAGCTTCTCTTGCTCTCGACCTGATGGAAGAGTTCAGGCCTCTTCTGGCCGATTCGGTCGTGCTAACGCTGTTCAACAACCGGCAGGTCGTCAGCGACGATTTCTACTTTGCAGGTCACGGCTGTAGCCTGAAGCAACGCGCGAAGAAGGCTGTGATTGCGGCCTTCGAAAGGCGGATGAGCGAGGAAGTGACGCATCCGCTCTTCGGCTACAAGGCGTCGTATCGACGGATTCTGACCCTGCAGGCGCGGCTTCTCGGCCGCCATCTGACGGACGAACTGGACCTTTATCCGGGGTTCGAGACCAGATGAGGGTTCAGCATGGAGCCAAGCGCGACTTCCTGGTCACCTACGATATCCGCTGTCCATCACGTCTGCGCAAGGTGCATAAGCTGATGCTGGGCCACGGACAGCCGGTGCAGTACTCGGTCTTTCGCTGTTTTTTGACACCGGCTCGTAAGGTGACGCTGATGGCCCGGCTGTTGGAGGCGATCCACTGCGACGAAGATCAGGTGATTCTGTTCGAGTTGGGATCGGCGGAGACGGCGATGACCAGGCCGATCGAGGTGCTGGGCGAGCCGATGGCGGAACCGCATTCGGGTCCCCATGTTTTTTGAGGCTGATGCGAGCGCGGAGGTGGTGCCGAAAACCCGGGGGGCGCTCGCAACCCTTGTGGGGACTGGGTTTGAGGGCTACGGAGGCCTGGTTCGGGAGGAGAGTTTAGAGGTGGAGGGGACGGGTTTCGGGAACCTCTCGCAAAGGTGGCTCGGAGCCTTTGTCCCGTAAGGGTTCCCGGCGACCGCCCT
The DNA here is from genome assembly GCA_023447635.1 of Vulcanimicrobiota bacterium. Taxonomy (GTDB): domain Bacteria; phylum Vulcanimicrobiota; class Xenobia; order Xenobiales; family JADMJV01; genus JAEXNA01. The sequence continues at coordinate 812 of JAEXNA010000259.1, read as the reverse complement.
TACCGACGGCTACGGCCGTCGGCTCGATTGAAGCTCGAAGATTTCTCGGTCGATAGTCAGCGGGTGGTCTTCTTACCGACGGCTACGGCCGTCGGCTCGATTGAAGCTGTCACTTGATTTTTACCACCTCGAAGGAGCACCCCTCGCTTACCGACGGCTACGGCCGTCGGCTCGATTGAAGCTACCCAGACAACTCGGCAGACAGAAAGCTGCCCGAGGCTTACCGACGGCTACGGCCGTCGGCTCGATTGAAGCAAGAACGGAGCCCGGCCCGACCTTTTGATCTCGATGAACTTACCGACGGCTACGGCCGTCGGCTCGATTGAAGCGGCGTTGCTGCTGCTCTGCTCGAGCCGGGTCTGGAGGCTTACCGACGGCTACGGCCGTCGGCTCGATTGAAGCTCAGAGGGACGGTGAGGCTATGCAAGGGGAGCCTCCTGGGACTTACCGACGGCTACGGCCGTCGGCTCGATTGAAGCAACACTAACGCCAACCTGTTCCCCGGCCAGTGGATTTCTTACCGACGGCTACGGCCGTCGGCTCGATTGAAGCAATTCGTTCGGACTCTCGCTCAGCCTGACGGTCGAGACGCTTACCGACGGCTACGGCCGTCGGCTCGATTGAAGCACCTTGGCGGCTACGGCTACCTCGACGCCGAAGAGGCTCTTACCGACGGCTACGGCCGTCGGCTCGATTGAAGCTCCGCCGTCAAACTTCACGGCGTGCTCCCTAGCTCAAACTTACCGACGGCTACGGCCGTCGGCTCGATTGAAGCACGAGCGTGATTGCTTACTAAAACCTTGCAACTGGAC
>JAEXNA010000257.1 GCA_023447635.1 Vulcanimicrobiota bacterium | reverse complement strand
GAGCAGTTCCGGGTGCGAGGTTAGCAGTTCGACGGCGCGTTCGAAGCGGCCGTAGCCGGCGGCGACGACTGTGATCTCTTTCTCGACTTGCAGTCTGAGGGGCCAGGGGACGGCGGTGGAGGGGCGGCTTTTGGCGATCAGGGTGCCGCGGGGGCGCAAGGCCTGCATCGCATCCTCGATGAACTCGGGGTCCGACTCCAGGGCGTAGGCGAGGTTCTCGTTGTAGGACGAGACTTCGTGCCCTAGCACGGTGAGCAGGCGTTGGCTCAGGGCGGAGAGGCGGTTGTCTCCGAACAAACCGATCTGCGCAGTGGAGGGGAGCGCTTTCGTCACGCCCAGCGCGGCGGCCACGGGTTCGGCGAAGGCGACCAGTTGCTCGGGGAGGCTTTCGGGAACGGGCAACACGCGGTCGGCCGGGACCACGATCTCGGGGGCGAAAGCGCCGTCGAGGTCCAGGCCCAGGAAGCGTCGCTGGGCGCACAGCGCCGCGCCTTCATACGGGGTCTGGCAAGCCAGGCATCTTCCACAGCCGAGCCAGGGGAAGACGGCGACCTTCTGGCCTTCGAGATGGGAGGGGGCATTGGGGCCGAGTTTGGTGACCCTTCCGCAGAACTCGTGGCCCAGGATACGGCCGTCCGGGACGTTCAGTTGGCCGGTGGCGGCATAGACGTCGGTCCGGCACAGGGCCGAGGTGAGCACTCGCAACAGCACCTGGCCGCGCCCCGGGGTGGGACGCGGCGTAGGGCGCAGTTCGGCGCCGCCAGGGATGGCGACCAGAGCGGGCATGACGCTATTTCCAGACGTCGGGGACCCACTCTTTGGGCATGTTCAAGAGCAGGTCGGGGTCGACCGGGACGCCGTGGAAATAGGTGGCGTAGTGCAGGTGCGGGCCGGTCGAGGCGCCGGTGTTGCCGATTTTGCCGACGCGCTGGCCTTTCTTGACCTTGTCGCCTTTTTTGACGCCGATTTCGGACAGGTGCATGTACAGGCCGCACAGCCCTTCGCCGTGGTTGATGATGATGCAGTTGCCCAGCAGGGTGAAGTTGGGGCCGACCAGGGTGACTTCGCCGTCGGCGGGCGCCACGATCGGGTCGCCCACGTAGCCGGCGTAGTCCAGGCCGCGGTGGAAACCGGCGGTGCGCCCGTTGCGGATGCGGCGGACGCCGTAGGGGGACGAGCGGGGCGCGTCTGACGGTTCTCCGAAGTTGCCGCTCCACATGGGGCCGGGGATCAGGGTCTCCAGCGCTTTGAAGACCAACTCTTCTTCCTTGTCGGCCTGCGGGTCGGTGTACTTGGCGTCGTTGTCGGCGCTCATGCTCAGGTACTGAACGGGGCGCCACTTTTCGTCGACTTTCACCTTGCGGCTGAGTTCGGTCTTTTTGCCCGTGCTGTCGGTGACTTCCAGGCGCAGGGTGGCCTGGCCGCCGGCGCTGGCGTCGAGCGGGACCGAGACGGCGGCGCGCAGGCCGTAGGGGGCGGGGGTCAGGTCGCCGGAGCGGCCGGCCCAGAACCACTTGCCCTTGCTCAACTGTTCGCCGGCGTCGCCTTCGACGGAGACGAAGAGGGCGCCCCCGGGCCAGGTCGAGCCGCGGACGCGCATCTGCGGTTCGGCGAGGGAGGGGGTGGCGAGGAGCGCTGCGGTGAGCAGGGAGAGTAAGGTTTTTCTCATGGCGCTTGAAGATTCTTCTGGCGCGGCTGGACTCCTTGGTGGGCCCGGAGGTTGGAGGGGAGAGGGGGGGAGGCGCGGGTGGCGCGGGTGGCGCGGGTGGCGCTGAGGTCGGGCGATTCGCCGATGCTGGCAATCTTCCGCGCATCGGCGAATCGAGAGTTTGGCGGAGCGGTTCGATTCGGCGATCGTGGCAATGTTCCGCGCATCGGCGAATCGAGAGTTTGGCGGAGCGGTCGATTCACCAATCGTGGCAATCTTCCGCGCATCGGCGAATCGAAGGCTTGGCGAGGGTGGCGGATTCACCGATGATGGCAATCTTCCGCGCATCGGCGAATCGAGAGATTTGGGCGGAGTGGTCTTAGGCCGTCGCGGCTTCAGCGTCGTCGGCGTCGTCGGTGCGCTTGGCGGCCTCGCGCGCGGTCTTCTCTAACTCCCGGCAGATGACGCGGGTGCGGGCCAGGCAGGTGATGGCAGTGCCGACCAGGATCAGCGCCAGCGTGGGGACCAGCACCCAGGGGCGCCAGTAGGCCAGCAGCAGCGCTCCGGTGCACAGCGCCATGCGGTGCTGTTTTGCCATCGGGCCAAAGAAGTAGTGAGGCGTGCCCAGGGAGGCTCCAAGGACTCGAATGTAGGCGGTGACGGCTGCGCCAAGGGCGCACCACAGGCCGAGTTGCGGCCATCCGCAGGCGTAGCCCAGGCCAATCAGGGTCAGGCTGTCGGCCGCGCGGTCAGGCAGTTCGTTGAACACTCCGCCGGTAGGCGTGGCCTTTCCCCCCTCCACCGCGACCATCCCATCAAAGAGGTTGCAGAGTAGCCTCAGTTGGATAGCGGCAGCGGCTACCAGCCAGAGTCCGGCCCATGCGGCCGCTCCAGAGATGGCGGCAAACCCCACGCTGAGCACGGAGATGCTGTTGGGAGTGACCCCCGCCCGGCAAAGCTGACGCGCTACCCAGCGCGCCCATCCGGCCGAGCGGGTAGCGATGGGACGACGGCTGTCGTTGCTCACCGACTAGAGCCCGTCGAGCAGGACCTTCATGTTGGCCTCGCCCGGGTCGATTTTGTGATAGGGGGCACTGGTCACCAGGTCCAGCACCTCGGGAACGATCTTGCGGTTCATCGTCGCGACCTGCTCGTGGCTGTAGATGTGCGACTTCTGAATGCCGTGCTCGGCCATCAACTCTCGCAGAAGCTGCTTGCAGGTGGCCAACGTCTGAGGTTTCTTGGCCAGGTCGTGTTCGTCGAGGGCCATCAGTTCGATGTTGATGCCGCGATGGTTGATGCCGTAGGCGCCACGCGAGCGGACGTTGGTCGGCAGCAACTGCCACACTTTGTCGCCGTCGATCACGAAGTGCACGGACAGTCCGGGCGTTTCACCCTTGAATTCGTGCGAACGGACCAGATTCCAGGGGAACTCGGGCATGGCGGTATAGTGCACCACGATGCAGGTGGGGTTAAGTTCCCAGGTCGGCTCGCCGTAGTGAACCTGCGAGTATTTGGTGATCTGCTTTTTCCAGGCGTCCAGCGGGCGGGCCCGGCTTCGGTCGAACTTCAGCGGTTCGGCTTGAGCCGAGCCCATGGCCAGCAGCACGGCCAGGATCAGAGATTTCATCTTCATAGGGCGAGGTTCGACGAAATCCGGCTTCTCCTTCGGGTTACGGCGTTTGTCCCTTGGGCGGGGTGATGTGGCCGAAGTCGTCGCATTGGATTTTGCCGGGCGAGCGTTTATCCCAGTAGAGGACGTTGAAGGAGCCGGTCGATGCGCCTGGCTCGAGCCGCTGACCGTCGGCGAATCTCAGGTGCTGGAAACCCATGCCGAATCCGTTCTTGGCCGGGTAGCTTTTGGACTCGCCCGGGGCCAGGGTGTTGCCTTTGCGAACTTCCTTTTCATCGATGATGTCGAAGGTCAGCGCCTGATCGGTCGCGTTGAGGATGGTCATCTCGCGCTTGTGGGTCTGGCCGTTGTCGACGTTCCAGGAGGTGGGGAGAACCTTCATCCCTCCGTTGACGATGGCCAGCGTCATGATCTGGTTAGGCGGCGACTTGACCTGAACCGCGCTTTCCCCGGACTCGCTCATAATCTTGTACGTGGCTACGGCTCCGTCAGGATAGGCGATGGTCGTCTGGGTCGGGTAGTAGCCGCCGGTCGGCTTGATTTCTCCCGTCGCCGTGTCGCCGTTGGGCAAAGTGACCTCGTAGGTCATGCTTTCGTCGGTGGTGTTCAGAACGAAGACGTCGGCCTGAACCGAGGGAGTCAGGAGGCACAATAGGGTGAGCAGCTTGAACGCGATTTTCATCGATCGAGGTTCTCGCCGTTCGAGCAGAAACCTTCGGTGCTCCATTTGGACACCACGGTGTCCAAATAGAGCACCACGAATGAAGGGGACGCGCAGATTGGTTCCCGGGTACGGCGGGGCGTTGGAGCGAAAGAGCGAAGGCGCCCTGAAATCGAGGAGAACAGACATGTTGAAATTCAAGATACGCGACATCCCTGCGGTCGCAGCGCATCTAGGGCTCGAGATGCCCGACGAGTGGACCCTGGACGACGTCTGGCCACTGCTCGACCGTGCCCGCGAGGAAGGGGCCGTCATTCTGCTCAAGCTCGATGGCGAGCGGTCGCGGAACTGGTATACCGTCGTCATGTCGGGCGGAGGGATGGAGCGCAAGGACGTCCTTCACGTCGATTCCCCGACGATGGAACTTGCCATTGCCAGGGTCCTTGGTGAGTACGCCGTCAGGGTCTGGGGCTACACCCGCCCGGTGGAACGATGAACCGGCCCACGGATCCCGAGGCCGAAGAGGGCAAGGGACGAGTAGCGCTCTGGCTCTCGGCCGAGGATCTGCGCTGGCTGGCCTCGCGCTGTTGTTGTGACGAGCACTCTAGTGAGGAAGAGAAAGCGCGTTGCGGGCGCATCCGCTTTCGCGCTAACGCCGCGCTGCATAAAGCCGGTCTGAAGGACGGCTAATCGGGTTCGGGGTCTTCGCCGTCGTCGTCAGGCTCTTCCCAGGTGACGGGATCGAGGCGGTAGTATTCGACCAGCTCTTCATAGAGCGCGGGGTGTTTGGCTTTGAGTTGGTGGGCTTTTTCGAAGAACGTCTCGGTGGCTACGGCGAAGAACTCGGCAGGGTTGGTGGCGCCGTAGTCGTCCATCACCGACCGCTTGCCCTTGGCGGCGCGTTTTTTGAGTCGCTCGAACTCGGGGCTCAGCACTTCGGCCCAGGTGGTGTACATCGACTCTTGCTCGAGAATCGGCACGCCGTCGCCTCGACCGTCTTCCTGATCTAGCTGGTGGGCGAACTCGTGCAGCACCAGGTTGTGCCCGTCCTTGATGTTATGGGACGAACTCTTGACCTCGTTCCAAGAGAGGACGACCGTGCCGGCATCCCAGGACTCCCCAAAACGCCCCTGACTTTGCTCGGACACCGTCACTCCGTCGGAACTGTGACCGTGCACGCGATAGGCCCGGGGATAGACCAGGATGACACTCAGTTTCTTGTAGTGCGAGGTCGGCCGGTTCAGCAGCAGCAGGCAGGCTTGCCCGGCGATGGTGACCCGAATCTCCTCCGTGATCTCTAACCCACCGCATCCCTCGAAGGTCTTCTCGGACAAAAAGATCTGCACGTGCCCGTGCAGTTCTCGCTGCATCTGTGGTGTGAGCAGCGAGTAGTGGCGCACGTTGCTCTGCAAGATCTCTTCCCAGGCGCAGGGGAACGGCAGTCGACGGAGCGCCTCGTGGCGCTTCTCGCGAGCGGTGGCAACGAAATATCCGCCGGCTAAAGAGGCTCCGGCCAGGGCGGCGACAGCAAGAAAGGGCAGCATCGGCCAAGCTTGCACCCTCGCCCTGAAGGTTCCTGGCCGCCTTGCCTAAGTTCACGGTTATCCGGGCAGGCAACGGGGCAGAATCCGGAAAGCGTAACGCGGGTCGGGTCCTAGGCGTAAGCCTAAGGAGTCGACCTGTTGAGATCAAGGAGAGAACGACGATGCGAGCATGGCTCTTTTTAGTGATGATAGCGACCCTGGGCAGCCCCGCCTGGGCCCAGACTCTGGGGTTTGCCCGGATCGAGGCGCGGACCACCTGGCAGGAACAGCAGGACACCCGATGGGAGAAGCGCGCCTACTATTCGGGGTTGATCAAGCTTAGCCCCAACGACCGCAAATCGAAAGCGCGCCTGATGAGCTACTTCAACGAGGGCGTGGTTCAGCCCATGGGCAAGCGCAGTATCAAACTCGAATACACCGACGCGGACATCACCATCTTTCCGGTCGGCTACACCTACAAAGATGCCAAACAGGGCAACGAGGACCTGGCCGGCCATCAGCGCGTGGACCAGCGCAACGGCACCGCTATCTACAGCTTCGTCTGGAACCCCGCCAGCACCACGGCCAACGAGAAGACGGCTCAGCCTAAACGGGTCTGGGCCGCCAAACCCGGCCCCGCCGGGGAGAGCGCTCCCTTCGCTATCATGGATAAGAGCGGGGCGCAGACCACCACCGGACCGTCGCAGTCGAAAGAGCAGATCTGGGCCTACTGCGCGATCGACGTACGCGGCAAGGACAAAAAGGGCCAGCCGTTCTTGCGCCAGTACGTGTCCGAGATCGTTCCGATCAGCCGTAAGGACTACGACGCCTACTACACCGTCGCCGAGAGCGAGATCAAGAAGACCATCTGGAAGTATTTCGCCTCGACCGTGGTCGAAGGCGCCAAAGCCCGGGGCGAGGTGATCGAGCAGCCCTACGATTCGAGCATCGAGTACGGCTGCAACGTGGACAGCTATGGCGGTTCCTGGCGCTACCGCGAGAAGTCGCTGCTGGCCCAGCCTCGTCAGACCATCATGGACTTCGCCAAGCAGACCAACAAGGCGCTCTATATCTTCCGTTGGGATCCCAGTGGAGCCAACGCAGCCAAGGATCTGGCCCGCGAGAAGGCTCGCAAGGGGGCCGCTCTGCCGAAGTAGCGCTGCTCCATCGTGTTCATCTTTTTGCAAGCTTTTGGACACGATCTCACAACAGGCTGGACGCATGCCGTTCATTTTCGCAAACTAGGGTAGAGGGGTGAACTCCGCCGGGCTCCACAGGCGAGCCCTACTTGGAGATCCCCTTGCGAGGGA
>JAEXNA010000245.1 GCA_023447635.1 Vulcanimicrobiota bacterium | reverse complement strand
CCTCCAAGCTCCCCTCCGGCTAGGGCCACCCCGGCAAGGTAGCTATTCCCGCAGAAGGGGAAGCGCCCGGCCCGGCGCAGAGGCTGCGCATGCCGTACCCTTTTGATCAGCTCGTTTTCGATCCTCGCGATGTCGACCTGTCCCGCTCTCCTCTGGCCGGAGCGTTGCCGGAAGAGACCTACGTCCTGGGCGCTTTCAACCCGGGAATGACCCGTCTTCCCAACGGCAACCTGCTGCTGATGGTGCGGGTGGCCGAGGCGCTGAAGACGCCGCTGAAGGGCGATACGGTGCGGGCCATCCGATGGGACGACGGTCGCTACGTGCTGGACAGCTGGCCGCTGGACGGGGTGGATATGACCGACCCTCGGAAGTTTGCCATCAAAGGTCACTCCTGGAAGGTGCTGGCGCTGACTTCGCTGTCCTGGCTGCTGCCGGTCGAATTCGATGCGGAGGGGCGCAAATTGGTCCAGGTTCACTACGACAAGGCGATTGCGCCGACCACTCCTTACCAATGTTATGGGGTCGAGGACGCCCGGATCTCGAAGGTCGGAGAGGGCTACTGGATGACCACCTGCTCGGTCAGCCCGGAACGGCATTCGACCACGCTCTACAGTTCGTCGGATGCCCTGAACTGGACCCTCGAGGGGATCGTTTTGGACCATCAAAACAAAGACATGCTGATCTTCGAGGGGCTGATCGGGGGCAAGTTCTGGGCTCAGACCCGGCCTCTGGGGGACCTGTACTTTGCCTATCCGCCAGGCAGCGAGTGGCTGCCAGGGCCCTCCATCAATCTGTCGACGTCGCCGGACGCGCTGCACTGGAAACCGTTTGACAAGCCCGGTTTACGCCCTCACTCGGCCACCCGCTCGACGGCCCGGATGGGCGGGGGAGCGCCCCCGATTTTGACCGATCGCGGCTGGCTGACGTTGTGGCACGGGGTCGAGCCCAAGGACGTGGTGGGTATCTATCGCACCTACTGGACGCTGCTGGACAAGGACGACCCCTCGCGGACGCTGGCTACCGAGCACGACGCGTTGCTCGAGCCGTCGCCCGACCTGACCGCTCCTCTGGCCGACCTGATGTACCTCGACAACGTGGTCTTCACGACAGGCATCGCCGACGGGGGCGAGGTTTTCGTCGTGGCCAGCGGCGAGGCCGACCTGGCCTGCCGCGTCACTCACATCCCGAAGTCTCGTTTCAGCTAACCTGTAGGGCTCGTTCTAGCTGCAGCAGACTGTAGGGTCCCAACCCACCGGCCCGTCCCCAGCCTTCGTAGAAGCGCGCGTAGTCCGTCCAGGCTACGGGGAAGAGGCGACGCCATTCCGCCTCGACGTCGGAAGCCTGTTGCCCCTTGCCCACCCGCTTTAGAGCGCTGGTGAGGTGTCGGAAGTAGTGGTCCAGCCATCGCTCGCCGTCGCGCTGGCAGCCGTCTTCGCCCAGGCACGAGTCTAGAAAATAGGACACGTCACGAATACCGCAGCCCGGGCCGACGTACTGAAAGTCAACCGCAGCAGCGCTTCCGTCGCTGTGCCAGAGGAAGTTCGAAGGCTTCGAGTCGCCGTGCATCAAGGTCTGGAAGCGGGCGGCTCGTAGGGCCGCATCGAAGCGGGCTGCGTGGGTTTTGAGCGGCCCGGCGGGCATCCGTTGCCATTCGTCCTGGCGGGTCTTCAGGTGCCAGTAGCTGCCCTGCCCCCACAGGCCCGCCGGACTCTGGCCCATAAACCGGGCGTGGAAATGGGCTAACCAGGTCAGGCCGGCGGCCAGATGCTCGGTGCGGGGCGGACGAGTCGGCAGGTAGCCGGAGGCGCTCAGATCTTCCAACAGCAGCAGTGAAGCTTCTCCACCCTCCTGGCCCAGGCAGCGCGCCACCCGGCAGGTGTCGTCGCAGCTCTGAGCGGGGCTCTGATACCAGGCCTGTTCAACCTGGTACGAGCATCGTTTGCGCTGATCGGAAACGCTGGCTCGCGCCGCTTCGGGTGGGACGACCTGTTTCAATATGACGGTGGACCCGGGAAGATGTAGTCGCAGCAGTTGGCCGTAGCCGCCCCACAGGTTCTGAATCAAGGAGACCGATGTGATCTCTTGGGCTTGGGTGTGGTGAAGAACCCAGGCTCGGGACGGGTCGGTCAGCATCGAGCAGAAGTCTAGCAAACGACGGTCTAGTCGTCGATGCCCAGCGAAGGCACGCTGATCGCGATCTCCATCCCCTCGAGCTCCGGCTTCAATTTGGGAGGCTGGCGAGGGTCGAGCACCACGGCCACCGTCGAGTTGGCCAGGTCCAGAACGGGGAACTGAGGCGCCTGGGCCAGCCCTAGATTCCAGGCCGAAGCCGCCTCGGTGGGTTTGCCGCCGTGGCCCAGGCGCATTTTGCAGAGCGATTCGAACAGGCGCTGGTCGTGAGCGGACAGCATACCGTGTTTGAACACGTGCAGGGCGGGTCCGTGCAGCATTCCGACCGGCTCCATGGCTCCCCCAAAACCTCCTGGAGGGGGACCGTCCACCAGTGCGTGCAGGGCCCCGCCTTCAGGTTTTTCTGCCTCGACCACCCTCAGGCCGAGGTACGCTTTGCCCAGTAAGAACTGGTCGATCAGGCCTCGACCGACCAGGTAGTAAATCACCTTGAGGTACTCTCGCTGAGCCCGGCCTGGAAAGCCGCCGGTCAGCAGTTGGTTGCCGTCATTACCCATCTGGCAGAGCAGTGGGAAACTCATTTCATGCTCGACCCCGCTGGGCGTCGGGCCCGCAGCGGTGCCGGCAGGAGCAGATTTTTTGCGAAACAGTGAACTCAAGATGTGGACCCCCCTTGGAGAGCTACCCTGGGACAGCCCTTACGCGGGGCTTCGCGACGTGGGTTCGGGCTCGTGGAGGGAGGCCAGGGGGAGAGGGGGGTTTCCGGGGGAGTTTTCCCGCCGCTGTGGATATAGGAAAGAATGCACACCACGCACGCCCGAGTCGATGTGATCCTGATTGGAGCCGGGGTGATGAGCGCCACCCTTGGCGTTCTCTTGCGCGCTCTGCAACCGGACTGGACAATCCACGTCTACGAGCGGCTCGACCAGGTGGCCGGCGAAAGTTCTGATGCCTGGAACAACGCGGGTACGGGGCATTCCGCGTTCTGCGAGCTGAACTACACGCCGGAGAAGGCCGACGGCAGCATCGACATCAGCAAGGCGATGAAAATTGCCGAGCAGTTCGAGACCTCGAAAGAGTTCTGGTCGTCGCTGGTCGAGCGAGGGATTCTCGAAGACCCCACGTCGTTCATACGGCGGATTCCGCATATGAGCTTCGTCCACGGCGAGGCCAACGTCGCTTACCTGCGCAAGCGCTGGGAAGCTTTGACCGAGAACCACCTGTTCCGGGGGATGGAGTTCAGCGATCAGGTCGAGCAGTTGGCCCGCTGGATCCCCCTGATGATGGAAGGTCGCGATCCGTCCGAGCCGGCAGCAGCCACCCGGATGCCCATCGGAACCGACGTAAACTTCGGCGCCTTGACGCGCGCGCTGATGGGCTCGCTGGCGGAGAAGGACGGATTCGACCTGTTCTCCGGCCACGAGATCCGCGACATCGACCGGGCCGAGGACGGCGACTGGCACGTCCTGGTCAAAGACATCAAGAGCGGCCAGAAGCGTTGGATCGCTTCGCCTTTCGTCTTCATCGGGGCAGGCGGCGGAGCGCTGCCGCTGCTCGAGTGGTCGGACATCCCCGAGGCGCGGGGCTACGGCGGCTTCCCCGTCAGCGGTCAGTGGCTGATCTGCAAGAACCGCGAGATCATCGAGCGACACGCGGCCAAGGTGTACGGCAAGGCCGCTGTGGGCGCCCCGCCGATGTCGGTGCCGCACCTGGATACCCGCGTGATCAACGGCGAGAAGGCGCTGCTGTTCGGGCCGTACGCGGGCTTCTCGACCCGTTTCTTGAAGCAGGGGTCGCTGACCGACCTGTTCGCTTCGATCACCCACGACAACGTGGTGCCGATGGTGGCGGCCGGTCTGCACAATATGTCGCTGACGCGCTACCTGCTGGACCAGGTGGCCCAGTCGGACGAAGAGCGCCTGGAGGCGCTGCGCGAGTTCGTGCCCGAGGCGAAGATGGAAGACTGGCGCTTAGAGACGGCCGGGCAGCGCGTTCAGGTGATCAAGAAAGATCAGGAGATGGGCGGTATCTTAGAGTTCGGGACCGAGATTGTGCACAGCGCGGACGGTTCGATTGCGGCGCTGCTGGGCGCCTCTCCCGGAGCCTCGACCTCGGTTTCGATCATGCTCGACCTGCTGGGCCGCTGCTTCCCCGAACAGCTCTGGAGCGACGCTTGGCAGAACGTGCTGAAAGAGTGGATTCCGTCATTTGGAGAGTCGCTGCTCAAGGACGAAGAGTTGGCTCTGCGGATGCGCGCCCGCTCGGCCAAACTGCTGCAACTCGAAGACGCCGCGCCAGCGGCCGTTTAGCCGAGAGCTGAAGCGGCGAGGCGCAGATCGGCCAGGAACAGCGCCCTCTGGCGCTCTTTCTCGTCGGGGTCCTGGATGCGGAGCAGGAAGCTAGGGTGAACGGTGGCCATGACGCGGGGCGCCAGGGGGGAGGTGAGCCAGCGACCCCGGTCGCGGCCCAGTCGGAAGTCGGGGCCCAGCAGCGCCTGGGCAGCGGTAGCGCCAAGGCAGACGAGGACCTGGGGTTTCACTAGCTGGATTTCCCCCTCCACCCAGCCCTGACAGGTGGCGATCTGGCGGGAGGTGGCGCGCTGATGGATGCGGCGCTTGCCGCCGTTCGGCGATGGCTCCCAGCGGAAATGCTTCACCGTGTTAGAGAGGTAGACGGCTTCCGGGTCGACTCCCGCCGCCCTCATGGTCTCGCGCAGAAGCTGCCCGGCGGGCCCGACGAACGGGCGACCCTGGCGGTCCTCCTGATCGCCGGGCTGCTCTCCCACCATCATCAGGCGCGCGTCGTGCGGCCCTTCGGCCACCACCGCCTGGGTGGCCCTCTTGTAGAGTTCGCAGGCCTGGCACCCCTTGACCAGCGCGTGAAGCTCCGCCAGGGTCCCTCCGGCCTCGACCACCTCAGCGGCGGCATCGGCGGGGAAGACGCCGTCGCGGAGTTCCTGGCCGTAGGCCATCATCTGCTCCACCCGCTGTCCCGCCTCGGCCAGCATCTCCGGGATCAGGGCCGTCTCGGGCATGGTGTGCCAGTACTTTTTAGGCATTTCGCCCATCATGGCGCCGAGCTTGATCCGCGCGGGATTGAAGATGTGTCGGTAGTAGGTGCCCCAGAGCTCTTCCATCTCATCGCCGGTGGGGGCGTGGGCTCGGGTCAGACCGGGCCCGAAGGTCAACTCCCGGCCGTCCCAGTAGGCGCAGCGGTCCGGGCCCAGAATAGACCACCGCATGGCGGCAAAGCGGCGGGCAAAGAACGGCGTGGCGCGTTCGACCACCAGATGGGTGGGCTCGTGCCAGGCTACGAAAAGCTCCTGACCGTCGGCGTCATGGATTTTTCGGAAACGAACGAAGGCGTGCATCTTGTGGATGTCGCGCCCCACCTCGCTCGCCATCCGCTTGAGCTTGATCACGTCGGGGTCCGAGGCGATCTCGAGCAGGTGCGCCTCGTCGTGGTTCAGCCGCCAGAGGATCCGGTAGAGCAGCGGCCAGCGGTCGGGCGAGCGAAAGCAGGCGGCCGATTCGGCCAGCGGTCCGAAGGTCTTGGGGACTCTAGGCGCTTTGACGGCCGCCCCGCGCACAGTGTCGTCGGCTCCAAACAGGCTCTCCTCTCCACCTGTCCAGTCGACTTCCTCTGGAGGAACGCCCTGGTGCAGCAGACCGCGCGCGGCGTCCCTCCAACCTTCGTAGCTATCGACCTCGACGCTGATCAACGGTGCTTAGAAAGCCAGTTCTAGCTGCTCGCCGGCGGGGAGCACCAGTTTGAGCAAGTCGTCGCGCTCGAGCCAGTTGGGAGGCAAGCGATCGGCAGTGATCACGAACGGAGCGGCGCGATCGATGACGCAGCGCAGACGCCGCAAGTCGTCCCAGCGGATGGCGCGGTGGCGACGTTGAGTGATCAGGCGGTCGACCGTGCGCACTCCCAGCCCCGGCACCCGCAGCAGGGCCGAGCGGCTGGCCCGGTTAAGATCGACGGGGAAGAACTCGCGGTTATCCAGAGCCCAGGCGGTCTTGGGATCGACGTCGAGACGCAGGTTCGGCCGTTCGGGCGAGGTGATCTCGTCGGCCTTGAAGTCGTAGAACCGCATCAGCCAGTCGGCCTGGTAAAGACGGTGCTCACGGACCAGCGGAGGCGACTCTGGGGGAAGCTCGCGATGAGCGTCCGGGATCGGACTGTAGGCGGAGTAATACACTCTGCGCAAGCCGTAGCTGGTGTAGAGGCGGGAGGCAGTGCTCAGGACCGCGCGGTCGGGCGATGGCGTGGCGCCCACGATCATCTGGGTGCTCTGGCCGGCGGGAGTGAAGGTGGGAGGGCGATGGCGACCGCGATGGGGCTGCTTGTTCTCCTGGATCTTCTCCTCGATGGTGCCCATGTTGGACTCCAGCGTCTCGGGGTCTTTTTCGGGCGCCAGATCGGCGAGGTCGTCTTCGGTGGGAAGCTCGATGTTCACGCTGAGGCGATCGGCATACAGGCCGGCTTGCAGCACCAGAGCGTCGGCCGCTCCGGGGATCGTCTTGAGGTGGATGTAGCCTTTGAACCCGTGCTGCTGGCGCAGAAGTCGGGCCACTTCGGAAAGCTGCTCCATCGTATAGTCGGGGTCGCGGATGATCCCTGAGGAGAGGAACAGCCCCTCGATGTAGTTGCGCTTGTAGAATTCGATGGTGAGCTTCACTACCTCGTCGACGGTGAAGCGGGCGCGCGGAGTGTTCGAGGAGGCGCGGTTGATACAGTACTTGCAGTCGTAGATGCAGTAGTTGGTCAGGAGAATCTTGAGCAGTGAGACGCAGCGGCCGTCCGGGGTGTAGGAATGACAGATTCCCATCCCCTCGGTGCTCCCTACGCCCTTCCCGTCGCGCTTGGTATTAGAGCCGGAAGAGGCGCAGGAGGCGTCATATTTGGCGGCGTCGGAAAGGACGGCGAGTTTCTGGATCAGAGGGCGGGCCATGTGTAACTGTTGAACGCTCGAGGAGTCGGAAAGTTGTCTAACAGTAGCGCAGTCGTGGCGGAATTTCCAGGGAGTCCACCTCGTACCACGAAGCGATTTGCGGTATGAGTGATTCCGCTTCGGACGCTATCGATGACTATCTGCAGGAGCAGTTCGCCGAGGGGCAGCGCGATTCCGAAGGCGTCTTCACCATCGATGTCAACCAGGCCCATCGCAAGCTCGCGGCGTTCCAGATGCGCACGCCGGAAAGCTGGCTGCTGGTGCTGGTTCAGGCGGCCCATCGAGGTAAGGCTCGAGGGCTGACAGTGTCGCACCTTCCCCGTCAGACCACAGTGGTGACGAGCGGCGGTCAGAATTGGAGTTGGGACGATTTGGCCGGGGTGCTCAACGGAGGGACGACGACGGCCCCCGATCTGTTCTCCATGGCGGTCGCGGTCCGTACCTTGAGCGCTCACGCCGGGTTGCGAGGGTTCCGCCTCAAGACCCCCGACGAGGCGATCGCCGAATGGGACGGTCGGGAGATGACGGTCCGTCCGGCTCGGCTGGAAGAGAAATTGCGCGGCGGAGAGGTCGTGGTCGAGGTGTTTCATCGGGCGGTCTACGGCAAAAGCTCCTGGTTCTTCGAGGCGCGCGGCTCGGCTTCGGCCGCGCTTTCCGCGCTGACTCGAGCGCTAGAGAGTTTCGCCTTTGCCTCGGCGGTCCCGATCACGTGCGATGGGCGTCGTCTCAGCGGAATTCACCTGGGCGAGCCTTCCGAGGACGGTCTGGCTTGCCGTCCGGTTGCTTTGCTGCCTCTGAATTCCGAAGGGGTCCCGCCCAGCGATTTCGGATCGGCGCTGGACTGGACGGGTTCGGCTTTGGGCGGCGTCGAGTTGGACCGCGGGTGGACCGAGGTGCGGCCGTTTGCAGCGGTGCTCTTACTGCATGTCACCTGGAGCAAGACCCGGAGGTCTTTTGGGCTCACCCAGGGTCTCTCCCGTCTGGTCTGGGTTCAAGACGGAGTGGTGGTACGCGAGCAGAACCTGCCTCTGGAAGGACGACTGGGGCTGACGGTGGTCGTGTCGGGCGCCGGTCTGACCACCGACCTCAGCGGCTTACACCTGGTGGAAAGTCAGGCCCTTCACGAACGCTCCGCCCACATCGCGAGCGACCTTCCCAGGGCCGTCGCGGATCTATGGGAGCAAAGCCAGAGGGGGGCGGCAGGGGAGGAGACGGGCGCCTGGCAGGCCGGCCGGGCGCGCTTCATGGCCTCGACCTTCGAGGGTGGGGTGGCCTTTCCGCGAGGGCTCGGTCTGAACGCGCCAGCGTCCTCGATACTGAGCGCCTTGGGGTTGGGACGCAGCAGCACGAACCACTGGGACGACACGCTGGACCAGGAGTTCGAAACCCTGGCCCAGCGCGTCACGGAGGCGCTGCAGTCCGCGCCCGGAGAAGCAGCGTCCTAGTCCTTGTCGTCCTCGGAAAGCTGGACCAGGCCCACTCCGGGAGTGGCCGGCTCGGGGCGGTCCTTCGGCAGCGAGCGTTCCAATAGGGCTCTCGAGGTGTCGCGGCCTCGTAAGGTCGCGCTGGTCTGTTCGTCGATGGTGAAGTCCCACACTTCGTCCTGCGACTCGGTCGCCATGACGACGCGCTGAGTGGGGAAGGCAAAACGGATGTCGAGTTGGCGGGCCAGTCGATGGACGTCGAGTAAGAAGCGGTGCTTCTCTCGAAGTTCGGTGGTGGTGTCGGGCACCAGCCAGGCCACCTCGATCATGACCTCGAGGGCAAAGTCGTTGATGTCGGTAACCCACACCTGGAAGACTTCCTTTCGGGTGTAAGGGTGGCTACGGATCAGCTCCCGCACCCCTTCGCAAAACGCCTCGAGCAGTTCTGGCGAGGTGTCCCACGGAACCCTCAGCCGCTTGCTGAACACGCGGAACTGCTTGACGCCGACGTTGTCGACGGCAGCGGTGGTCAGGCGGGAGTTCGGAAGGGTGATGAGCGACCCGGCGGGGCTGCGAAGGCGGGTCGAGCGGAAGCCGACGTCTTCGACGACCCCTTCGATACCTTCGACTTTGATGCTGTCGCCGACTCGGAACGGCCGGTCGGTGAACACGGTGATCGAGCCGAACAGGTTCTTCACCATGTCCTGACCGGCCAGGGCGACCATGGCACCGACCACAGAGAAACCGGCAAAGAGGCTCCATACCTGGATGTTCAGATTCTGAGCCAGGAACAGAATGCCCAGGATGACGATGATGGTCTTCAGGGTTCGCCGCGCCAGCGGGATCAGCATATTGTCGAACTTGCTGTTCCTTCGGGTGCTCAGCGCTTCGGCATAGTCGGAAGCGGCATCGGTCAGTCCCAGCATGGACTGGATCACGGTGGTGGTGGTGGCGACTTTGACGGCCACGATGAGTAAGACCAGGAGGGCGTCGGGCAGGGCCAGGCCGGGCAGACCAGCCCAGATCACGATGGCGCTAACCAGGCGGCCTAGCGGTTTAAGAACGGCGGGCCGTTTGACCACCTGCTGGATCTCTTTGCGTCGCTGCAGCCGGCTCAGCGCGGTTCCCGCGAACAGGACGAACAGTTTGCCCAGCAGATAGGCGATCAGCGGCAAGGTGGCCAGGCCCGCCCACTGCTCGCCGGAAAGGCCGAGGAACATAAAGTCCAGGTAGGCGATGCGGCGCACCTGGATGCGCCCCTTGTCCATCAGCACGCCGTACATATCGGGGATGTTGGCGACCGTGTCGGCGCTGATCAGCCAGCGGCCGTCCAGCTGTTTTTCCAGGGAGATCCCTTTGCCGTCAGGCTGCTTGTAGACCACGACGCGTTTGTCGCCGGGGTTGAAGTTCAACGCGGTAGGGTCGATCTGAGTGCTCTCGATAATCTTGACCAACTGTTGACTGAGCTGTTGCCCGCGCTCTTCGCGCACCACCGTGGGGACGGCGGAGAGGTCCATGTGAGCTCTGGCCTGGGCCAGCGGGATCGGCTTCAGAGGACCGCCCTGGCTCATCAGCAGCAAGAACGCTTGCAGCGAAGCTTGTGGTGTGGCGAATTCAGCGGCCACCGGGGTGGGTGCTACCTGGGGCGTCCCATCGGCGGAAGGCGAGGCATCGGCCGTGGGAGAGGCCACGCTGACGGGGGTCGCGGCGGGCGCCGGAGTGGCGGTCACCACCGGCGAGGCGCTGGGCGTGATTTGAGGGGTGGCCGAGTCCCGGGGGGCCGGGGTCGAGGTGGGGACGGGGCTCGCGGACGGGGTCGGAGCGGGCTGAGCGCTGACGGAGAGCGCTGTCAATAGAGAGAGGAGCGCTACCAGGAAGAAAATCTTTGCCTGGTAGAACTTCTGTGGAAGAAAAGGCATGGAGGGCATTCCATTCGAGGCCGGGGGAGACATCCTATACTCTTTGGGATGCCGAGGGGGTATACTTCTGGGTTTTGGGAGCTGTCGCCCCGGTCGTCGAGTACCGAAACACGCCCCGTCTCGGGCGGTTACCCCTCTCGAGGTCGGAAGGGGGCTTTGCCTTTGCAAATCGAGTCCACGCTAGAGGGGTGCCTGCTGGGCACCGCGGCGGGCGACGCTTTGGGATTGGCGGCCGAAGGGCTGACGCCGACCAGGCAGCGACGACTGTTTCCGGAGATGACGGACTACCAGCTGCTCGGCGGACGGGGTTGGATCAGCGACGACACCGATCATGCTGTCCTGACCCTGGTCGCTCTAGAGGCCTCGCAGGGACAGCCGGAAGAGTTTCGCCGCCTGATGCGGCGCGGCCTAAGGCGCTGGTTTTGGACCCTGCCGCCGGGCATCGGATTCGCCACCTTGCGGGCCGGACTGAAGTTGACCCTGGGTCTTCCTCGCAGCGGCGTCTTTTCTGCCGGGAACGGCCCCGCGATGCGGGCCCCGGTCATCGCGGCCTGGACCTACGGAGAGCGTTCGGCGCTCTTGGAGCCGCTGGTCCGAATCAGCACCGAGGTAACCCACACCGATCCGAAAGCGTACTACGGATCGCTCATTCTTGGCCGGGCCACCCATCAACTGAGGGACGGTCAGGTCGACGCCGAGGCTCTGCTTACCGGGGTCGAGGACGCCGATTGCCAGGCCATCGTGCGGAACGTGCTGGCCCGGCCAGAGCGCTCGCCAGAAGAGCTCTGCGAGGAACTGGGCTTCCATAAGGGCGTGACCGGCTATATCTGCCACACTCTGGCCGTGGTCTTGCAGGCTGTGGTCCGCCCCGGGATCAGCCTGGAGCAGAGCGTCATCGACACTGTCCGCTGCGGTGGAGACGCCGACTCGACGGCGGCCCTGGTGGGGGGCGTTCTGGGCGCCGTTCACGGACCCGAGGCGGTACCGGAAAGGTGGAGGATGGGACTGCGAGACTGGCCGCTGGCCGGCGGCAGGCTATCTTCGCTGGCTAGAGGTCAGAGCGGAGAACCCGCTTATGCTGCTCAACTGGCCAGGAACCTGGTCATCGGGCCTTGTTTCGTGGCCGTCGCCTTGCGACGGCTTTTGCCTCCGTACTAAGACCCCGGAGACCCTCTGGGGGTGTCGGGGGGGAGGGGGCCGGTGGGAGGACAAGAAGTCCGCCGATATGAGTGCTGCCAAGGATTTCGAACAGCTATTAGAGTCCGTTCCCGAGGACATCGCCGCCCTGGCGCGCGAGGCGATCAAGGTCGTCGCGGCGGCCAGTCCTAAAGCTCGACAGGAGCTGCAGGTCAACTGGGGAGGGGCGCTGCTGTTCAAGCAGCCCGCTTCGGGCGGCAATACGGTTTGCTGGGTCAGCGCGCATCAGAAGCACGTCTCCATCGGCTTTGCCGAGGGCGCTAAACTCGAGGACTCTTACGGTTTGCTCCTGGGCACCGGTAAGCTGACGCGCCATATGAAGTTCAGTAAAGCCGAGCAGCTTCAGAAGCCCGGAGTGGCCAAACTGATCGAGCAGGCCTGGTCTCGCCAGCCTGACCCGGAGGTGATCGAAGAGATCATCACCCGGCTTCGCGAGATCTGTCTGGCCTTACCGCAGACCTCCGAGGCGGTGTCGCATGGGCACCCGACGTTCTGGGCTGGCAAGAAATCGTTCGCCATGTACGGGCTGCACTCGCCCTCAGTGGCGTTCAAGGCCGACGTGTCGGTGCATATGGACATCGAGGGGGACGACCGGTTCTATCCGGCGCCTTATCTGGGCTCGCGCGGATGGCTGGCCATGAAGCTCGATGGAGAGACTGACTGGAAGCTGGTCGGCCAGATGATGCGGCACAGCTACTGTGAGGTCGCCACGAAAAAGCTACTGGCCGCTCTGCAGGACGCCTAGCCCGCCTCGGGTTCTCGCCTGGTTAGGTCTGAGTGTCTGGCCTCAAGCCCGCTTGGCGCTTAGCCTGCTTATCAGCCCGCCTGGCGCAGTCCCAGATGGCCGGGTCGGAGGTTGCCCGCGCGGGCCGATTCGCCCCGAGCCAGCGCGGCCATCTCGCTTTGCACCTGGGCACAGATCTCCAGGGCGATCTCCGGGGCGCCTTCGGCTGCCAGGTCCATCCCCACCGGCGAATACAGATGGCGAGCGTCCAGGTCGACGTCGCTGGCGGCGAAGCTCAGCGCCTCCAGGATCTGTTCCCGACGTTTTCGACTCCCCAGCAGTCCCAGGAAGGGAAGTTCGCTGCCCCACAGGGCCCGCAGCACTTCCGTGTCGCGACCGACGTGATGATTCATGACCACAGCAGCGGTGCGGCGGTCCATCGTCATCTGAGCCAGCACTTTCCCGTTGGGCAACACGGTCCAGTCCGCCTCGGGGTAGCGCTGCACGGCGGGATCGCTGCCCAGCACGATCTGCTCGCTGTGCCAACCCAGCACGCCGGCCATACTCAGGAGGGGCGGCGCCCCGGGACCCGAGCCAAACACCAGCAGGCGCAGCGGAAGCTGCAGTTCCTGCCGATAGGTCTCGGGAGAGGTGTCGGGCAGACTTGCGTAGCTGGGCCTCCAACCGGGTCCCGGGGTCCGAGTGTGCAGGGTCACCTGCTCCCGGGCCTCGCCTGCCCGCGCTACCTGCTCCACCAGAGAGGGGGGCAGGCGTTCTCCAATCAGGGTGAGTCGACCGTCGCAGCCCAGCAGGCGGCGGGTGTCGATGACCATCTCGACCGCCTCGACCTCGCCGGACAGAACGGGAGCGCAGCGCGCCGCCACGTCTGCCTCCAAACAGCCTCCGCTAAGCATGCCCAGGTAGCCGTCGGCGTTGACCAGCAGATGAGCCCCGCGTTTGCGGTAGGTGGAACCTTCGGTCTTGACCAGCGTCACCAGCACCCAGGGACCCTGGTCGGGAGCGGCCTGAGGCAGAAGTCGAAACAGGTCGCTCATGCGATCGCCTCCTCCGTTCTTTGCACCGCGATTTCGGGCAGCGGCTCTCGGGCCGCGGGGCGCTGCAGCCCGGAGTACGGCCCCGTCGTGACGCCTGCCGCTTCGTCGCCAGAACTCTCGACCTGGAATTCCCCCTCAACCTCCACCTGGTCCCAGGGGCGCTCGAAGTCGCAGCTCTGATCGAAGTCTCGCAGAATGCCCGGGTCATCGACCGGAATCTCCACCAAGCGTCCGACCCAGCGCTTCATCAGCGACTTGGCCCCGGTGTCGCCCTGCAGTTCGTTCCACTCGGGGCGGGTCCACTCGGGGAAAAACACCGGATGCCCACGCCGACCCTGATAGCTGGGCACGCGGATCCGATCCGCGTGACCGCTGGGCAAGATCTGCTCCAGGGTGTCGAGGGTAAAGAGCGGGGTGTCGCCCAGAGCGATCAGGAATCCGCCCTCCGGCGGCAGCGCCGCCACTCCGACCTTCAAACTGCTGGCCAGGCCCGTCGCCCACTGCAAGTTCTCGACCACCTGCACACCGTGGTAGCCTGTGGCCAGGGTCGCCACGGCCGGGCCGTGCCCGCCGGTGACCACCACGATGGGGCCCAGGCGCGGGTGGCTCACCAGTTTCTCCAACAGCCATCCCAGCAGCGGCCGGTCGCCCAGCGCTTTGAGCAGCTTCCCTTCGGGGCAGCGCGACGAAGCGCCGGCGGCGGCCACGAGCACGGGGATGCTCGAGCCGCGCATCAGGCCCCCAACACCTTGTCGGGGGTGATCGGAAGGTCGCGGATGCGCCGTCCGGTGGCGTGATAGACCGCGTTCGAGATGGCGGCGGGGATGCCCACCATGCCTAACTCTCCCATCCCCTTGATGCCCAGCGGATTGACGACCTTGTCTTCCTCTTCAATGAAGTCGGTGACCACTTCGCCCACATCGGCACAGCAGGGCACGTGATAGTCGGCCAGCGAGGGGTTCATGATGCGTCCGTAGCGATGGTCGACCTCGGTCGCTTCGGTCAGAGCCATGCCGATGCCCCAGACCACGCCTCCCATCTCCTGAGAGTGGGAGGCCTTGGGGTTGATGATCCGTCCGCAGGCGGTGGCTTCGACGGCGCGGACCACGCGGACCGTACCCAGCTTTTCGTCGACCCGGACTTCGATGAACTGGGCGCCGTGGGCCAGCAGGGCGAACTTGTCGCGCTCCTTGGACGGCTGGGCGGTGTATTCCTCAACGATCTCGGGGCGGTTCGACTTACGCAGGATGTCGGTAATTTTCCACCCGGTGGCGGCCTGGTCTTTACGCTGCAGGCGCCCGTCGGCAAGGACCACATCGTCGGCGGTGGATTTTAGCAAGGGCGAATCGGCCTGCCGGTTGGCCAGGTCCAGCAGTCGCTTCTTGAGCTCTCCCGCCGCGCCGTAGACGGCCGAGCCGACCGAGGCGGTGGTCCAGGAGCCGCCCTGAGAGGGCGCGCGGGGCATCTTACTGTCGCCCAGAGCAAAGGTGATCTCCTTGGGGTCGATGCCCAGACACTCGGCCGCGATCATGGTGATCACGGTGTAGGTTCCGGGGCCGATGTCCGAGGTGGCCGATTCGACCTGGACTTTGCCGTCGGCCTTGATGGCGATCTTGACCGAG
Source organism: Vulcanimicrobiota bacterium (assembly GCA_023447635.1). Taxonomy (GTDB): domain Bacteria; phylum Vulcanimicrobiota; class Xenobia; order Xenobiales; family JADMJV01; genus JAEXNA01. The sequence goes on along the minus strand of JAEXNA010000245.1, from coordinate 105,770 downwards.
GCGGCCATCTGCAGGGCGTACCAGACGCCGGTCGACATGCCGTAGCCGACCAGCTCGTTGCCTTCCCGCATCGAGCGCGGCTTGGGGTTGCGGTTGGCCCAGCCGAACTTCTCGGCCGCTTGCTTGTAACACTCGCGCAGCGCTTTGCTCGAGAACGGCTTGCCGGTCACCGGGTCGGTGTCGGCGTAGTTGATCAGGCGCAGTTCGAGCGGGTCGATCTCGAGTTTGTAGGACAGTTCGTCGAGAGCCGACTCCAGGGCGAACATCCCAGAGACCGCGCCCGGGGCGCGCATGGCGCAAGGAGTGGACAGGTCGGTCTTGACGAGTTTCTGCACGGTCCTCAGGTTCGAACAGGCGTAGACGGCTTTGGTGAAGCGGCACGCCGAGTCGTCCTGTTCCTGAAAGGTCGAGGTGTTGTTGGCGGCCTCGTGGATGATGGCGGTCAACTTCCCGTTCTTCTGCGCCCCGAGTTTGATGTTCTGGACCGTGTATGGACGGTAGCCGTGCCCGGTGAACATCTGCCGGCGGGTATACACCAGTTTGACCGGACGCTTGAGTTCGTTGGCCGCCATGGCGGTCAGGAACGGGTAATAGTTGGTGTTCAGGGAGCAGCCGAAGGCTCCACCTACAAAAGGAGAGACCACTTCGACGTCCTCGTCCTTGACTCCGAAGGCGGCGGCCAGATGCTCGCGGACCACGTAGACGTTCTGCGTCTTATCGAAAATCTTGAGCTTGCCGTCTTGCCAGTAGGCCACGGCGGCATGCGGCTCCATAGGGTTGTGATGCTCGATGGGGATGGTGAAGTCCAGATCCATCTGCACTTCGGCCGAGGCAAAAGCCCCGCCGGGGTCTCCGTGCACCGCCACCGCAGGTCCGGTGAAGCCCGAAGGGGGCGCTTCGGTCGCTGTGGCCAATTGAGCCTTGGTGTCGGTGCGAGGCTCTTCCTTACGGTAAGTGGCTTGAATCAGATGGGCCGCCTCGCGCGCCTGCTCGAAGGTCTCTCCCACCACCAGGGCGATCGGCTGAGCGTTGAACAGGACGCGGGGCGACTGCAACGCTTTGAACTGCTTGTCGATGTCGGGCTTCTGGAATTTCGGAGTGTTCAGGTGGGTGAACACCTTGAGCACTCCCGGAGCGGCCTCGGCCTCGGAGGTGTTGATACCAGTAATGGTGCCGCGAGCCACCCGGCCCAGCACCAGGTAGCCGTGGGCGGTGTTGGGAACGTGGAACTCGGCGGCGTACTTGGCGGTGCCGGTGACTTTGGCCACCCCGTCGACGCGATCGAACTCTTTGCCGATGTACTTGGCCATGCTTAGACCACGCCTCCGTTTTTGGCTTGCATCAGCGCTCGCGCGATGGCGCGGGCGCCCAGTTCGACCTTGAAGGCGTTGCCTTCCAAAGGTCGGGCGGGCTTCATGGCCCACTCTCCGGCCAGGGCGAAGGTTTCTTCGGTGGCCGGCTTGCCGACCAGGTACTCCTCGGCCTGAGTCGCTCGCCACGGCTTGTGCGCCACTCCTCCCATCGCTACCCGGGCGGCTTTGATGGTCTCTCCCTCTAACTCCAGGGCTGCCGCCACAGAGACCAGAGCGAAGGCGTAAGAGGCTCGATCACGCACTTTCAGGTAGTACGAGTGGGCGGCGAAGCGGTTCTTGGGAATCTCGATGGCGGTGACCAGTTCGCCGTGCTCGAGCGTGTTGTCGCGCTCGGGATGCTCGTCGGGCAAGCGGTGATAGTTCGAGAACGGGATGGTGCGCTCGCCGTTAGGACCGCTGACCCTGAGGGTGGCGTCCAGAGCGACGAGCGCCACGCACATGTCCGAAGGGTGCACGGCCACGCACTGTTTACTCCAACCAAACACCGCGTGCATCCGGTTCAGGCCTCCGATGGCGCCGCAACCGGTGCCGGGCTCCCGCTTGTTGCACGGCATGGCGGTGTCGTAGAAGTAGGCGCAACGGGTGCGCTGGTTCAGGTTGCCGCCGTTGCTGGCCATATTGCGGATCTGCTGCGAGGCGCCGGCCAGGATGGCCTGGCTGAGCAGAGGGTAGCCCTCACGCACCAGGGGATGGTTGGCGGTGTCCGTGTTCTTCGCCGAGGCGCCCAGGGAGAGGCCTTTCGGAGTGGCTTTGATGGCGCCCAGATCCAGCCGACCGATGTCGACAAGTTCGGTGGGGCGCGAGACGTCTTCTTTCATCAGGTCCAGCAGGTTGGTGCCGCCGGCCAGGTAGCGGGCGCCGCTGTTGCCGGAGGCGGCGCGAACGGCCTCGGCGGGAGATGATACGCGGGTGTACTCGAAGGCTCTCATGCCAGCCCCTCCTCATTGAGTTTGACGTGGAAGTTCCAGGTCTGTGCGGTCTCGCGGCCGCTCTGCACTTCGGCCACGGCTTTGACGATGTTGGGGTAGGCGCCGCAGCGGCACAGGTTGCCGCTCATGCGCTCGCGGATTTCGGCGTCGCTAAGCGCTCCGCCCGCCTCGCCCAGTTTCGTGCTGGCGTAGGAGGCCTGGCCGTCGGCGGCCTCTTTCATCAGCGCTACGGCCGAGCAGATCTGGCCCGGGGTGCAGTAGCCGCACTGGAAGGCGTCGTGTTTGATGAAGGCGGCCTGCATCGGGTGCAGTCCGTCCTCGCTCGCCAAACCCTCGATGGTGGTGACCTCGCGCCCTTCGCAGGTGGCGGCCAGAGTTAGGCACGAGAGCACGCGACGTCCGTCCACGATGACGGTGCATGCGCCGCATTGGCCGTGGTCACAGCCTTTTTTGGTGCCGGTGAGCTGCATCTTTTCGCGTAGCGCGTCGAGCAGGGTTACTCGGGGGTCGAGAGCCAGAGAAGTGGCTTTGCCGTTCACCTGCATCTGCAGTTCGTGCAAGGTGGCCGAGGCGGTGTCGGCGGCGGCGTAGACGGCGTTGGGCGAGGGGAGGACCTGGGCGGCGGCCTCTTGATGGGCCAGCAGGTCGAGCGCGAACACGCTCAGTCCGCCCAGGGCGGCGTTGCCCAGGAAGTTACGGCGCGACTGGCCGCGATCGGACAGTTCCTGGAAGAGCGCCAGTTCGTCGGGCGTAAGGTCGTCGGGCCCTAGTTCTTCAGAGGTTTTCACGTACGATTGTCCCTTTCATCTCATAGCCAGCCCTGGCGATGCTGGCATCGTCGGGCTGCACCTTTCAGCGTACCGCTTGGTTGCTCGTCACCGATATAAGGATCGAGTGGAATCCTTGCCCGATTGTCCGAGATTCCGACAGCCTCGAGAGGCGGCGAGAGCTTCGGGCGCTCTGGCGGGCTTGCTCGATTGTACGGCGGTCGGTTTGGTCGTCCGTTTCGGTCGTCCGGGCAGGGCGTACCGCTTCGAACGCCATCGATGGGCCCGAGTTTGGCTCGGGGCCGGGGTGGATGCACGAGCTTGGATTTTCTCAACCGAACAGGCTTCGTCAGGGGCGGAACCTCGCCCTCGCAAGCAGGCCAAGTCTCGTCTTCGGTATGCATCCCGGGCCCTCCAGGGATGGGTTAGGCGGTAGAGGATAGGCATCCGGATACGGACGGAGGGTGGAGAAAGTTCATGTTTGAGTCTGCCGAGGCCCGGGGTACCGCATGGGGACGCCACGAGCCAGGGGGAGCTCTCATCGTCCCCCCTCAATCTATGATGAACCATCTCGAAACCGACTCTACCGCAGCCTCTTCTGGCCGCATGTGGAGCTTAAAATTCGTATTCGGCCAGCGTCTCGTGACCGTGTCCGTTCCCCCTCGCCTTGTCTTGACCGTGCTGGCCATGAGCCTGGGCTGCTACCTTCTAGGGCTGAGCAGCGCCAACGGCGACACTCGCCGCCAGACCGAAATGGTCGCGCTGCTCAAAGAGCGCAACCAGCAACTCGAGCGCTCTCTCAAAGAGCGCGAAGCCGAGCGAGACGAGATGTCGGCCCTGGCCGAGACCCGCTCGGAAGAGCTGTGGGGCGAGCTGAACAGCCGCGACCGTGAGCTTTCTGAGTTGTGGCGCGTGGTCGGTACCGCCATCGGAGAGCAGCCTCAGCGCCGCGGCCTGAGCTCGCGCGGGGCGTCGACGGCTCCTGATCGCTATCGCGCCTTGCAGGCCCGGATCGACAGCAACGGCGCCGAACTGTCCCGCCTGAGCGCTGCGACCAAGAAGTTCCAGGCGCGGCATATCCCGTCGGCCGTGCCTTGCAAAGGCGACATGACTTCGGGCTTTGGCTATCGAATTCACCCGCTGTACGGCTACAGCAAGCTGCACAGCGGCTGCGACTTCACCACGGACTACGGCACGCCGATCCAGGCGACGGCGGATGGCAAAGTGGTGCGCAGCGAGTGGTTCGGCGGCTACGGACAGACGATCGAGATCGAGCACTCTTTGGGATACAAGACGCTGTACGCTCACTGCGATACGCTGAAAGTGAAGAAGGGGCAGACGGTCAAGAAGGGCCAGCCTATCGCTACGGTCGGCACCACGGGGCTATCCAGCGGGCCGCACTGTCATTACGAAGTGCACCGGAACGGAAAGCCGATCAACCCCAGCGACTTTTATCCGCACCGGTAGTGGCGACCCACCGGGGCCAGGAACGCCCCGCGTGGGTCTTGCCAGGAGCGCCCCGCGTGGGACTTCAGAGCGCCGACTTGATCAGGAGCCGCTCGAACCCTGACTTGATCCCGTAAAGGACCTCCATCTTGGGGTCCTTCAGGTCCCAGGCCTGAGGCACAGCGAAGCGTGTCGTTTGCTCGTCCGGGCCGGGCCCACTGACGTAGAGGACGACCCAGGCGCGCTTGTCCCGACGGGCCACCTTGAAGGTGACGTTGCGGTCTCCCAGGCTGATCGAGGTGCCCGCGTCCTTTTGTCCCTCCTGGGCCACGTTGGCCCGGTCGCAGGCTTTCATGTAGGCCGTCAGCAGAGTGTTCCGCTCGTTGTCGCTCAGTGTCAGCATCTGCATCGTGCCGCGCTCTTTGTCGACGAAGACCAGGAAGTTGTCGGGCAGCCGGAAGTACAGGCGGGCCTGGTCGCCAAACAGGTCCTCTACCAGTTCCTTCGTTTCCGGCAGCGGCTGAGCCAGATCCGGAGCCGGTTGACCCAGCAGAGGCGAGCCCAGCAGGCAGATAGCCAACAGCGCCGCCTTTGCCAGGAGGCGCGGGGCGGTGAGTCTAGAGAGGGGAGCGGTCACGAAGAGAGTTTCCGTCAAGAGAGGCCCGGTTCCTGGACTGCTATGGCAGGGGGAGAGCCTCGCGCGGGGCGTCCGGTGGGAGAACTTCGCGGGGCGGCTTGCCTGGCTCGAGGGCCTCGCGCGGGGCGTTGGTCGCGGAGCGCTTCACTGGTCTACCAAGGGACTCGGACACGATGGGAGAAGGTCGTCCGATGCAGATTTTGACTCGATTCGCCCTGGCCGCACTGTTCCTGGCCGCTGGTATCACGCACTTCACCCACACGCGGGGCTTCGAGCGGATCGTCCCTCCGATGCTGCCCGCAGCCCGAGTGTTGGTCTACGTCAGCGGCATCTTCGAGATTCTAGGGGCCTTGGGCATTCTGCTACTGGCCACGCGAACCGTCGCGGGCTGGGGACTCGTGGCTCTGCTCGTCGCCGTTTTCCCCGCCAACATCTACATGGCTCAGGCGGGCATCAAGTTCGGCAACTTCCCGCCCCAGCCGTGGATGGCCTGGGCCCGACTGGCGCTGCAGCCAGTGCTAATTGCAGCCGTGGTCTGGGCTTGCGACCTGTGGCCTATCCGCTAGCGTCTCTGGAATCCAACCTCGCCGTGCGCTGTGGGAGTGAGGACCGCCTCGCCAACCTCGGATAGCCAACTTTCGTCCACGCAGAACGAAAACAGGCCCATCCGCCAAGGTGAGCCTGTTGGAGCGACCTCCGTCAATCGGGGGTCGCTGACTGCTAGCTGGCTTTTTCGGTCAGCTGAAAGTCGGCCGTGACCATCCAGTGGTCCGAGGCTACTTTCGACTGCTGGTGCTTGTGCACTCCCTGGTCGACCTGGGTGGCGGCCATCTCGGGCGACATCAGGATCTGGTCGATGCGTTTGTAGCCCCATTTGCGGGCCGTCTTCTCGCTGGTCGGGTACGACACCGCACCCGGCTCTTCGCGGAATCCGTCGAGCAGAGCCCAGTCGTCGCTGTCCTTGTCCAGGAACGTGCGCACCGACTTCGAGTCGGGCGAGTCGTTGAAGTCGCCCATTACGACGTACTTCTGACCGGGGAAATCTTTCACTTCTTCTTTGATGATAGCACGAGCCGCCTTCGATTCGGCCTCGCGCATCGCCTCGGCGCGCTCGCCGCCGATCTTGCTGGACAGGTGAGCCGAGAAAAACCGCACGGGGCCGTACTGAGGGATCTCGATGTCGGCCTGCAGCAGGTCGCGCAGGAAACCGCGCGGTTCTTGCCCGGGGATTTCGAACACTTCGTCTTTATGCGACTTCACATTGGTGATGGGGAACTTCGACATCATCGCCACATCAATGCCACGGCGGTCGTTGCCCTCGACCAGCAGCAGGTGCGGATATTCCTCGGCCAGACCATACTTGTCGCGGAACTCAGTCAGGACCTCGATGTTCTCGACCTCTTGCAGCGACAGCACGTCGGCCTCGCTGGAATCGATCACGGCGGCCAGCGCCTTGAGTTCAACGGCCGGTTTGGCGGGAGTTCCTTCGTCAGCGGTATCGGGATCGTCGATATTGTCGAAGAGATTCTTGACGTTATATGAGGCGATGCGGAAGTGTCCGGTAGAGGCGCTGACGTTCATAGGGCAAGACGTTCCTTTCAGGTGAACCCGGAAGCTGCGGGTTCCTTCGCACCTTCTGAACCTCAACATAGCCTTTACGAGGAGTGACTTTGTTAATTCTGTGCAACAAGATACCCAGGGCTCGATAAGCTGCCTACACTGAGCGCGACCGAGCGTTTGGACCGCCTCGCAGGAACGTTGCGCAGCGGTAGGCGAGCTTCTTGGGAGGGAGGGTGATGAGCGACGGAGCGGACAACTCGACGGTACGGTCAGAGCTTCGTCCGGTGCTGCCCGGAGTTCCGTTTCTGGAGCTCAGGGTGCGCGGGGCGAACGGCTCGCGGCCCTGGCCGTTCCTCACCAATCCGCTTCGTTTTCGTCTTGAAGACAGTTCGATCCCCACAGAGGCCACCGAGCCCCAGGCCTCATGGCAGAACGCCCCGCGCGGAGTCTCTACCGACGCCCCGCGCGAAGCCTCCACCAACGCCCCGCGCGAAGCCACGACCGACGCCCCGGACGGAGCCACGACCGACGCTCCGGAGTGGACGGTCGAACTGACCCCCGACCATCGTCTGGTCTTCCGCTCCCTCCAACCGGACGGGCCCTCCCATCATTGCCTGCTCGGTCAGGAACTGCAACTCGACGGCTATCGAGTCTCGGTCCACGACTTGCGAACCCTACCGCCCTATCGCCTGGTAGCCCTATCCGAAGAGCTGAATTCGCGCACCTGGCCCCTCTCGGATGGCCGTCACGCCATCGGTCGCCCGGGCAAGCGCGTGAACGCCGTGGCGCTGGCCTCGTCGAGCATCTCACGCACTCACGCTCGACTCGAGATCGCTCAACGTTCGGCCCACCTCGTGCCCGAGGCGGAAGGAGCGCTGACGGCTGTCAACGGCCGGCCCATCGAATTGGGCCAGGCGTATGAACTGCAGCCAGACGATGTGCTTCAGCTGGGCGACCTGCTCTTCCGATGGGAGCGCGAGGAGCGGGCTTTTCGCCCTTCGACCGAGCGGCTTCGATTAGGCTCGTTGGGCCAGATCTCCATTGGGCTGGGCCCGCGCGATCAGGAGCTAGAAGTCCGCAACGACAACGCGCGCAGCCTGCTCTTCTGGCTGGCCACTCTTCGTGGCGAAGAGCTCTCGCTGGAACGCGTCCTGGAGACTTACTGGCCCGAGCGACCTTTACTACGTCAGCGCAAAAATCTGAGCCACGCCTTGAAGGCGCTGCAGGCCGAGGTCGGTTGGTCGGACACTACCCTGGAACACCTGTTGCCCCGCAGTGGAGACAGCCTGCGACTCGACCCTGCCGCTCTGGCGAGTTTCGATGTCTGGAGCCTGCGCGAGGCGGCCCGTCGGCATCGAGACGAGCCTCTGGGTTGGAGTGAGATCCTGACGCTTCATCGGGGCCCTTTTCTGGCCCGGCAGAGGGCTGGCTGGATTGGAGTCGTCCGGCTGGAACTGTTCGCGCTCTGGCTGTCGATGCTCGAAACCAGCGATCCCAAAGCTCTGACCCCTGCACTGAAGATCGACCTGGGAGAGCTTTTGACGCGGGCCCTGCGAGACGGCGACTTCGAAGAGTTTGTCTACGAGCGGGTCTTCCGCCTGGCCGCTCACCTCGGGCTGCAGGAGAGGGTCCCCCTCTGGCTGGGCGAGCTTCGACATCGGCTTGCCACCGAAACCGGAGAGGCGCCGAGTGCCGAACTGGTCCGTCAAGCCGAGCGGCTTTCTTTCAGCGCAGGGCGATCGGAATCCGATCGGATGAGCGCTGCTACATTGGAAGAGCCGCGATGAGCTCTCACCGAGTCGACGATCGACCCCAGGACGAACCTCTCGACCCCAGCCGGGTCGTGCCTTATCGACGTTGGACGGATCCCGCGATCGATAATGACATGCGCATTTTTCCCACTCTGCCGGAAGGCCTGGACCCTTCCACCTCGCTCTGGACGTCGGGCCTGCAGTCGCCCGGGACGGAGAAGGCTTCGGAGGAGACCTCTACCGGAGGCTGGCTTTCAGGGCTGGTCCAGGAGGAGGTCGGAGCGGAGGCGATTTCAGGTGGAGCCGCGCGGGGCGTTGCGGAGGGCTTGGTCGAGGGCGCCTCAGGTGGAGCCGACGACTCGGGGCGCCAGCGGCGCACCTGGCAGAGCGATCTGGACTTCTCCGAGGAGAGTCTGGTGGGAGAGGAGACGCCCTCGACGGCCTGGCTGGCCGGTCTGGTCAAGGTCGAGAAACGCCCCGCGCTCAACGACATCGCCAGGCTTTTGTTTGGCGGAGATTCGGCCCAGCCGTTACCTGCAGAGGCTTCCGCCTCGTCTCCGGTCTCACCCACTACCCCGCCAACAGTATCGACGGGGCGGGGTAGGGCTTTCCCCGCGCCGTCGGATTCGCTTCCAGTGGCAGAGGACGCCCCGCGCGGGGTCTTGTCCCTTGAGCCGGGGCCTTCGGGCTCTCTCGCCGCTCCCGCTCCAACCGTTCCCGCAGAGTCTTGGGCCTTTCCCTCTGCGCCTCCAACCGCCGCTGCGGGGCCCTCGGCCTCGCCACCGGCTTCTCCAATCGCCCCTGCGGGGCCCTCGGCCTCACCACCGGCTTCTCCCATCGCCCCTGCAAAGCCCTCGGCATTCCCCGCTGCTCCTCCCACCGCTCCTGTAACGCCCCCGCCTTCCGCAGAGGCTTCGTCCGGGACGTCTTTGCCCGCGCTAGAGTGGCCTGTCAAGACCCCCGAGCCTACAGGACCGTCAGCCTTCCCGCCTCCGCCCCCCGGGTCTGGAATTGTCCAGCCTCGCACCTCCGACCCCGCTGCGGGGAACCTACAGGTCCCACGCCCCGCGCGGGACGAGGAGCGGGTGATCTTGCCGCGCGGACTGGAAAGCACTCCAGCGCCTGCAACTCCACTGCCGTCTGCGCCGCCGAGCCGAGGCTCGGCACCGCCGGCTCCAACCTCGTCTGCAACTGCGGCTGCGGCACGGCTGCCAGGCAAGTCTAAAGCGGCTCCGCTCGAGATAGACCTGCTCGCCGCGCCAAGACCGATCGCTCCGCCTGCGGCCACGGGGTCCCCTGGAGGGGCCGCCTCCTCGGCTCCGGCCCAGCCGACCGTCTCGCGCATGGTCACAGGCAAAATCTCCGGGCGCGACCGGGTCAGTTTCTACCGCGCCTTGGCCGCCATGTTCGAAGCGGGCGTGCCGGTTTTTGCCATTTTCGAGTTCTTGTCACGCGAGGGCGAAAGCCCCGCGCTCTGTGACGCCTGCCGTCGGATGGGCCAAAATCTGGTGACCGGAATGGCGCTGAACATGGCGGCCATGCAAGAGCCCGACTTGTTCGACATCAAGTCGGTACGCATGCTCGAGGTGGGCTACAAGGGCGGCCAACTCGAACAGATTTTGCGTCAACTGGCCGACGATGAAGAGCACGCCTGGGGCCTGAGGCAGTCGCTGAAAAGTCAGCTGACCTATCCCTGCGGCATCGCCATGATGACCATGCTGGCTGTCTTGCTGATGCCTCCGCTGGTGCTCACCGACCTGCTCGAGCAGGTGGTCTCGTTGACCAAAGAGCCGCCCATGCTGACCCGCTGGCTGCTGAACTTTTCGGCCTTCCTGAGCTCGCCCTGGACCATCGGGGCGGCTGGCCTACTGATCATTGGCGTGGTGCTATGGTTCCGCAGCCCGAAGGGACGCAAGATGGTGGACAACGCCGAGTTGACCTACTGGTTCGTGCCCGGCTTGGGGCCGCTCTGGCGCAATGTCGTCGGTTTGCGTTTTCTGCGCGTCTTCTCGATGGTCTATCAGGCGGGGCTTCCCGCCTCGGCAGGGTTAGAGTTGGCCGCCTCGGCCACGGGGTCTCAGCTAGCCTACCGGGTGGCGCCTTTGATGAAGCGCACGCTGATCGATGGCGGCACGCTGACGGACGCCTTCGCGGCAGGCGGTTTCTTGCCGGGACTCGCTCTAGAGTCGGTGATGGCTGGCGAAAGTTCGGGCAACGTCCCGGTGATGCTCGACAACAGCGCCATGATTCTCGAGGCCGAGGTGCAGAGCCGGGTTGATGCCGTGGCCAAGCTGATCGAGCCGCTGGTGCTGGCCGTGCTGGGCGTGATCGTCGGGGTGTTCGTATTGGGCTGTCTGCTGCCGATCGTGGAGCTGACCTCGACGCTATGATATCGACGAACCGGGGCGGTCCAATGAGGCTGGCAACAGCTTGGAGTGCGGCGGCCGGGTCAGGAGAGTTTCTTGAGCCGGGCCTGCTGGGTATCCTCGCTGGTGTCGTTCCAGGTGGTGAAGCTCATCCGCTCGAGCGCCTCCTGGGCCTCTTTCAGCGAGGGGAAACGATCCTCCGGCTTCTTTTCCAGCATGCGCAGAATCGGCTCTTCCATGTCCGAGGAAATGCGCACGTTGTGCTCCGACGGCGGGAGCGGAGCGACGAACTTGTGCTGATAGATCAGCATAGCGATCTCGGGCTGGATGAAGGGGCGCTGGCCGGCGAGGATCTCGTACAGGATGATGCCCAGGGCGTACTGGTCAGTGGCCGAGCAGGTGGCCTTGTCGTCGGACTGCTCGGGCGCCATGTAGGCGGGCGTGCCGACCAGGTTTCCGGTCTGGGTGATGACCGTTCGGCCGGCTCCGTGCAGCAGCCCCATGTCCATCAGCTTGAGACTGCCGTCGCTGCAGACGAAGATGTTGTCGGGCTTGATGTCGCGATGGATCAGGCTGCGCTCGTGCAGATACAGCAGGGCGTCGCCGATCTGTTCGAGCACTTTGGCGGCCAACTGGGGAGGGTCGAAGTCGCCCGAGGCTATCAGCTTTTTCAGGGTCTGCCCTTCGAGGAGTTCCGAGACGGTGTACATCCGCCCGTCCACAGTGCTTCCGTAGCCGTGAAGTTTCAGCAGGTTGGGGTGGTTCAGGGGCAGGCAGATCTTGATCTCGCGCTCCAACCGGCGGACCATGTCGGGGTCGTCGAGCAGCTCTTTTTTGATGAACTTCAGGGCGCACTTCAGCTCGCCCACCGAGGAGGCGGCCCACACCTCTCCCATCCCGCCTTCTCCGATTTTGGCGGAGAGGCTGTAGTCGCCGATCTGGTAGGGGTCGACAGCCGGGACAGGGGGAGGGACCAGGCGGGCCAGGATCGAGCGCCAGCGACTGGCAACTACCGCGGCGGCCGCCAGCAGGAGGAGGAGCCCTGCGCTCTGGGTCGGGTAGAGGAAAGTGTAGGCCTGCAGCCGGACCGTCATGGGCAGAGGGAGCTGCAGCGTGCTGCCGTCGGGAGGGACGCCGTTTTTCAACTGGCTCGTGTCGACGGTGCGGAGGAAGTCGGGGAAATCGTCCCGCTTGACGGTGCTCCAATCCGGATACGACTTGCCGCCCCACTGTGGTACGCTGAAGCGGAAGTTGATCGATTTGGTCTTGCTGGAGCCAGGCGGAGCGTACTCGACCGGAGGCTTGCCATCGACCGGGCCGATGTCGTGCCAGGTGGTGGTGCCGGCCTCCTGATAAGCGACCCGAGCGTAGTCGGGGGAGACGTGAAAGGCCACTTTGGCGGCCACTTTGCCATGGGGAAACGCGGGTTGAGCCGATGAGGGAAGCGGGGTACAGAGGGTGAGCGAGAGCAGTCCAAGGAGGGCCCATTTGCGGCGCAAGGGGGCGAACGGACGCCGCGGTCTGAGCATGGTCGAGACCGTCATCGCGGTCGGAGTTTTGTCGTTGATCATCATCTTCACTCTCGCTATGGTGCCTGCGTTCAAGATGAGCAATCGGCGGGCCGATATGGAGCTTCAGGCTGGCTCCATCGCCCAGTCGAGTCTGGAGAAGTTGCGGGTCACCCCGTTCGATAAAGTCATCTCGTCTGCCTCCGACGATGTGACTATCGACGGCACGGTTTATCAGGTGGCCGTCACGGCGGTGACGGAGGTCGAGGGCGGAGTGCCCTCCCAGGTGTTGGCCAAGCGAGTGACTGTTCGGGTCACCTGGCAGTGGGGAGACAAAGAGCATACCGCCTTCCGTGAGACCATCCTGACCAGGGTGCCGCGAGCATGAGACTGGACCGGTCCCATACTCCTCCTAGACGACACGCCCCGCGTAGGCCATGCGCCCCGCGCGGGATGACCCTGCTCGAGGTGCTGGTGGCCGCGTTTCTGGCCTCGATCGTCTTGACCATTCTGGCTAAGGTCACCGGTCATCTCTACCGGGTCGGCACGGAAGAGGTCCAGCGCGGGGCGCTTCAGGCTCGGGTGCTGTTGGCTTCCAAGAAGTTAGAGGACGACCTGGTCAACTCGGTGCCGGCGGGGATCGGCCTGTCGGCGGATGGACGGCGTCTGGTGACCCATCCGATGGGAGAGGTGTTGACCTCGGGGCGCATCCTGTTCCAGGAGCAGTTCGAGTTGTGGAACTGGGACCTGGCGGCCGGCGCGACCGAGGGGAAGTTGACGCGGAGCGAGTTAGAGACGCGGCCGGACGGCAAGGCGTTTGACGGCGGGCCGTACCGCTGGCCGCTGGCGGATTTTCCTCCAGCGGTGGGCCCGAAGGTGAGCTTGACAGTGGACGGCGTGACGGAGTTTTCGGTGAAGGGCCCGGACGAGGTCGCCTTGCCCAAGGTGGGGTCGCCCATCACGTTTACTATCACCGCGCTGCTGCCGACCGCGACCACCCGACGGGATATCACCATCACTCGCTCGGTGCAGATTCGGACCAGCGGGACTTAGGCGGCCGGCCTGGGCGCGAGGCGCCGACCTGGACGCGGTTGGAGGCTGGGATGGCAGAGCTTGGCTCGCGCGGGGCGCTCGCATCGCTCTACGGATTCAGTGTCGTGGGCCTAGCGGAAGGGGCGCCAGACCAGGATTCGGGAAGAGCCCAGCAACTCGGCGAGGAGACGGTTGGGATTGAAGGTGATGGAGTGGTCTTCGCCGGTGATAGTTTCGCGGATTTTCCGAGCTATCCGGCTCTGAACAACTCTCGGATCTGGTATGTCACTACCGCTGTCGCTTTCTCCGGCGATATCGCAGATTTTCTGAGCGATGTTCGACGGCACCTGTAGATTCTGAGGGTCGGAGCCCGCATCAAACTCAGGGGACACTTCGACCACCGGCTTATTGTCACGGAACTGCTTCTTGAGATCCGGTCCCGAATCGAATTGAAGATTCCACTGTAAGGGCTTGTCCTTGTACTCGTCGGAATCCTCAAGCAACTTGTCGTTAGTCCCCCCACGGTCATCTACCGTTTCGATATCAGAGACAATGTAACGCACCTTACAGAGGTAATCCCGACCGTTGGGAGCCCGGCGGACAAGGGTGTCGAGGGCTACAAAGTGATTCTCCTTGCCCGTGTTGAAATAGTTCTTGTCCGGTCCATCTCTGCCGTGCCCGTCTTTGGTCCCGTACCCCTGCCAGCTCCCCAGGGCCACCTGCACACTCCCCGGAGATTGGATGAATCGCACGTTGTCCAACTTGGCCGAGCCCCGCGCCGGGGACTTACCGTTCACGATCATCGCTCCAAACACGGTGATGTCGTGCGCGTCCAGGTCGCCCTCGCTGTAGACGATCCCCTGGAAGTAGTTCCCCTCTGGACTGTTGGCGCTAAGATTGAAGTCGCCCGTGCAGCCGATCGCGACCTGCTCGGTGGTGGTCACCTCGCTGCGCCCGTCGGTAATGTTCACGTCGCCGTTGACGATGATGATACCGCTACCGGTGACCGGGCCGTTGACAGTCAGGCTGCCGTTCACGGCCAGCGCCGTCCCGTTCAGGTCCAGGCTTGACACGGTGAGCGGTCCGTCGGATTTGGCGTACCAGTTCTCATCGAGCACGACGGCTCCGCCCCCAACAACGTCCACGGCGTTCTGTCGGATCTCGTTAGCCAGCGCCGGCAGGTCCATATTCGGCACCGCTCTGGCCTCCGACCCCGGTAGCACCTCGTCCCGGACGGCCGCGTCGGGATCGACGGCCACCGAGCCGACGGCTCCGACCGAGCCTCGAATGTCGCAGGCTGGGCCGATTTTGACGGCGGGCTCTCCGGGGCTGAAACCGGCCGTCGAGTTGCTGAAAAGGTTGGCGGGGCGGAACTGCTCGGGCGGGATCGAGCCCGGGTCGCCGCCCTGATACGCTGTGTCCTCGCGAACGCCGGTCAGGAACAGCCCTTTGGCATCCACCGGACCCGTGGCGGCCAGCCCGTCGGGGAACGGGGGACGATAGTACAGGCACTCCATCCACTGCTCGCTGTTGCCCACTTTGCCTCGAGCAACCAGGTGCACGGTGCGCCCGGGCACGGAGTGGTTCTTGGCGCCGGGCTTGTTTTCGTCGCTGTCGAGATTGCGCAGAGAGTACCCCTGGGCGAAGCCGGGCTCGCCGGGGTTGAAGGTTACCGTGCCGACGGCGTCAGGTAATCCGTCGACCGTGACCTCGATGCGGTCCGTAACGATGCGGCCGAAGGCAAAGTCGGTGCGAGCCATCTCGGCGATAGCCCTGGAGAGAGCTGCCTCGGCCAGGTTGCGCGCGTGCTCCTGGCGGGTCGAAGCCTCGGCCAGGCGCAGTTGGCTGATGCCGGCGCTGGTCGCCGTGAACAGGATCAGCGATAGCGCCACCAGACAGATCATCACCGTGCCCAGGGCGACCCCGCGTGGTCTCGATAGAATCCGCAAAACGCTCCAACCTCCCCGACGACAATAGACTAGGCTCGTCCGATCCTGTTCCGATCCGCGCCTTCGCGGCTCGTGCTGGTCTCACTGGCGCGCCACGCGCTCCCACTCCAACCTGCCCGGAAGCTCCCGCCTCCTCGGCCTTGCCTCAGGACAGCGCCGTGGCTAGAGCCTCGAAAGCTTCACTCACAGTAGGGTAGCGCTCTTCCGGTTTCTGCGCCAGTATCCGAGCCATGACTTCATCAGCCTGCGCGGGCGCCTCGGGCCACACTACCGACAGGCGGGTCGCCGGCGCCTGGAGGCGGGCGAACACGGTGTGGAACGGTTGCGCATGGTCGATGGGGTAAGGGAACTTCCCGCTGAGCATCTGATAGCTCAGCAGCCCGAAGGCGAACTGGTCGCAGGCCGGAGTGACGGTCTTGCTGTTCATCACCTGTTCGGGCGCTGCGTACATCAGGTTCCCTTTGAACTGTCCTGTGAGGGTGACCACGGTGTCTCCACTTTGCCGGGCCATCCCGAAATCCAGGATGCGAACTTTGCCCTCGTTGTCCAGCATCACGTTTTCGGGTTTCAGATCGCGATGCATGACTCCCATCCGGTGCGCGTACTCTAGGCCCTGAGCCAGAGGTCCGAACAGCTCGCGGTAGCGGTCAGGAGGGAGTTGCTCCTGGATCAACTCGTTCCAGGTCCGGCCCTCCACCCTGTCCATGACCACGAAGCGACTACGTGGCAGTTGGTGGAAGCGGTAGATTCGGGTGATGGCAGGATGCTCTAACCGCATGCCGATATCGACCTCGCGACGGAACAGTTCGTCGGCCAGGCCGGCTTGTTCGCCCGCCTCGCGTTCGAGCACTTTTACGGCGAGCGGGTGGCCCGAATCGTCGAACAGTTCGAAGACGGCGGCGAAAGAGCCCACGCCCAGGAGCTTTCCTATGCGGGCGTTCTCTAGAGTCGCGCCGTGAAGTGGGTGCTCTCCGGTGCTGACCGGGCTACCTAGCTCTACCCGCACTTTCTCTAACCAGTTGGCGATCTTGGCGTCCATCCGGTTGGATTAGTCTCGATCAAGATGAACCCTGCCCCATCTTGACGACTCCAACCTGGGGACCGCCCAACCCCAGTACCAGCCCGGTTTCGAGTTGGGGGATTGAGCGGACGAAACTTCGAAGCGGCCCGTATGACTATCACTTGCATCGACCAGGAGTTCCTGGGAACTCCCAACGTCATCGCCAGCTATCTGGTGAAGGCGCCCGCCGGCTACATTCTGATAGAGACCGGACCCGCTTCGGTTCAGGCCACGCTCGAGGCCAAGATTCGCGACCTGGGCGTCGACCCGGACGAGATCAAGCATGTCTTCGTCACTCATATCCACCTCGACCATTCCGGAGGCGCCGGCTACTGGTCCCGTCGCGGGGCGAAGATTTATGTTCATCCCAAGGGCGCGCCGCATCTGGTCGACCCCGAAAAGTTGCTGGCCAGCGCGTCGCGCATCTATCTCGACCGCATGGATGAGCTCTGGGGCACGACCTTGCCTGTTGCTGCGGAACTGGTCGTGCCGGTAGAGGAGGGGACTTTCGAAGTCGCCGGAGCCGAGGTCAAAGCCTGGGACACCCCGGGCCACGCCGCACATCACCTGGCCTTCGGGATTGGAGGCGACCTGTTCACGGGCGACGTCGCAGGAGTTCGACTGCCCGGTTCGGCCTACGTATCCGTGCCTGCGCCGCCGCCCGAATTCCATCTCGAAACCTGGCTGAGCAGCTTGGACAAGCTGATCGAGGTGGCCCCCGAGCGTCTCCATCTGACTCACTTCGGGGGCGACTTCGAAGGCGACGAGCATCTGCGTCAACTGCGCGCTCGCATGCTCGAGTGTGTCGACTTCGTCACGGCCCGCCGCGCGCTGCCGATGGAGAAACTGACCGCCGAGTACCAGGCCTGGGACCGCGAGCAGGCGGCGAAGTACGGGGTCGGCGACGAGGCTTACAAGGCTTACGAGAAGGCCAACCCGATCTTCATGTCCGCTCAGGGGATCAGCCGCTACCTGGCCAAGTACCGACCGGACTAAACCGCCGTGGGGCACCTTTTCATCGTTCGCGGGGATCTGACCAGGCTCGACTGTGACGCCTGGCTGATGCCGACCAGTTTCAACGTTCATATCGAGCGTTACTGGATCCAGCCCGAGCCGCCCGGCTTCATTCGGGAGATCCAGGCGCTGCGCGCCTCACTGCCTCCGGAGTGGGGCACGGGCGAGCTGCGGGTGATGGAGGTGCCGACCTGGTGGGACAACGGGCGCAGCCGTCCCTGGCTGGTCAACGTGCTGGGCCAGCCGCTCAACGAACTGCACAAAGTGGTGCGCAAGTTCGTGGACGCCGTGGTCGCCTCTAAGCCGACTCCACGCAACCGCCGTGAGCGACTGCTGCTGGCCTTGCCGGTGATCAGCACGGGCAAGGGGGGCGGCGCTAAGATCAAGGGTCAGGTGATCGGGGCGCTGGTGCGCTCGCTGCTCGACATCGTCAAGGACTATGAGGTCGACCTGGTGCTGGTGACCCACACGGCCGCAGCCCTGGCGGCGGCGCAGCAGGCTCGGCGGAAGCATATGGAAGGTCAGTGGCCCGAACTATCCGCAGACTCTCTGGCCAAGGCGCGCATGCTGGCCGAGATGGGCAAGATTCGAGGTCTCGCGCTGTTCCTGGGAGCGGGGGTGAGTGTGAGCGCGGGGCTTCCCAGTTGGAACGATCTGCTCTCGCAGTTGGCCACCAAGATCGGAATCAGCGACGCCGACTTGGCGGAGTTTTCCAATCTGGATGTGCTGGACCGGGGCAGCATTCTCGAGCGGCGATTTCGCGGCTGTCGAGACGACCTGCGTCTGGCCATCGCGGATATTTTTAGCCGCACCTGGGACCACTCGCTGCTACACGCCTTTCTCGCCTGCCTGCCCTCGACCGAGGCGATCACTCAGAACTACGACCGACTGTTCGAGGTGGCCGCGGCGGGCGCCGGCCAGCCCGTGGCGGTGCTGCCCTACACGCCGGGTCTGTCGCACAGTCGCTGGCTGCTGAAGATGCACGGCTGCGTCTCCAGGCCGGACGATATCGTGATCCAGCGCGAGGATTACCTGCGCTACACCGAACGTCGCGCCGCGCTGACCGGGATCGTCCAGGCGACGCTGTTGACTCGCTGCATGCTGTTCGTGGGATTCTCGTTGCGCGACGGTAATTTTCACCGCGCCGTGGACGATGTGCGGCGCGCGCTGGGCGGCCAGGGCGCCAGTCCGCAAGGGTTAGGCGTGGCTCTCTTTCTGGGACCCTCGCCATTGACGGCCGAGTTGTGGCAGCACGAACTCGACATCATGCATTTCCAGGCCCCGGGCGACCCTCCCAACGGCCCGGTCGGGCCTCCGGCCCGTCGGTTAGAGATCTTCCTGGACTGCTTGTTGGCCCACTGCGGCAGCAACACGGACCACCTGCTGGATCCCAGTTTCGAGCACCTGCTGAGCAAGGGCGAGCACGACCTGAAGGAAGCGCTGCTCAGCTTAGGCGAGACGCTCCCTGCGAAGGCCCGGCGCACCGAGGCCTGGGGGAAGGTGGAGGAGATGTTGCGCGGGTTGGGCTGGACGGCTACGGACCCTGCGGGGTAGGTCACCGCGGGCGGGCAGTTTGGCCTGGCCTACGAGCGAGCTGGAACCTCCAGAAGGCGCGGTACAGGCCCCGAGCCTCCAGAAGGCCTGGGCGCTCCAGCAGGCGCGGTGCCTCCAGCGGTCCTGGCACCTCCAGCGGGCCCCATACCTCCAGCAGGCCAGAAACCTTCGGTAGGCGTGGTACCTCCAGAAGGCCCGGAGCCTCCAGCAGGCCATAAACCTTCGATAGACCCGGACCCTCCAGCAGGCCTGTTACATCCAGCAGGCCCCTTCGGGCCGGCGTTCAGGCGGAGTTCGCGATGCGAGTCTGGCGTGAGTTGCCTGGCCCACCGGTCCAGCCGATCCAGAAGTCCAGCCAGGCGGCCACCTCCATAGCGCACTGCAGGCAGAGGTCTCGCCCAGCCGCATCGACGAACCGTAGTTGCCCTTCGGGGTCGCCCGAAATTTTGAGAAGGCCTCGCTGCTCATTGCGGTGGCAGCGCGAGCACAGGTTCATCAGGTTGCCTCGGACGGTCGGGCCGTGCAAGGCGTAGGGTTGCTGGTGATGGACCTCGAGCCAGGCGTGATTGGGGCAGCCGGATGTCCGGCACTGGAAGCCGTCGCGCCTCAGCAGTTCCCGGCGCTGGCCTGGAGTCACCCCGCGAGCCTCGGGGTTGAAGCGAAGTCGAGGGTTGCTCCAATCGCGCTCTTCACCTGATGACCCAAGCTTGGCACTACCTTGTCCCGACGTCGAGCCTGTACGGGACAGCTCTTTGAAGATGGCCGCGTCGATAGCCGCCGGCCCACCGAAGGTTTCTCCTAAGGGGATGCGAGTCGTCTCGAGCGGCTCTAGTAGAGGGTCGAAGTCGCGCTCGCTAGGACCCGAGCAGGGTTCGGTTTCAGCCTCTGAGGCCGTCCGGGAGCGAACGGGCTGGCCTTCTTCCGTCGGAGCCGAGTGGCGGACGATCTCCTGAGCTTGCTCCAGGTCGGCCTGCTGCACGCCCGAGTTGAATCTGCGACGCGCCGCCGCGTCTCGAGCGGCCTCCTGGCGGGCCGTCTCCAGGTCGCGTTCGCTGACCGGTTGGCGCTGGAGTTGCGCGACCATCAGGTACTCGAACGCCTCGGTGACCGTGAGGTAACGCCCCAGTTTTCGCGAAAGTGACTCGGTTCCGCGTTCGAACAGTTCTCCCAGTTCGGGCTTGACGACGTAGCGGTAACGTGTCGGTTGAGCAGGCGAGTGGTCGGATTCGGCTTCCCAGGGCATCTTGCCGACCTCGGTGCAGCGAGTCAGAGACTGGATCTGATCGTAGGTGCGAGTGTCGACCAGCGCCAACCACGCCTGTTCGGTCTCGGGAGAAGCTTTGGGTACGATCTCACGTAGCTTGCCCCAGGGGATCTTCCCTTGCTCGGCGGCCCTGGAGAGTTTGGGGAGATCCTCGAGTCCTCGAGCCACGCGTCGCAGCGTACGAGCAAGTTTGACGCCCAGTCCCAGCATGCTCACGGCGTAGTGGATAGCCCCGCTGCAGCCGAACTTGTTGTGCAGTTTGGTGCGGTCGACAGCCAGTAGGCAGCGGCCAAGAACGACCTGATAGGCGCAAGTTGTACCAACGGCCGCTCGGGCCAGGTCGTGGACAACATCTTCGCCGAACGAAGCCAGTTCCGTGGCGGTCCAGTAGACGGGGTCGGGGATGGTGAATTTAGGCTGAGGATGCATTGTGCGATGTTAAATGGATTTGACGAAAGAGTCAAGATTCTTTTTCTCAATCTGATTCCATCACGGCTTTACGGGGTTTTGGGGGTTGGTATTGGGTTTGAGTCTGGATCTGTTTGTCTTTTTTCGAAACCGTACTCCTTCGGCAGCTCGCTCTTGTCTCCTTGGTGCAGCCTGGTCCAGTTCATTCTCTGCTGACTCATTCGGACTACGAGGGAGGCCTAGATTTTCTCCCAAATCGAGGTACACTGTGAAGGTGGGAACGGTGACTCGGGATAGAGCAAGGGTGGCCCTGTTCTCTCATGGTGGATCGATTTAGTGTCAGGACCCGGTGCTTTCGCGTTTTTCTCTCGCCCTGCCCCTTCGCTCAAGGCGAATCCGTTCTGGCAGTCCGCCTCCCCAGTCAAGGGGGCAAGTAAAGCTCCGCTCAAACTCACCCCGAGCGAGCTCACAAGCCGCCTGCCGCGCTTTGCTTTCCTGGCTAACGCCGGGTCGACGCCGGCTGCTCCTCGGGCCGAGGCCAGGAGGCCGGCCGACGGGGCTGGGCAGGTTGACCGTAACGAGGGGCTCCGAGGGCACATCAGGGAGACTGTCTACCCTCCGTTTGTCGAGGCCAAGGAGCCCGCAGCGGCCAAGGCCGTTCGGCAGTTCAAGGAGCATAGTCCGTTCCCCGCTACTCAACCGACGCCGATGGAATCCCGGCCGAAGGCTTCAGCCCAGCCTTCTGGTAGCGTTGTTCGAGAGCCGGAGCGCGGGTCGGCAAGCCTCGAGGCCAGCACGGCGAAGACCGCCTCGTCATCGGCCCCAAGGCTGAGAACTTCGGCCTTTCCACCTTTCATTGGTTCTCCGGGGCGCCAAGTCGAGGCAGGGAGGGCCGAGGGCGTGCAGGCGCTGAAGGAACTGAGTCTCCAGCGTAGCTCTGAGGAGAAGTCCGGGAAGGTGGAGACTGCCGCGCCCCGCGCGGAGCAGGTCATGGCTCCCAAGTTGGCGACCGCTCCCGAGTCGGTCGTCGCACCGAAGGTTGCTGCGAAGTCGGAGGCTCCAGCAGCGCCCCGCGCGGAGCAGTCTGTAGCTCCCAAGTTGGCGGCTACTCCCGAGGCCGTCGTCGCACCGAAGGTTGCTGCGAAGTCGGAGGCTCCAGTAACGCCCCGCGCGGAGCAGTCGGTGGCCCCCAGGTTGGCGGCTACTCCCGAGGCCGTCGTCGCGCCGAAGATTTCTGCGAAGTCCGAGGCTCCCGTCGCGCCCCGCGCGGAGCAGGTTGTGGCTCCCAAGTTGGCGGCTACTCCCGAGGCTGTCGTCGCGCCGAAGATTTCTGCGAAGTCGGAGGCTCCAGTAGCGCCCCGCGCGGAGCAACCGGTGGCCCCCAAGTTGGCGACCGCTCCCGAGGCCGTTGTCGCGCCGAAGGTTGCTGCGAGGTCGGAGGCTCCAGTGGCGCCCCGCGTGGAGCAGTCTGCAGCTCCCAAGTTGGCGGCTACTCCCGAGGCCGTCGTCGCACCGAAGGTTGCTGCGAAGTCGGAGGCTCCAGTGGCGCCCGGCGCGGAGCAGTCCGCAGTTCCCAAGTTAGCAGCCGCTCCCGAGCCGGTCGTTGCTCCTAAAGTTGCCGCAAAGTCGGACGCTCCAGTAGCGCCCCGCGCGGAGCAGTCTGTAGCTCCGAAGTTGGCGGCTACTCCCGAGGCTGTCGTCGCGCCAAAGATTTCTGCGAAGTCGGAGGCTCTAGTAGCGCCCCGCGCGGAGCAACCGGTGTCACCCAAGTTGGCGACTGCTCCCGAGGCCGTCGTTGCTCCTAAGGTTGCCGCAAAGTCGGAGGCTCCCGTGGCGCCCCGCGCGGAGCAGGTGGCTCCAAAGTTGGCAGCCGCTCCCGAGGCCGTCGTCGCATCTAAAGTTGCCGCAAAGTCGGACGCTCCAGTAGCGCCCCGCGCGGAGCAATCCGTGGCTCCAAAGTTGGCGACCGCTCCCGAGGCCGTCGTTGCTCCTAAGGTTGCCGCAAAGTCGGAGGCTCCCTTGGCGCCCCGCGCGGAGCAGGTGGCTCCAAAGTTGGCGACCGCTCCTGAGTCAGTCGTCGCGCCAAAGATTTCTGCGAAGCCAGAGGCTCCAGCAGCGCCCCGCGCGGAGCAATCCGTGGCTCAAAAGTTGGCGACCGCTCCCGAGCCGGTCGTCGCGCCAAAGGTTTCTGCGAAGCCAGAAGCTCCAGCAGCGCCCCGCGCGGAGCAGTCCGTGGCTCCAAAGTTGGCGACCGCTCCCGAGGCTGTCGTCGCGCCGAAAGTTGCTGCGAAGCCAGAGGCTCCAATAGCGCCCCGCGCGGAGCAGTCGGTGGCCCCCAGGTTGGCGGCTACTCCCGAGGCCGTCGTCGCGCCGAAGATTTCTGCTAAGTCGGAGGCTCCGGTAGCGCCCCGCGCGGAGCAACCGGTGGCCCCCAAGTTGGCAGCCGCTCCTGAGGCCGTTGTCGCGCCGAAGATTTCCGCTAAGTCGGAAGCTCCAGGAACGCCCCGCGCGGAGCAGTCAGTGGCTCCCAAGTTGGCAGAGACTCCCGAGGCCGTCGTCGCACCGAAAGGTGCCGCGAAGTCGGAGGCTCCAGCTCCGCCCCGCGCGGAGCAGCCCGTCACTCCCAAGCCAGCCAGGCCCGAACCTGAAAAGCCTCAAGCTGCGCCGCAGGCCTCTCCCTCCCGAGTCGAGCCCGAGCCTTTCGAGGTCCGACCTCGGCCTGTTTCACCTGCGAAGTCTTCGTCTTCAAGCAAGCCGACCGTCTCCAGTGAATCGACGGGAGCTTCTCCGCTATTCGAGCCCACGGTCGTCACGGCATCGGCTCCGATCGAACCGCTCGCCGGGCCCTCCAAAGACTCGCTGGTCAAGCTTTTGCAAGCCAGCAAGCCAACACCCGTAGTGACGACCACTATCTCTGGATTTTTGGCCGTGCAGAACCAGGCTACCCCTCAGATCACCGTCCCCGAAGTGACGCTGGGTGTCGCTCGTTCGGATCGACCCGCCAAGGCGGTCTCCCACGGAGAGAAAGTTCGCCAGAACCACGCGGACTCGGCTCAGCTACAAGCGATCTTGCAGGTCGACAAAAAGCCCGCCGAGACCGAGAAGGCCTCGCGCTCGCCTCGCGGAGTTGCCAGTAAGGCAGGACCGGTCAAGGGTGTGCCAGGCGAAAAGGCCGAGCTGTTCTCCGAGCCATCTCCCCCGATTGGGGCGCCTCGACCTCAGGCGGAGGTCTCCGGAGGAGGGAAGGCTCAGGGAGGTCAAGGGCCCGCCCTTCAGGGTGAAGTTCGAGTCGAGAAGATCAAGGTGCTCAAGGGGCACGCTGGCCAGGCCAGTCACGCTGGGAGAGAGGAAATTCCGTCCGAGTCTGCGCGAGATGGGGAAGCTCGGACGCAGTCCGCGTCGCCGGCACGCTCCGCGCCTGCCGCATCTGCTCCGCCGCCTGCTCGGGTGACGACATTCTCGTCGGACCGAGCTTTATCAAGTCCGTCCTCTCGAACAGACGAGGCGCCGAAGAAGACAATAAGTCCCGAATCCGGTCTCCGACTCGAGCCGCTTGCTGATCTTGGAGCTGTCAGAGCAGCAGCAGCGGGCCATTCCGCAGTCGAGGCGGCTCCCGTCCCCAGGACTCCGCCGATGGGGGCGCAGGCCCAAGCCCAGGCGCAGACTCCGTCGCTGCCTCCTCGGCTCGAAGTTCAGGCGATGGTGACGAAAGAGCTGTCGGAAGGTCCCTCAGGACAGACTCCTCAGTTTGCCCCTGCGGAACGCTCCGACCGAGGCCGAGTTCGAGCCGAGAAGTTCATCCCAGTCCCGTCGGAAGCCGGTCCTCGGCTAGAGGACAACCACAAGAGCACCTCCCAACAGCAGGCTCAGGGCGAGATCGCCTTCGGTGCCGCTGCGCCGTTGGCGACTCCGCTGAAGAGCAACCCTTCGCCCTCGTCCGAACCCTCGTTGGACCTCAAGGCTCCCAAGAACTTTAGAGCCGAGGCCCAGCCCTCGGAGGAGACCAAAGCTCCAGCCAGGTCTCGGCCCCCGATGGAGCTCAGAGCTCCAGCGGAGGCTATGGCTGCCGTCGCAGCCCAGGTGGAGACCAAGCCGCCGGTGGAGGCCAAGGGCCAGGCCCAGGCAGAACCCAGAGTTCGGGTTGAGGCCCAAGCAGAGGCCAGAGTCCAAGCTGAGGACAAAGTCCAAGCCGAGGCTAAAGCTCAAGCAGAAGCCAAAGCTCAGGCGGAGGCCCAAGCCCAAGCCGAGGCCAAAGCCCAAGCCCAAGCCGAGACCAAGGCCCAAGCCCAAGCCCAAGCCGGGGGGAAAGCCAGGACCGCTACTGGATTCCAGCCGCCGTCCCTCCCCCAGAGCGCCATCGAGGCCAGCCGAAGCGTGGCTGGCTGGGACGAGCCAGCCCCTGTCCTCAGCCGCCTGCAGGCCGAGCGGGCGCTGGCCAAAGACGATTCCGTGCTCTTTGTCCGAGGCCAACGAAGCCCCCGCCCGGCCGAGACCGAGCAGGTGCTCTTCCAGGCTGGCAAGCGCAAAGACGGCGAAGCCACGTTCGGCAACGCTCAGCCGCCCGGGCCTCGGAAATCGGCGCCCGACCTGGACCGCCGTCGCGTCGTCTGGCTCAAGGACCAGGGGTTGATCGCCAAGGGGAAAGGCGACTTCCGCACCCAGGTTCGGACGGCCGAGGAGAAGGTCGTTCATCGTGCCCTGACCGGCCTGGTGCCTCAAACCGTCCAGCTCAGCGGGGTGCATATCTCGAACAGTTCCAGCAAGGTGCACGCCCAACTCGAGCTGCGCCCTGGCGAATCGGTCGACCGGCGCACCCTGCTGAAGTTGCGTCAGGACTTCGAGCGGCAGACGGGTCGCGAGTTGGTGCTGGACCCTCCGGCCGAGGCCTCGAAGACGGCCGCGCCGTCGGCTCAGCCTTCCCGTCAGGCCCCTCCCACGGCTCAACCTCCAACCATCAAACCTCCCAATGCAACGCCGGTCGCCGAGCCCGCGCCGCGTAAGGAAGAGCGAGCGGTCGAAAGCCGCCCCGCAGCCGAGCCGTCGTCGACCAGGCCGGCGCATCCGCCGCGTCCGCGCAGCGTCTCTTACGCCATAGCAGGAGCCGAAGCCGCCGCTGGAATGGCCGCTGCGGTCGCTCACGGAGCGGCGATGCTGGCGTTGAACCCTCAGATTGTGGTCGATCCGAAGATCGGCAACCCGGAAGTGCTCAACCCCATCGAGAACCGCTGGTCCGCGGCTCCGACCTCCGGAGGCGGTTCCAGTCGTAGCAGAGTTTATCAGCCGTACCAGCCTCCCGATGGCGAGGATGAGACGGACCCGCAGGCTCAACAGCAGGCGGAAGAGCAGCAGAAGTCCGGCACCGGCGACGGTAAGTCGAAGGGACGTGCTACGGCGAACTCCGAGCCTGCCGAACGGTTGGTGCTGGCCGAGCGGGTGGCCCTGGAAGAGGTTTCCGAAGGGTCGGATCAGGGTCGAGGTCGCTCTGGCGGGAAGTCGAACTGCCGTCGTTGCGGCACCGAACTGCCGGCGGCCCAGCAAGAGGCCTGCCCTGTGTGCGCTCAGTCGGGACCGGACGTGATCGCCACGGTGTCGGTGAACTACCGCTTTGCCGGTAGCAAATTCCTGGCCGCCGCCGACTCGGTAGCCGCCTCCTCGACCGCCCAGGGGGTGATGGAGCAGGGCGCCAGCGAACTGGTCAGCCTGCGTTATAAACCGAAGATCCCCGGGCATAAGGACTTCCTCCGCTTCCGAGCTACCTGATGACCTTGCCCGACCTGCTGTTTGAAAGTGCCGACGCCCTGGAAAGGGGCGACCTTCTGCTACCCGAGGCGATGTTCGACATTCTCGACGCGGCCCGGGAGCAGCTCGACGGCTGGGGTCGTCGCCTGGAGGCCCAGCCGCATCCGCCGGGGTTAGAGGGGCTGGACGACAGTTTCGCCGAGGCTATCGACGGCTTTTACGAGGCGATCGATCTGCTCGAGCTGGCCGTCAGCGAAGACGTTCCCGAGCTCGCGCTGACCATCAAGGCGCAGACCCAGGACGCTTTGGATATCCTGCGCGACATCGAAGGCCGTGCGGATGAGCATCGACAGATGCTGAGCGAAGAGCTAGAGGCGCGTCACTGATGGAGATCTCCAACGCCGGCGTGCAAGCCAACCTGGCGGCCCAGCAGCAGCTGTGGAGCCTGGTCAAGGCGCGTCGTCAGTCCCAACTCGAGCGCCAGGAAGGTCAGGTGTTCGTCGAGGAGCGGCTGGGCAGCTTACTGCTTGGCCAGGACCTGAGCCCCGCCGAGCAGGCCGACTACGTGCGCCACCTGGCCGGTACGTCCGAGCGAGCGCGCGAGATCGGTCGAGCCATCGAGGTGCCCGACTTGAAGTCCGCGCGGGTGCCTCGAGATCGTCTGCTGTTTCGCATGAGCGGCGTTTCCTGGAGACCTTTTCCGATTAGCCGACGTCAGGTCGCGGTAACGCCGCTGCAGCGGCGCCAGCAGGACCGGTTGGCTCTGGCTCTCAAGACGGAGATGGCGCTGTCGCCGCTGGGCGAACGTCGCTGCGTGGTAGCGGTCGGGTTTTCCGCCCAGCGCGCCGGGATCGCCCTGGGCGGGCGGGATGAAGATCGCGTCGAGCTTTCCGGCTTCAGTCTCGAGACGCTTGAGATCGCGGAGAAAATGAAAGAGGCGCCGACGCTGCCGGCACCTCGTTTCCTGTACGCTACGGTGGCCCCGGGGGCTTCCGGCGCTATTGTCGCATCGAGCCGATAAAGATCGACTTGATCCGGGAACCGTTGAGTTCGAATCCGACCACGTTACGGCGGTCGCTGGAGCGGGCAAACCACAGGCTGTCCTGGTAGCGCGTCACGTCGGGATACGCCTTGAGGATCTTGTCCGTGGTGTCGCCCAGCGTCAGCCCGCTGGCCGTTTTCCAGTTCGAGGGCGGTACGATGGTCAAGGAGCGGATGATCTTGGTGCCGTCCTGAGTCGCGGCCTCGACCTGGAACAGGGCGCCGTAGCGCGAGTAGTCCCAACTCCACACCCAGGCGTTGGTGCTTCTCGAGTAAACCGGACCCTCGATCGACGAAGGCTCGCCCATGCGGCTCACAATCTCATCGGCGGAGCCTCCGAAGCTGAACCCTTCTATGCTGTCCGGCGCGGCGAGTGCAGGGAGGGTCGAGAGCAGCAGGAGGAAGGAGGCGAGCAGGAGCTTACGCATGCCCGAAAGTTTTCCGGCGCTCGCTTTCTCCCTCTTTGCTCCTTCAGGGGCGCGGGCCGACGTAGACCGAGTCCGGCCGGATCAGCCGCCCCAGTTCGCGCTGTTCAAGAGCGTGCGCCAGCCAGCCGAGGACTCGTCCCGTCGCAAACAGGGGAGTGAACTCTTCGCGGGAAAAGCCCAGGCGGTCCAGCAGAACGGCGGTGTAGAACTCGACGTTGGTGTCCAGGGGGCGATTCGGCTTGGCGATTCGCAGCGCCTCGAGCGCGGCCCCTTCGACCCGCTGGGCCAACTCTAACCGAGGGCTGCCGGAAAGCCCCGCAAGGGCGCCTTTTAGCACGTCCGCTCGCGGATCGCGAGTGCGATAGATGCGATGGCCGAACCCCATCAACCGTTGACCTTGCCTGGTTTTCTCCAGCAGCGCTTCGAGCAGTCGGCCTGCCCGGTCGTGCGGGGCCATCTCGTCAAGCAGGTCCAGCACCGGACCGGGAGCGCCGCCGTGCAGCGGACCTTTCAGCGCTGAGAGCGCTCCCCCAACGGCGTCGAGCAGGGGCGCTCCGGTCGAGGCGATGACCCGAGCCGTGAAGGTCGAGGCGTTCATGCCATGCTCGGCGACCGTGGTCAGGTAGCAAGAGAGAGCCTCGACCTCGGCGGTCGATGCCGAGCCGTCCGAGGCGGAGAAACGCCTCGTTAACAGGTCTTCGACGTAGCTCTGGGCCGGGTTCGGAGGCGGGGTCGAAGCGCCGTGGTGGGCCGCTGCGAGCAAGGTCGGAAGGGAGCCAGCGATCACTTCGGGCAGGCTATCGGACGGCAAGGCGGCCAGTCCTAGCCGAAGCGCCTCGACGGGCGAGCGGCCGTTGAGCAAGCCCAGGAAGGGAAGAAGAGCACTATAGGCCTCCTGTCGCCCTCGAGTCAGGTCTGCCTTGTCGCCCAGCAGACGGGCGGCGGCGCCCTCGTAGCCGAGCCCGGTAAACTGCTCTAACCGACAGCCCTGGATAAGGAGTTCGCCGGCCGTTCCGTCCACCTCGCTCAGTCGAGTCTCGGCCACGATCACACCCTCCAGTCCGGCCTTCACTTCGTGGGTCTTGTTCATCGTCTGCTCCTTCATTTGGGGGCTTCCCCGTGGTTTCCAAGCGTCAGGCCGGCAACGTGCGAGTCCCGAGCCTCTGTCTCTCGAACTATGAGCTGATCGAGATTGATGGTCAATGTTGATAGGCTAATCAATGTATGGGAGGGAAGTCCCGTCGATGACTCCCACCTATCTTTCGGCCGAACAGGCTGCCCAGCGCCTCGGCGTCTCGCTTCCCACCCTGTACGCCTATGTCAGTCGCGGCCTCATCTCGTCGCACTCGGAAGAAGGGAAGCGTCGCCGGCGCTATCGGTCCGACGAGGTCGAGGCGCTGGTGGCGCGTCGGGCCGAGAAAGGCGGGGCGGAGAGGGCCCTGGCCGGGGCGCTGCACTGGGGAGAGCCGCTGTGCGAGTCGGCGCTGACCCTGATCCAGGACGGTCGGCTTTACTACCGGGGCCGGGACGCCTGTGTTCTGGCGCGGACGGTCTCCTGGGAAGAGGTGGCCGAGCTACTCTGGGGTCGGGACGAAACGCCCCGGGCGGGCCTGGCCGGGCCGGAGGGCCTGTTCGAGACGGAGGGCCTGTTCGAGACGAAGGGGCTGTCTGCGACGGGCGAAGGGGGTGCTTCCTCTTTTGTGGCGGGGATGGAAGCGGCAGGAATGACTCCGTCGCTGGCCTCACGGTTGGCGCTTTGCGCACCGATCGAGCGGTTTCGCCTGGCTCTGCCGTGGCTGGCGCTGAACGACCCGCGCGGTTATGACCTGCGTCCAGAGGGGATCCGTCGTAGCGGAGCCCGGATCGTACGGGCCCTGGTCGCCCTGGCGGGCTGGTCGGGGACCGAAGGTGGAGGCGGGGACGAAGGCGGACGACGAGATCGTCTCTCGAGGGAGGCTTTGTCGGGGAAAGCCTCCGCTCAAAGAACCTCCGCTGAAAGAGCCTCCGCTGAAAGAGCCTCCGCTCAGGGAGCCTCCGCTCAGGGAGCCGCCGCTCAGGGAGCCGCCGCTCAGGGAACCTCGCCGCCCGCGCTGGCTGAACAGCTCGCCCAGGCCTGGGCTCCGGGGCGTCGCTCGCTGCTGGAGGCGGCCCTGGTGCTCTGCACGGACCATGAGTTGAACGTCTCCGCGTTTACCGCGCGCTGCGTGGCCAGCGCGGGAGCGACGCCCTACGACGTGGTCTCGGCGGGGCTGGCGGCGCTCAGCGGACATCGCCATGGAGGTCACTGCGACAAGGTCGAAGCGATGTTCGCCGAGGCCCAGAGCGTGGGTGCTCGCCAGGCTCTGCTACGACGGATGCGAGAAGGGATCGAAGTGGCCGGATTCGCGCATCCGCTCTATCCGCAGGGCGACCCACGGGGGCGCTGTCTGCTGGATATGCTCGAGCCATCGGAGCTTGCCAGCAACCTGCTGCGAGAGGCTTCCGACCTCCTGGGCGTTCTACCGAACATCGACTTTGCTCTGGTGGCGGTCGCCCGGTCCCTGGGCTTGCCCAACGGGTCGGCGCTGGGACTTTTCGCTCTGGGCCGGACGGTGGGCTGGATAGCTCACGCGCTCGAGCAGGTTGCCGGCGGGCAGCTGATCCGTCCTCGAGCCCGTTACACTGGCGAAAATCCGACATTTTCTTGACGGCACGGTCAACAGGTACGGCTTCTCTCTTGGAGAACGGGCTCCCAAACTTTCAAGTTCTATAGGAGAAAACGTTGACTGCATCAGCTTTAGATAGCCCGATCGTGCTCACCCCGAAGGCCGAGGCTCGCGTCTGGGGCGGTCGTCGGCTGGCCGACGACCTGGGGCGCACTTTGCCGGATGGCGCCATCGGAGAAAGCTGGGAACTGCACGGCGACCTGCCGGTGGCCGCGGGACCGTTAGCGGGCCGGACCCTGGATTCGCTCGTTGCCGAGTTCGGTCTCGACCTGCTGGGAAGCCGAGGCGAAGGGGAGAGTCGGTTTCCGCTGCTCACCAAGTGGCTGGACTGCCGGGACTGGCTGTCGGTTCAGGTACATCCCGACGATCCGCTTTCGCAAGAGTTGACCGGCCAGGACTGGCAGCGCGGGAAAAGCGAGGCCTGGTTCGTAGCCGAGGTCGACGAGGGGGCGCGTCTCATCCACGGCCTGAACGCTGGCGTCACCGCCGCCGACCTCGAGGCCGCGGAAGGCGATGCTATGCTCGATCTGCTGGGCTACGTGCAGCCCGCGCGGGGCGAACTACTCTTCACCGCCGCCGGGACCGTTCACGCTCTGGGGCCGGGCTTTCTGATTTATGAGGTGCAGCAGTCCAGCGATCTGACCTACCGCCTCTACGACTGGGGGCGCGACCGCCCGATCCATCCGGCCCAATCGCTGCGCTGCGTGAACGAGGCGGGTCCGCTGCCGTTCGAGCAGGACGCTCGAGGGCTGCGCTGCCGCTACTTCGAAATCGCCTCGCGCCAGGGTTCGGGAACGCTTCAGGTCGACGCGGACTCCTTCGTCATCGTAGCCGCCGTGGAAGGCGAATGGGCGTTGTCGGGCGCTTTCGGCGAGCACAAACTGGCCTATGGCGACACGGTGCTGTTGCCCGCCGGTCTGGGCGAGATTCGGGTGGCAGGCACGGGCCGGCTACTCGAGATCAAGTTGGGAGATGCCAGGGCGTGAAGACCGTCGTTACGATTATGGCCGGAGGCGCGGGCACTCGCTTCTGGCCGCTGTCGACCGAGGAAAGACCCAAGCAGTTTCTCTCGCTGGTGGGCGAACGGAGTCTGCTGCAGATGAGTTTCGACCGGGTTCGAGACCTGGTCCCGGCCGAGCAGATCATGGTGCTGACCAACGAGAGCTATGAAGAGTTGGTGGCAGCTCAGCTTCCCGAGATCCCTCGCGAAAACATCATCGGCGAGCCGTCGCGTCGCGACACCGCGGCGGCGGTGGCGCTGGCCACGCTGATGACTCGTCATCGCTTTGGCGAAGCCACCATGGTCCTGTTGACCGCTGACCATGTGATCTCGCCTTTAGAGAACTTCCAGGCGGCGCTGCGCGAGGCGGTCGAGGCCTGCCAGAAGGGCGGCCTGTACACGCTGGGGATTCGGCCCACCTACCCTGCCACCGGCTTCGGCTACCTGCAGATGGGCCAGGCGCTGGAGGGGGGAGAGCTCTCTCACTACCAGGTCGACCGGTTCAAAGAGAAGCCCAGCCAGGAAGTGGCCGAGGTGTTCTTGGAGAGCGGGATCTACTTCTGGAACAGCGGCATGTTCGTCTGGAGAACCGACGCTATCCTGGCCGAATTTGCCCGCAACTTGCCCGCTCACATCGAGATCCTTGAACCAGTTATGACCTCGATCGACCTCCCCGAGGGGCGTAAAGATTTGATGGCTGCCTTTGATAAGCTCGAGCGGATCTCGGTCGACTACGCCATTCTGGAAAAGGCGGCCGACGTTCGCGCTGTGATCCCCGAGATCACCTGGGACGACGTGGGCGGTTGGCGCGCCGTGGCTCAGTACCTGGAGCTCGACGGGTTCGGGAACCGCTTGCACGGCTCGGTGTGGAGTGAAGAGGCCAATCATAACGTGGTGTTCTCGGAGGACCCCGAAGAAAAGGTGTTGCTGTTAGGGGTCGAAGATCTGGTTGTGGTCCGTTCGGGTCTTCGTACCCTGGTGGCCCATCGCGACCGACTCGACTCGCTGAAGTTGGCGGTCGACAATCTGACTCAGGTCAAAGCCTAAGTGATGACACGCCCTCAGCGCGAAGACGGATAGATTCGGGCCGTGGCGCGGTGACCCGCGTAGGGAACAGGCGTTAGGGACCAAGCGTAAGAGACCAAGCACAAGGGGGTGCCATGAGCGACGACGAGCTGAAAGGCTTCCTCGCGACGGAACGCGCTGCGGGAGTATACGCCGGCAGCGGCTCTTTTGGGGTCGACTTCCGCTCTGCCATGGCCAAGCGAGCCCATTTTACCCTGCCTCGGCCCGGGCTCTGGGCCGTTCGTGTGGTCCAGGCGATGGTTCGCCTGGGGGCCCGCTCCGTCTCTATCCAACAGGGGCGACACGAACTGGTGATGTCAGCGCCGTTACGGTCCGACCCCGACCCGAGCACTCCCCTGGGCGACCTCTTCCTCGAGCAGGCGGCGGACGACCCCAGGTCTCCCCTGCAGGGAGGGCTACTGGCGGCGCTCGGGCGCGACTACACTCTCGAACTGCACTGGAGTCAGGACGGGCGTCGTAAAGTCATGGCTCTCTCGGAAGGCCGAAGTTCTATCTCATCGGGATCGCTGCCGGTCGACGAGCCGCTGCTCGAGCTTCGCGTCCGGCCGCCCGAGAAAGCGGGCCTGTTCGCACGGTTTTTCTCGGTGGCGGATTTCTCCGCCGAGTTTCAGGAGCTGAACCGAGCTTGCTTCCTCTCTCCGATCCCTATGTTCCTGGACAACCGGCCGCTTGATCTCCTTACGGGGTTCCCGGCTCATTTCTATCCCGCTCTCGAGTTCCGAGGGGTGCGCGCGACCAGCGGACCGCGTCTGAGGCTTCGGCCAGAGATGAGTTTCGAACTCGAGCGACATGCCATCGCCAACAACAGCTATTTTCAGCCGATGCTGGGTGGCAACTACGCCTTCTTGCTCAGCGTGGGATGGTCGGTGAAACCGCAGACTTCCAAGGTGGCCTGGGTCAGGGATGGTGTTCTCGTCGACGAAGAGCCGCTTTTCTCGACGCCGTCCCCCCTCGAGCTAACCCTATTTCTGCCGGCCGACGGGCTGGCCAGCGATATAACGGGGTTGGCTTTGCTGCAGTCGAAGGAGCGCCAGGCCAGAGTCAGGGAGGCTCGCCTCTGGGCGGCGACCTCACTCAAGACGCGGATGCCTCCAACCCCTCTCCACATCACCGGCCGGACGAGCGATGAGGGTCCCGAGGCCTGGCTCGAAGTGGCCAGCGAAGAGCAGCGTCACAAGGCGCTCTGGATCGAGGTAGACAGTCGAATGAGTGAGGCTCTGGAGGCCTGTGCCTACACCGTTCCCGACAAGCGGCGGTTCCGCGACGCGATTGACGAGCACCTCGAGGCGTCGGCCTCGGAAGCTTCCGAGCCCTCCAACTTGTCTGGTCACGGCGCCTACCTGGTTCAGGCCCGGAGCAGCGAGGAGGACGAGCAGGCGCGGGAGTCGCTGAACCGCTGGGGCTCTTTTCTCTCTTACGTGCCGCCTCCCGAAGACGAGCCGATCCACCTGCGCTATAAAACTCCAGGGCCGGCCGAGCCGCTGCGGGTGAAGCAGTTCTTTGGCGACATGTATGTCGAGCTTCGCCGACCGGACAAACGTAGCTAGAGCGTTCCAGACCATCGGCACGTTTAGAGAGGTTGGCGCGTTTGGCGAAGTCGGCGCGTTCGGCGAAGTCGGCGCGAGCCGCGAGGTTGCTACGTTCAGCGAGGTGCCTACGCTTTAGCGAGGTTGCTACGTTCAGCGAGACTGGACGAAGCTGTGGGTCAGCCCGGTACCGTGGCGCGGCTGCTGCCGACGCAGAGTGACCCCGTTGGGGTTCGCGGCCAGCAGAATCCAGTCGCGATAAGCCTCTCCGACGGCTCGCACTTCGGGGCGGAACTCGGCCCAGGAGCGGGGCAGGGGAGCGCCCAGCGCCTCTAACCGCTTCAACTCCATCAGCACGATATCGTAGGCCAGCGCCTGGCGGGCCACCTCTTCGCTGTAGGTGACCTGCGTGATGTCGCTGTCGGCCGTGCTGAGGTTGAAGGCCAGGCTACTGGCATACCGGTTGTCGAACTCTTTGCGACTCAGCGGGTGGTCCGCGACGGGATACGGCTTGCCCGCCTGGTACGATTGCCACAGCGCGTTCAGATGCTGACGTTCGGCGCAGCGCTCCAAGGAGTGGCGCTGCAGGTTGCCGTCGAGGTCGTAGTCGCCCCGGGCCAGCACTCGGGCGGCCGCCTGGACAAAGCGGTCGTGCACATCGCGATCGTCGAGCGCTGCCGCCTGCAGGAGGTCGGTCCGGCTGAGCCCCAGGTCGACCAGCTTTGCCCAGGTCTCGGCGGGAAGCGTCATGTCATAGAGTCGCTGAGACTGAGTGACGCTGACGCCGCCGTGTTCGATCAGCACCACCTCGCTGCGGACCGCCACCTCGCCCCGCAGGGCCGGCTTCAGATCCGAGCGCTCGATGATCTCGCGGCTTCGGGCTAGCTGGGAAAGAGCGACCAGAGGGGGGCGGTTCCAGAACTCGTCTCCCGTCCAGAGCGTAGCTGCCTGCTCGCACCAGAGCTTCAGGACCGCGTTCCGTTTGGCGGGGGAGGAGCTTTTTTTGGCCAGCCAGACCTGTACTACCGGGTCCTCACGGAAGCCGACAGGCAGCAGATCGACCACGGCGGCTTCCTGAGCGTCGGTACCGTGACGAAGCATTGCCGCGATGTCGGTCTCGTAAGCCCGCCGAAGGTCGGGGTCCAACCGCGAGCCTTCCCAGACCGCGCTCAGCACCATCTGGCAGGCCCACAGGTAGGGCAGCAACAGCAGCACGGACAGCGCCTGGCGCCAGCGGGAACCTCCGCTGTACACCACCACCTCGTCCCGCACCATCTCCCGTCCTATCAGGCAGGCCGCCAGTCCGGCCAGCCAGGCCAGCCCCAGGGTCGCGGTGGGGACACCATCAATGATGCGGTCGAGCCCGGGCAGCAGTTCGTCGGCCGGGTTCGGAGGGTGGCCGTTCCAGGCCACGATGATCGCCGTCCCGATGAGCAGGCCGGTCAGAGAGAGCACGGTCCAGGGGATAAGGCCCAGGCAGAGCACAGCGGACCTTATCAGGTGCCCGCCCTCTCCCCGGGCGCTGGCCCTCCAACTTCCCAGGAAAGGGCCGACGATCAGGGTGAACAGCCCGGCGCAGAGCGAGGCGGCGCTCAGGCCGATGGTCAGGACGACCCGAATCCCTTCGTGCAGCATCAGGCTAGAGCAGAGCACGAAGGCGACCGTGAAGGCGGGCCACCAGCCGCTGAGGTGCAGGACCAGAGCGCGGTCGGCGATCGATTTTTTCTCGCCCTCGACTTCGCCCTCGACTTCGCTAGAGGCGGAGGCAGAGGCAGGTGACGGGTTGGAGTGGCAGGTCGAGTCGGAGGCGGGCGCTGTTGGCGCTTGTCCCGGAGTCGACCCCTCCGTCCGGGACCCCTCCGTCACGGGGGGCTTCGGCCCGGGCTCTTCCGACGGGGACCCCTCCACCGAAGTTATCCTCGTCCGCTGGGATCCAGCGCGGCCCGCAGGACGAGGGCTGCCTGGTCGACCTGCTGCAAGGCCTGATGAAAATGGGTCAGATCGCCGTCGGCAAGATGGCTGTCCACAGCCACGACCGCCACGGCCAGCAGTTCAAGGAGTTCTACGGACTCTTCGACTCGAGCGTACTCGGCAAAAGGACCGGCGGGGGCCTGAGGTGCAGGGGGAGCCGCCTGGGGAGCAGTGGAGAGGCCGGGGGTGGGAGGCTCGGACAGGCTGTCCAGCAGCGACTCCAGTCGCGACAAGGTCATCGGCATGGAGAGCTGGATCGCGTTAGCCTCTTCCTGGGCGGCGAGCAGGTCTTCGAAGGAGCGAGCGCTGAGCAGGGCGTCACCCAGGACTCCCAATTGGTCCTGGAGCTGCTCGGAGATGTCCTCGAGCTCGTTCTGGGCCGAAGGGTTACCCCACTTTAGCTCGCCCAGAGAGGCGGCCACGAGGTCGAGGAGCTCTTCGACGGCGCCTTCCAGGGTGGCCAACTGCTCGGCCAACTCGTCGGCGGACGGCTCGGCCCTCAGGTTGTCGACGATGTCCTGAAGCAGAGCGAGCGGCGCCTCGAACTGTTGTCCTTGATCCGAATCGGTCATATGCCTCGAACGTTCTGCAAGGTCAGCGGGAATCCCGTTGCCGCGCTCCCATATACGAGCGTTGTTCGGGATGGCTTCGAAATTTCAGCTGCAGATCGGACGTACGGCCTTGGGGGCGCAGCAGGCTGTATCGAATGAGCTTCGGGCCCTCGTCCGTCTTTCGCAGCTCCAACCAATCGCTGTAGGCCTGACCGATTCTCGCTATCTCTGGGCGGAATTGGGACCACGGAGTCGGGACGGCTTGGCCAGCAGCCTTCAATCGGCAGATCTCCATCAAGACAATCGCCTCGGCCATCGTTTGCCTACGACTAGCGAGTTCAAACTGGATGCGGCCGAGCTCGTCGTGGGTCTCTAACGGGCCAGCGAGGGCGTTCAAGGTCGTGCGGCTCCAGGGAAGTGCGGTTGGGGACGGCTCCTTTTCGGACTGGAATCTCCACCAGGCGCGGTTCAGGCTGGCTCTCAAAGGGAGCTCGCTGAACCAGCCCTGGGGCTCAGGAGCTCGCCGTGGGTTCCATCGGTCTACCCACCAGAGATGAAGTTCGTCGTGGGCGAGCGAAAAGTCTTCCGTGCGCTACGGAAGACTTTTCCCGGCCTGGTCAGAGGCTAAAGAAGCGCCGCACGCGATCCCAGAAGCTGAGTGGCGGAGCGGGCACGCGCAACGGCTCGGAGGGCGCGGTGGCGCGGTCGGTCCCGAACTTCCAGTCGCGTTCGGCGTAGCAGAGGTCACAGAAGGCCCTTTCGACCCGGCCGTCCACCTCTCGATGGGGCTTCTTGACGAACTGTCCGCAAGAGTAGCAGCGAGGCATGGCTCTCCTTTCTTGTCCTTGCTCGAGGTTTCCCTTCCCAACCACGCGCCCCGCGCGGGGTTCCCGGGGCGCCGAAGGGGATGTTCACTACTCGGGCTCTGGGCCGTCGGCAGGGCAAATTCAGGTCGGCCCAGCGAACGCCCCGCGCGTGTCTTTGATGGCTCTCGGGTAGGCTTCGCGAACGCCCCTCGCGGGTCTTGGGCAAATCCACATCGGCCTCGAAAACGCCCCGCGCGGGTCGTGTGGGCCTCTCTGCCACGACAGGAGCCCGGCTAGGCGAACAGAACCTCCCGCCCATGGCGGAAGTTTATATCTGGGCAGCCGCGGGGGGGTTTGCCCTGTTCGGTTACACGATGGCCAAGCGGCTTGGTCTTCTCGACGAGGTTCCTCGCGATCCTAAGGCGCGCGTCGCCTCTTACTCTTCGAACGTGCTGATGGTGGTCAAGGACCAGCTTTTCGGCGCCCAACTGCTCTCCCTGACCGGCGACCGCGTCGAGTACATCCACAAAGGCGCCCGCAGTGCGATGTGGGTGGAAAACGGAGCCCTGCAGTGTTTGTACGGTAAGCAGCAAGAGTCGTTCCCTGTGGGCGACCTGGGCCGGCTGACCTTCACCTTGATCGACGACGAGGTTTCCGTCGACATCCTGACCGCCGAGACCGACGGGGCCGAGCATTCCACTCAGGTCCACGTTCGTGTTCTGCCGAAGAGCGCCTGAAAGTTTATGAAAATCCGCTCGCTGCTGTTTTCCGCTCTGCTGATGGGCTCTGTGCAGGCTCAGGAGCTTCCCTCGGGGCCCTCCCGGGATAGCTTCGCTCTAGAGACCCCGTTAGCCGTCGCCAGACTTGGCCCCGCGGCAGAGCCGACGCCCCGCGCGGAGTCGAATTCAGGGGAGCAGCCTTCCCAGAGCCCTGGGGAAACGCCCCGCACGGGCTCCGGCGCGAAGGAGCAGCCCTCGAAAACGCCCCGCGCGGAGTCGCCCTCAGAGTCGCCCTCAGGGTCGCCCTCAGAGGAGGCGGTGGGAGCGCCCGGCCCGACGACCCCCGCCGGTGAGCCCGACGAGCCCGTCCCCGGTCCTGAAGAAACGCCCCGCGCGGCTCCCTCGCCAGAGCCTTCGCCCGACCCCTCGGCCGAGCCGGCCGACCCCTCCAACCTTCCGGACCTGGGACCGGCTCCAACCCTGTCCCCCCGGATGTCGGCCTGGCTAGAGCGTAACGGCTGGCAGCCTACCGAGCCCGCCGCTGGCGAGTGGGCAGCCTGGACTTCATCCGCAGAAGGGCCTCGCCTGACGCTGAGCCCCTGGAGCCCGGTGCCTACCGGCGTGCGCTGGCGTCTGGGCAAGGAAGGCGCGCGCTTCTGGAAGGCGGAGGGTCAGACCACTCTGGGACTGGGCCGAGGCTGGGCCTTCCGCTGGAGTGGAGCAAAGATTTCGGAGGAATCGGTGATGAGTATGGCTACCTCGCTTTCGGAGGACGGCATCGTCTGGACGACCGTGGGACAGTCCGTCAAAGGGCGCCCGATCGAGGTCGCACGTCTGGGCGATGGGCCCAACCGCACCCTGATTTTCGGAGTCTTCCACGGCGACGAACCGGCAGGCGAAACGGCCTGCCGCCGCCTGGTCCAGTACCTGTCCAAGACGCCTGGCGAGCTGGCAGGGCGCAGTGTCCTGATCTGTCCCGTGCTCAGCCCGGACGCGCTGGCGGCGGGAACCCGCTATAACGCCAACAAGGTCGACGTCAATCGCAACTTCCCGGCCAAGAACTGGAGTTCCGAGGGGAAAGGGACGCGCTACTGGGGAGGCCCCAGTGCGGGCTCCGAGCCCGAGACGAAGGCGGTGATCAAGATCATCGACGAGTTCGGGCCGAGCAAGATCGTGACGATTCACGCTCCGCTTCATAACGTCAACTACGACGGACCGGCCGGCGATTTAGCGAAACGCATGAGCGCTCTCAACGGTTACCCCGTAGAGCCGGATATCGGCTATCCCACCCCGGGCTCGTTCGGCACCTACGTCGGACGCGAGCGCAAGATCCCGACCATCACTCTCGAGTTTCCGGAGGGCGGGGGCGAGGCGATGTGGTTGGAGAACAAAGAGGCGTTGTTAGAGGCGGTGCGTTATGAGGTCAAATGATGGGAAGGTTCGCCGCCGTTGGCGGCTGGGTCGCCTGGGGCTGCTACTGGCGACCTTGCTGGCGACGCTCCTGGTGCTGGCGCTGCCATCCCTGGCCGAAGAGCCCCGGTTAGAGTTCCGCGCCTCGGACAAGAGTTTCACCTTGACCACCTTGGAAGATTTTCGGGTCACCTACAACCCGCACGCTGTCCTCTCGCTGGCCTCGCTCGACGAGGTGGCCATCGTGGTCACCAAGGGCAAGGCCGAAAGCACCATCGAGCAGCTGTACGACAGCGTGGTCCGCTCGCTCCCCAAGGATGCGCCGTGCCTGGGGCGGATGATGATCACCGTCGACGGCGGGCAAGCCGCCGCTTTCGTGGTCGAGAACATGTTCCCGCCCAACGGCGAGGCGACTCACCAGACCCTGCTCACGGTGGCCCTGCACGACGGGCACGAATACAACTTCATGATCCACTACCCGATCGAGCGAGAAAAGCAAGGACTCGAGGACGCCTACGCCACCATGAACACGGTAAAGTGGGCGACCGCCGCGACGGCTCCGGATAGCTCGGAGCCCACGAAATCGGCCACTCCCGAGGGCTCCAGCCAGAAGCCCTCGGCTCCCACCAAGCCCTCGCCAGAGCCCGCGAAGGCTCCCGCTAAAACTGCAACCAAGGCTCCCTAAAGGCCCCGCAGATGGTCCATACCGCTGGACCAGACCTCTCGCTGTTCTGCTGTCAGCCACGGCTCGTCGGGCCACCAGCGCTCGTGCAGCAGCGGCGACTCGAGTTCGACCGACTGGCCCGGCCGTGGAATCGTGTAGCGGATCCCGGCCTGCTCGGCGGCCACCAGGAACCGCTCGATCGGCTCGGTCCATCCGTGCGGGGCCAGTTCGAAGGTGGCCCAGTGCACCGGCACGAGCAGCCTGCCTCGAGTCAGGCGGAAGGCCAGCACGCACTCTTCCGGGCCCAGATGGGCGTCTCTCCACAGCGGGTCGTAGGCTCCGATCTCGATCAGGCACAGGTCGAACGGTCCCAGTCGCTGCCCCGCTTCGGCGTAGCCGTCGTTGAGCCCCGAATCGCCGCCAAAGAACGCCGAGTGACGCGGACCCTGGAAAGCCCAGGCGCACCATAGAGTCAGCTTGCGGTCCCCGAACAGGATGGAGCGGCCGGTGTCGTGTCTGGCTGGGACGGCGGTAACCTTGACCTGGCCCACGGAGTGACTTTGCCACCAGTCCAGTTCGACGATGCGCTGACCGTCGACGCCCCAGTGGCGCAGGTGCGACCCGACTCCCAGCGGCACGATCCAGAGCGGTACCCGGTCGCGAAGGCGCCGAATGGTAAGCATATCCAGATGGTCGTAATGAGCGTGCGAGATGGCCACGGCGTCCAGCGGCGGCAGGTCCTCTAAGGCCAGCGGGACGGGGTGAAAACGCAGGGCGCCGGCAAAGCTGAAGGGCGAGGCGCGCTCGCTCCACACCGGGTCGAGCAGCAGGCGAGTCCCGTCGATCTCGAGCAGGGTGCTGGAGTGGCCCATCCAGGTGGCCCGCAGGCCGGACGCTGGCAGTTGGGCGACGTCCTGCGCGGTTAACCGCTGGATCGGGACCTCGCCGTGGGGCGAGGCGTAGCGAGAGCGGCCGAAAAAGACGTTATAGAAGATGCGGGAGTAGACGATCGGCGCCTGGGCCACCCGGTTGCGGAAACGCGTGCCGTCCCACTGCGGGGACGAGGCGAAGCGGCGACGCTCGGCGGCGTCCGGCGGCCGCCCCTGAGCCTGGCGGGTGTACTCGAGGGCGGCGCGCAGGCGCTGCCAGAGGTGATGGGGAGCGGGTGGTGCCATTGATGCGGATCCGTTCTAGGGCCTGAATCAGAGGTCGTTCAGGAACGCCTCTTTCAACTCGCTGGTCAGCTGCGTGGTTGCGTAAAACGAAGCTTCTCTTGCCAATCTCTGAACCGGGTGAGTCAGACTGTGCGCGGCGCCTCCGCTACTCATCAGGGCCGCCTGCACGGCCAGGGCGGCCAGCTCCAACGCTTCTTTGCGCAGGGCCACGGCGCTGGCCCACGCGGGGCGCTGGTCCCAGGCGTCCATCTTCTGGTGTTGGGCCTCCAGGCGATCAAGCAAGCGGTCGCGCGCACTGGCCGGCAGAAACTCGGCGGCGGCCCGGGCCACTCCCAGGGAACGGGAGGATTGGAATACGGTGGAGTGCTGATCGTCCTGCGACATCTGAGCCGCACTGGTAGTAACCACCAGATCCGGGAGCGGGACCTCTAGCTGATGGAAGGCCAGGGGAGCGGTAGCAGTGGCGTTCATCACGGCCAGCGGAGTACTCTCTCCCACCTCGATCTCGGGGCGCTCGAGGGGGCTGAGGGCCATCAGGAACTCGCCGTCGTCGGTAGCGCCGGCCACCAGTACCTGGCTCATCAGGCCTACTCCGGAGAACCACGGTCCGACTCCCTGGAAGAGCAGGCTTTGCCCCTGGCGCGTCACGGCGACCGGACTGGGCTGACGGCGCAAATGGGCGAAACAGACTCCAACCCAGACTTCGCCCTTCACGGCGCTTTCGAACAGTGGGTGGGCCGCTCGATGCAGACGTCGGCACGAAGCTTCGTGCTGGCTGGCCAGGAAGGCGGTCGCCCCGCAGCCCGAGGAGAGCAGGTCTAGCAGGCGTCGTCGTTCGGCGGGCCCCACGTCCGCGGTGTGACGGAAGTATCCCGACTCGGCTAGCCAGGCCATCTGCTGGGCGGGCGGTTCGAAGGAGGCGTCGACCGCCTGGGCGGTGGCGCGAAGCCGCTGGCAGACGGCGGCGAGGCGTTCGTACATGCTCACGGCGGATGGCTTAGGCCGGGCCGGGGCAGAGCCCTGCCGGGTCCCAACCCAGGAACTTTCCGGCGCGGGGGCGGAGTGTGCTGTATGAAGCACTTTCTTAATCATCGCGATTCCCTGGTTCAAGAGTCTCTCCAGGGGCTGATCGCTACCTCGGCTGGGCGCCTGACCCGCCTCGACGGCTATCCTCAGATCAAAGTGGTGGTCCGCGCCGACTGGAACAAGGAGCGGGTGGCCGTGATCTCGGGCGGAGGTTCAGGACATGAGCCCGCGCACGCTGGATTTGTTGGCCCCGGCATGCTGACCGCTGCGGTCTGCGGCGAGGTGTTTGCTTCACCTAGCGTCGAGGCCGTGCTGACCGCCATCCGTGCGGTGGCAGGTCGCGCCGGAGTGCTGCTGGTGGTGAAAAACTACACTGGCGACCGGCTGAACTTTGGCCTGGCCGCCGAGCGGGCTCGCCAGATGGGGCTGAAGGTCGAGATGGTGGTCGTCGGGGACGACGTTTCGCTGGCTCCGTCGGTGCAGCCGCGCGGTATCGCAGGCACCCTGCTGGTACACAAAGTGGCGGGCTACTTCGCCGAGAAGGGCGAGGATCTGGAAACGGTCACCCGGATCGCCGGCGAGGTGGCGGATTCGGTCAAGAGCCTGGGATTAGCCTTGACCACCTGTCACACGCCGGGCAACCCGGGCAAGGAGCGACTGGGCGATGACGAGGCCGAACTGGGTCTGGGCATCCACGGCGAGCCGGGCGTTCAGAAAGTTCCTATGGCCGGGGCCCGCGAGATGCTGGCCCGGGTGGTCGAAGGTGTGCAGTCGGCCGTGGGCGAGGGACCGCTGGCCGCGCTGTTCAACAACCTGGGCGCGGTGCCGCCGGTCGAGATGGGCGTGCTGGTCAAGGACTATCTGGAAACCCCGCTGGGCGAGCGGACGGAACTGATGGTGGGCCCGGGCCATCTCATGACCTCTTACGATATGAACGGGTTTTCGCTGACCGTGCTTCCGCTGACCGAAGGGGTGCGCGAGGCGCTGACGGCTCCGGTTCCGATCCCAGCCTGGCCTGGCGCGGTGGTGCCCAAGCAGCCGCGCCTGTTGCCCCTTCCCAGCGTGGTGGGGGAGGAGCCGAGGGCCTCGCGCGATCCGCTGGTGGCGGTGCGTCTGACCGCTATCGTGCGGCGTCTGCAGGAGAGCCGGGACGACCTTAATGCCCTGGACGGGAAGGTTGGAGACGGTGATGCCGGAGACACCTTTGCCAACGCGGCGGCCGCCATCGAGGCGCGACTCGGAGCGCTCCCTATGTCGGACCCGGCCGAACTCTTGGGGGCGCTGTCCTCCTCGCTGGGCCACGCGGGAGGGAGCAGCGGGATCTTGCTGGCCATCTTTACGGGCGGCGCCTCGGGCGAGTATCGCAAGAGCAAAAGCTGGACCCAGGCGCTGATCTACGGGGTCGAGAGGATGCACTTCTACGGGGGGGCCAAGCCCGGCGACCGCACCATGCTCGATTCCCTGTGGCCCGCTCTGCAGGCGCTGAAAGAGGGGAAGAGTCTGGTCGAGGTGGCCCAGATCGCCCGACAGGCTGCGGACGCCACGGCGGAACTGACCGAGGCCGGCGCGGGGCGTTCAGCTTACCTGGGGGCGGGCGCTCTGGCTGGGGTGGTCGACCCCGGGGCCGAGGCGGTGGCGCGGGCTTTCGAGGCGCTGGCCGAGTGCCCCACGGAGGTTTCCGACGAAGAAGTGCCGCCGGAAGAGAGCTTCGAGATGGGCGGCTCCGACGAGGAGTAGGCTCTAAGCCCCCCTTCCCAAAAGTCTCCCTAGAGAAAATCGGCGCCTCACGCGGGGCGCCGATTTTCTCCTGAGCCTCGTGCGGGGCGCTGAGGTTGACCGGGGCGCGATGGCCTCGCGCGGGGCATCGG
This sequence comes from Vulcanimicrobiota bacterium, assembly GCA_023447635.1. Lineage (GTDB taxonomy): Bacteria > Vulcanimicrobiota > Xenobia > Xenobiales > JADMJV01 > JAEXNA01. The sequence goes on along the minus strand of JAEXNA010000245.1, from coordinate 61,437 downwards.
GTCGGCCAGGGGCTGAGGGCCTCGCGCGGAGCGTCGGGTCGGCCAGGGGCTAAGGGCCTCGCGCGGGCCGTTTCTCAAGTTGTTAGCGATAGAATACTTGACCGGCTTGTCCCGGCTGCCCGGGCTGCCCCGGCTGTCCGTTGGGTGCGGGCACGTCGGCGTAGCCGAACGGTAGCCCGTAGCGCCAGTCGACCGGCACGGTCACGCGGTCTCCGCCCCGCCCCGGGGCGCCGGCCGCTCCGCCGGGCCCTCCACTGGTATCGAACTGCAGGTAGCGGGCCGGTTCCAGACCGTTCGAGACCACGGTGATGCTGCCGCCGGCGCCTCCGGTGCCTCCAACCCCTCCGTTCCCTCCCGGCTGCGGCAGGCTGACGTATCCGGTCTGCACGTTGAAAAAGGCGGGCTGGCCGTTGGCTCCGGCTCCTCCGGCTCCACCCTGACCGCCCCGACTGACCAGCATAATCGGCCCGGAACCGGGGGCTAGCAGCAGTTGGCGATTGGCGGGAGCGCCGGTGATGGTCAGTCCGACGTAGATCCCCATCGGCTGCAGGGTGGCAGTCAGGTTGGGACCGGCTCCTCCGGCCCCGCCGTTCTCTCCAGCGTAGCCGGTGCGGTAGGTGCCGTCACGCCCTTTCCCACCGTTGCTGCCCGCGATGACGATCGAAGTGTCGTTGACCACCTGGAAATTACGGTTAGAGACCAGTTCGGAGTAGCCGCCGCTCGGTTCGATACGGCTGACCTTCCACTGGTAGCCCAGGCCGCCCCGCAGAGGGACGGCGATGGTGTTGCCGGTGACCTCTTGCTCGACGGCGGCGACGCCTCCGCTATAGATCTGCACGAAGTAGCGCTGGCGCGCGTCGCCGGGCCATTGCAGGACCACTCCGTCGGGTCCGCTGGCGATCAGTCGCGAGCCTTCGGGCGGCAGCACGTCCTGGGCCAGGGCGGGAAGCAGAAGGGTGAGCACCAGGAAAAACGAGCCGAGCAGATTTTTCATAAATGCCAGGTTTGCCCGAAGCCGAGGCATCTCCTGGGAACTTTGCCCGGACTGCGGTGTTGCACGGCCTATGAAAATGCGCGGGATCCTTGGTTTTCTCACCCTCCTTCTGCTGTGTGGCGTGGCCGTCCTGGCCAAGCCCACGACCTACCGAGTCCAGAAGAGCGACGCGGAGTGGAAGAAGCAGCTTTCGCCCGAAGCCTACGAGGTGCTCAGGAAGGCGGGGACCGAGGCGCCCTATAGCGGCGAGTATGTCAAAGAGAAGCGCAAGGGTAGCTACGTCTGCCGGGGCTGCGGCGAAGTGCTGTTCCAGTCCGTGACCAAGTTCGACTCGCACTGCGGTTGGCCCAGTTTCTATAAGCCTTCGAGTTCGAAGTCGGTGCAAGAAAAGGTCGACAAGTCTCACAACATGGACCGAACCGAGATCCTTTGCTCGGGCTGCGGCGGCCATCTGGGCCACGTGTTCGAAGACGGTCCGCCTCCGACCGGCCTTCGCTACTGTATCAACTCGGACGCCCTCGAATTCAAGCCTGCGGTGGCCGCGAAAGCCAAATAGACTGGGAACTTGGTCGATCTCTGGCGAAGCTTGGCGTGCCATGCGCGAGAGGTCCTCTCCCACATACTTTCCCGACCCCAGGCTGGCCGGCCCGGAAGGCTACCTCGGTAGTTCGGCGCGGATCACGCCCGCGCTCCTGCTCGACGCCTACGGGCACGGCATCTTTCCCTGGTCGGACTGGCCCGCCCGCTGGTACTCTCCCAACCCTCGAGCGGTTTTTGATCTGAGCACGCTGGCGTTGTCACGTCGCCTGAGCCGAGTGGTGCGTCAGGGGCGTTTTCAGGTGACCTTCGATGAGGCTTTTTCGCGGGTGATGATCGAGTGCATGCGTCATCACGCTCGGGACAGTTGGATTTCGTCGCCTATGGTGACGGCCTACCACGAGTTTCACCAGATGGGCTACGCCCACAGCGTGGAAGTGTGGCGCGAGGATCATCTGGTGGGGGGTCTTTACGGAGTCCAGATGGGACGGTTCTTCGCTGGGGAGTCGATGTTTCACCGCGAGGCGGAAGCGTCCAAAGTGGGCTTCGCGCACCTGGTCGACAAGCTTCGTTCGCTGGGGGTAATGCTGTTCGATTCGCAGGTGCTCAGCGAGCACACGGCGTCGCTGGGCGCTTTCGAGATCTCGAGGGACGACTATCTGAGGCGGTTAGAGATGGCCTTGATCGACGGAACGGCGCCGGTCAGGTGGAGGGAAGAGCGGGAAGAACCCGCTTAAGAATGCCGCCGGAATGGGGAGGGCTACCAGCAGATCCCCTGCCACGACTCGTAGTGGTCGACGGATTCCGAGGGAGCAGTAGAGCACTGGGAGGCCGCAGCGCCTTCGCGACGAGGAGCCCAATCGGGGATCTCTTCGAGGTACGGCAGCGGTCGCTCGCATGTGGGCAGAGGGCTTGCCATCTCACGACGAGTCGAACCTAACAGGTCGCGTCGGTTGAGATGCGGCGTGAAGCGAACGGTGAGTAGCGCGCTGCTAGAATTTTCCACGAAGTTCCCCCTGAAGTGGATTGGTATACCACTATCTCCGATTCGGATAGGCAGTACCATTGTACCCTGGGTCGGAGTAGCCCTATCCTAAAGCATGCATACGTGGTGAGTCAAGGTGGTTCCGTTGAGTGTTGATGGGTGGGAGGGCGCTTCCGACGCTCCGTTTGAGGTGGCTTAAATAGGGTCATGGTGAACGATGAGCACGCTACCTATTCCTCCCCTCTCCGAGTTCGACCAGTACCTCTGGACCGCCAGCCGCCACTATCGCGCCTACGAGCGCCTGGGTGCGCATCTGTGCCAGCACGAAGGGAAGAACGGCGTGTACTTCGCGGTATGGGCGCCCCACGCGGTTCAGGTCTCCGTCATCGGGAGTTTCAACGGCTGGCGCGAGGGGGCGGCGCTGCTTCATAAGCACCACGAAACCGGCATCTGGAGCGGCTTCGTCGAAGGGGTCAGCCAAGGCGACGCCTACAAATACTCCATCCGCTCCGAACTGGGCGGCTATCACTCGGACCGGGCAGATCCTTACGCCTTCTGCGCCGAACTGCGCCCCGACACGGCTTCGAAAGTGTGGGACCTGGACCGTCACGAGTGGCACGACGGCGAATGGATGGAGCGTCGTAAGACCTGGAACCCTCACAGCAGTCCGGTCAATATCTACGAAGTCCATCTGGGTTCTTGGCGGAAGAACGACGGCGAGTGGCTGACCTACCGCGAGATGGCGCCTTTATTGGCCGACTACGTGGTCGAGATGGGCTACACCCACGTCGAGATCTTGCCGGTCACGGAGTTTCCCTACGACGGCTCCTGGGGTTATCAGGTGGTGGGCTATTTCGCCCCGACCTCGCGCTTCGGAACCCCGGAAGACTTTATGGCCCTTGTCGACACGCTGCACCAGCGAGGGATCGGTGTGATCCTCGACTGGGTGCCGGCTCATTTTCCGACCGACGGATTCGCGCTGGGGTTCTTTGACGGCAGCCACCTCTACGAGCACGCCGACCCTCGCAAAGGGTTCCATCCCGAGTGGAACACCTTCATTTTTAACTATGGGCGTAGCGAAGTCTCGAACTTCCTGGTCTCGAGCGCCATGTTCTGGCTGGACAAGTACCACATCGACGGACTGCGGGTCGACGCGGTGGCCAGCATGCTGTACCTGGACTACGGTCGCAACGACGGCGAGTGGCTGCCCAACCGTTTCGGCGGGCGCGAGAACCTGGAGGCGGTCGAGTTCCTGGAACTGCTCAACGAGTCGATCGCCAAAGAGTACCCCGGCGTGATGACCATGGCCGAAGAGTCCACCGCCTGGCCGCGCGTTTCGAAGCCGACCGGCGAGGGCGGCCTGGGCTTTACCTTCAAGTGGAACATGGGCTGGATGAACGACACGCTGGCCTACTTCAAGGAAGACCCGATTCATCGGACCTATCATCACAACAAGCTGACTTTCGGCATGTCGTACCACTATAGCGAGTGCTTTATGCTGCCGCTGTCCCACGACGAAGTGGTGCACGGCAAGGCGTCGCTGATCCATAAGATGCCCGGCGACGACTGGCAAAAGTTTGCCAACCTGCGGTTGCTGATGGGGTACCAGATTGGCCATCCTGGCAAGAAGCTGATGTTTATGGGAGCCGAACTGGCTCAGCGCCGGGAGTGGGATTTCAACGGGCAACTCGACTGGGATCTGCTCGAACACGACACTCATCGCGGCGTCCACGATTGGGCCCGCGACCTGAACCGGCTCTACCGGGACGAGCCGGCGATGCACCAGTTGGACAACTTCCCGGCGGGCTTCTCCTGGATGGAGTGCGACGACCGCGACACCAGCGTGTTCAGCTTCGTCCGCTTTGCGGATGAGCCGCGCAGCGCCGTTCTGTTCCTCTGCAACTTCACTCCCATCCCTCAGTCGGCTCACCAGGTACCTCTGCCCTGGCCGGGGCTGTGGACCGAGGTGCTGAACTCGGACAAGCCCGAGTACGGCGGCTCCGGGTTCGAGGTTCGAGGCGATGTCGAGGCCCAGGCGGTTCCCTTCCGTTACCAGCAGTACTCGGCCGAGTTCGATGTACCGCCGCTCTCCGTCATGGTCTTCCGTGGCCCGGAGGCTCCGCCGCTGCCAGCGCCTGCGGCTTCCAAGGCGGCGGCCGAGGGCCCGGAGGAAGATGAGGTTGGAGGGGACGAGGCGGAGGAAGCCTCGGTTGGAGAGGGTCGGGGTGAGGCTTCTCCTACCGAGGACCGGGAGTAGTCTCGCCAGGCAACGCAACAAAGTTCGTCGAAACCGTTAACATATTGGAAATGCAGACGATAAGGGCGGGTCACAGACCGCCTTTAGGATGGTGAGTAGATGAACGCATTACCTGGTGGACAAGGGGGAGGCCTCAACGCCTTCAAAGCGGGCTTGGCGACGGGGGGACCCACCGGCGCCGGGGCTGCTCAAACAACGACCGGACCGTTTACCCCTCCAGGGGCGCGTCCCACTCCACCTCAGGTCTCGGTGGCGCTGCCGCAGGGGCCTCAGGCGGCGATGTTCGCTCCTGGCTCGACGATTCACGGTAAGGTCACGGGACAGCAGAACGGACAGTTCATGCTGCGTCTGGGCGACCTGATGATGAAAGCCGACGCTCGGGTCCCGCTGAAGGTTGGCGAGTCCGTCCAGTTCCAGGTCCAGGGCGAAAACAAGGGCCAGGTCCACCTGAAGCTGGTCGACACTCCGTTCGAGAAGATGTCGATGAACGATCTCTCGCAGACCATGACCAGCATGAAAGTGCCCATGGACGAGAAGAGTTTGAATCTGGCCAAGACCATGGTCGAGCTCAAGATTCCGCTGACCAAAGAGAACCTCAGCGACCTCAAGACCTCCCTGGCTCAGACCTCGCCCGGGACCAACGCGGCTAACCAGGCGCCTCTGGCCAATCGCGTGGCCGCTACCAATCTGTTGCAGAACGGGCAGGTTCCGGTGACGCCGCAGAACGTGAATTCGCTCTCGAACTTCATGGCCAGCAACCCTCAGATCGGGCAGCAGATGATGAGTCTGAGCACCGAGTTCAAGAAGCTCAACGAGTTCGGCAGCAAAATGAGCAAAGAGCTCAACGACATGATCGGCCAGGTGCAAACCGGTATGGGCAAGATGTCGGTCGGCGACCCTGGTAAGGCCGGGGCTAAGCGCGAAGCCGGCGGTCCTGGCGGCGGGAAAGGGCTGAACGCCCTGGCTCAGCAAGCCGGGATGCAGCAGCCCAACACCAACATGGGGCCGGGCGGCTTCGGTGGCGGCGAAGAGTGGGATTTCACCAAACTGATGCGGCAGATGCGCGAGCGCGCCGCCGCCGAAGGCGTGGCCTCGGAAGAGTTGCTGGCGCTGATGGAGGGGCTGGAGCAGAACATCGAGGCGCAGCGGCTGATCAATACCATCAAGCCCGAGAGTATGATCGGCTACTATTACATGCAGCTTCCTCTGAACTTTCCCGGCTTCCAGCATGGCGAGGTTTGGGTGCAGTACACCGAGGACGGGGGAGGGCGCCGTCGGGTCGACCCGGAGGAGACCCGCATCGAGTTTTTCGTGCAGACGGATCAGATGGGTGAACTGCATTTCGTGGTCGACATCAAGGACGGGAAGGTCTCGGTCGATCTGGGCACTCCCAACCACGAGGTTCGCCAGTTCGCCGCTCGTTATCTGCCGGCGCTGGCCGAACGGGTGCGCGGCCTGGGCTGGGAGACCGCCCGCTTCCGCTCGCACTTCCGTCCGCACGCGGGCAAGCGCGACCTGATGGAGCACACCAACTTCGACGACCTGGAGCGCTGCAATATCCATGCCTGAGCCTGGCAAAGGGAAAGAGAACTGGGAAGAGTCCTGGGCCAACGCCTTTGAAGAGGGGTTCTACGACAACCTCGACGGGGCCGAGGACGAAAAGAAGGCGCTGATCGTCGAGACCGACGCCCAGGGCCGCCAGCGCGTGGTCGGTGTGGCCACGGGGGCCGAGGCCGAGAAGATGATCGCCGAGGCGCAGGCCAGCGGGGTCGAGGTTCACCAGAACGCCACCCAGGTCGAGCAGCTTCTGGAAGAGCAAAGCGGCGCTACCGACGTTCCGCCCGAGGTTTACGAGCTACTGTCCACCCTGATCGAGTTCGCTCACGATCTGGGCCAGGAGTGGGAGAGTCGCGGTAACGAAATGTTACCGCGCGCGGCCAGCGTTCGTACCGAGGTCGAGTACGGCCACGACGACGTCGAGGCGCGCTAAAAGTGTGGCTGCAGTGGGGGTCCCGCGTGCAGCAAGACCTGGTCCGCGACGATTCCGTCGGATTCGTTAACAAGCCGGTAACATTCGCGACAACGGGCGATCACAGGGTGGACGTAGGATAGAAATCAGAAGAGCGGCTTGAGTCGAAGCCGCGAGTTGTTAAAAAAATGTTACAGACAAGGTCGAACGCCAGGGGAAAGAGAACCTGATCGTCTCGAATTGTCGTAGTTCAAGGTTAGTCGCAGGAGGACGTACGCAAGATGCTAGATGGGATGAAGGCCGCCACTCAGGGAATGATGGCGATGTCGGTCAAGCAGGACATCATCGCCAACAACCTGGCCAACGCCAGCACTGTTGGTTTCCGCAAAGAGGGCATGGTGATCAGCTCCTTCACCGAGATCCTCGACCGCGAAGTTTCCACCGACGGTATGCACAAGGCCGGCGGTGAGGCGATGCTCCAGCGCGATGCGCAGGTCAAGGGCACGCTGCAGCACTCTTCGCAGACCTACCTCAGCCAGGGCGCGCTGCGCGAGACCGGCAACAACTTCGACCTGGCCCTCGACGACAACGGCAAGGGTTTCTTCACCATTCAGACCGACCGCGGCATCGAGTTCTCTCGCGCCGGTAACTTCCGTCTTTCCAACGACGGCTTCCTGGTTACCGCCGAAGGTCACAAGCTGCTCGGCCATCGCGGCCCTATCCGCGCCACCGGCAACGAGTTCAAGGTGTCCGACGACGGAACCGTCAAAATCGACGGTCGCGAAGTCGACAAGGTGCTGGTCAGCGTGTTCGAAGACTCCGCCGACCTGAAGCGTGCCGGTGGGACCGCCTTTGGCGCCCAGACCCCTCGGGTTCGCGCCTCTTCGGACTTCAAGATCAAGCAAGGCTTCAAAGAGATGTCCAACGTCAACGCCCTCCAGGAGATGGTCGGCTTGATGGAAGTGATGAGAAACTTCGAAGCCAACCAGAAGGCCCTCTCGGCTCACGACCAGCGCCTGCAGAAGGCGGTCAGCGAGCTGGGACGCGTCCGCTAAAGGCGACCTGATCGCGTCCATCGTGGGGAACTCGGACTCGTTCCCCACGAAAGGTCGCCCTTACGCCAGAGGTTCTGGCGAATCGACTCGAGAATTCTAGAAGAAGTAGAAGCGCGGAGGAAGACTAAGCTTATGATGAGAGCACTGTACACGTCGGCATCGGGCATGATGGCCCAGCAGATGAACATCGACAACGTTTCCAACAACCTGGCCAACTACCAGACCACCGGCTACAAAAAATCCAGCGTGGCGTTCGAGGACCTCCTCTACGCAACCATGCAGGAGCCGGGCACGAAGGCCACGGGTGGAACCCAGATCGGTATGGGTGTTCGCGCGACCAGCACGGACCGTCTCTTCAGCCAGGGTAGCCTGCAGAAGACCGGCAACCCGTTCCACGTCGGTATCGAGGGCGAAGGCTTCTTCAAGGTCACGATGCCTGACGGCACCGCTGGCTACACCCGCGCCGGCGACTTCCGCTACGACGGCAAGACCCACCAGGTCACCACCGCCGCCGGGAACCCTATCGGCCTCTCTATCCCGGACAACATGTCCAACATTCAGATCTCTCCCACCGGTGAAGTGACCGGCGTCTCTAACGAAGGCGACGGCTCGCCCCAGGTGCTGGGTCAGATCAAGCTGACCAAGTTCTTGAACCCGGCCGGCCTCAAAGCCATCGGCGGCAACATGTTTGCCGAGACCGATGTCTCCGGCAGCAAGGTCGAAGGAACTCCCGGCGACAAGACCCTCGGCCTCGGCGCCGTGGCTCAGGGTCACCTGGAGAAATCCAACATCAACATCGTCGAGGAGATGATCTCCATCGTTCAGGCTCAGCGCTCTTTCGAGATGAGCCAGAAGGGTGTTCAGGCCGCCGACGAGATGATGAAACAGGCCAACCAGCTGCAGCGCGGCTAGTAGACCAACCTAAGGAGAACATCAGCTATGTTTATCGAAGGAATGTCCCCGCTGCCGATCAACCAGCAGGCCTCGGCCGGCCCCTCCAAGGCCGCCGAAGAAGCCAAGCTGAAAGAGGCTTGTCAGGGGTTCGAAGAGATGTTTCTCACCCAGATGATGAAGCAGATGCGCAAAACGGCCCCGGAAGGCGGCATGTTCGGCGGATCGCAGAGCGAGAAGCAGTTCGAAGAGATGCTCGATCAAGAACGCGCCAAATCCTGGTCCGCCGACGGCGGTGTGGGTATGGCCCAGATGATGTTTGAGCAAATGAAGAAGAATATGTAGACCGCCGTCCTTTTGCAAAAAAGGAGCCGAAAAAACCCGTTCGAGAGCCAGCTCTCGGGTGGGTTTTTTTCTTTCTTTGAAGAAGCGGGCCGAATATGAGCGACGTCGCCGATGTCTGGCGCGAATATAAGGCCTCGGGGGATCCCCTCCTGCAAGAGGAACTGGTGATGCACTACCAGGGCCTGGTCTATAAACTCGCCCATAAGATCGTTCGCAAGCTCAAGCAAGGTAGCGAGGTCGAAGAGCTGATCTCCGACGGCATGCTGGGGCTGGTGAAGGCGATCGACGCTTTCGACCCGTCTCGCGGCTTCAAGTTTTCGACCTACGCCACCCCGGTCATCCGCGGCTCGATCTACAACGGGCTGCGCCGGCTCGACTGGCTGCCCGAGCGGACCCGCGCCAAGGCTCGTAACTTCCAGAAGGCGGTCGATAAGCTCTCCCAGATCCAGGGTCGGCGTCCCACCGAGGAAGATATCGCTAAAGAGCTCGAGATTTCGGCCAAAGAGGTGTTCGAGCTGATCGCCAATCTCAGCTCGATGTACCTGCTCTCTCTGGATCAGCCGGTGGGCGACGAAGAGGGCGATGCGGCTATGGGCGACCTGGTCCAGGATTCCAACTTCGCTTCGCCCGAGTCCGAGTTCGAATATGCGGAAGAGCGCGCCGCCCTGCGCAAGGCGCTGGCTACGCTCGACGACCGCGAGCGCGACCTGCTCGAGATGCACTACTTTCAAGGGATCACCTTCGAGGCGATCTCTCGCGAGCTAGGGGTCAGCAAACAGCGCGTGTCGCAACTGCACCTGCGGGCCGTGCGCCATCTGCGCGAGCGGTTGGGCGATACCGAAGTCAGCTTCCAGGCGATGCACGACTTCATGGTCTAAATCCACGAACTCCGTGGAAACTCATCTTGCACCCTGGACTTCCGGGGTCAGTTCAGGTTAGATTCTCGAGGTGTCGAGGGGTGGCTTTGCCCTTCCCTCGGCGATACCAGGAGTTCCCCGCTCTGGGCGGGAACTTGCGCGCCCCTTGTATCGTCATCATGATGCGGGGCAAAGTTTCAGGAGAATTTGACCGATGTCCAACAGACCTCTCAAGAATAAGAAGAAAGTCGTCGTCGAAGAAGAGCACGACCCTACTCAGGAGCATGAGATCGAGTACCGCCCGCCGGGCAAGACCTCGAAGGACATCATTGTTCAGATCGGCGTGACGGTTCTGATCTGCTCGTTCATTCTCGCTCCGATGCTGGTGTTCGTGCTGTCCCCGTCCACGCCTCAGGCTCCCACCCAGCAGCAGCAAGCACAGCAGCAGGACGACACCGATAACCAGATCAAGCATTATTCGGAAGAAGTGACCAAGAACCCCAACGATTCCGCCGCTCTGGCGAACCTGGCGTTCTACACCACTCAGAAGGCGATGCGTCTTCCGCCCGCGCCGGAGAATGAGAACCAGCGGATGACCCTGCTCAAAGAGGCCGAAGGGAACTTCCGCAAGGCGCTCGAGAAGGACAACGCCTACGGATTTGCTCAGGCCGAACTGGCCCGCAATCTGATCTTCCAGAAGAACTACAGCGAGGCCAACGCCTTCATCGAGCAAGCGATGAAGACGGCCGACACCAAGATTGCCGGCGAAGATAAGAACGCGGCCACCGAAGCTCAGTCGCGGAAGGTTCAGCTTCTGGTCCTGGCCGCTGGCCTGGTGGCCGAGCAGAACGACATGCCCGGCGCCATCAAGAAGCTTGACGAAGCGATCGCTCTCGCTCCCGGAAACCCGCAGCTTTACAAGCAGCGCGCTGCTATGCACTACCAGACGCAGAACAAGGATGCGGCTCGCAAGGATCTGATGACGATGGTCGACATCGGCCAGAAGTCGGGCGACCAGAACGCCGCGATGGAGGGCCAGATGATGCTGCAGATGCTGGATCAGCCGGCTCCGACCGCTACTCCTGTTGCTCCCGGCGCGGCTGCAACCCCCGGCGCCTCGGTCCCGGCCCCCAGTGCGGCTGGCACGCCCGGCGCCTCGGCCCCGGCAACACCGACCGCGCCCGCAACGCCTTAGCTTCTAGCTCTTAGCTTCGACCAATGAGAAAAGCGACCGAGATTCGGTCGCTTTTCTCGTTCCCGGAGGCTTTTCACGCTCGTGGTTGGCTCTACGGCTGCCCCAAAGAGAAAACAGCGACCGGTGGATAGGTCGCTGTTTTCTTTTGCCGTTAATAGCGGCCTTCGAGTTAGGCCTTAGTCTTCTCGCCCGACCGGCTGAAGTGGTCGATCAGGTCGATCTTGGTCAGGATGCCGCGAGGAGCGCCGCCCTCATCGATAACCACCACGGCGGGACGACCCTCGAGCAGCAGTTGATAGACGGAGGCGACTCGAGTGTCGCTCGAGATGGTGGGCAACGCTTCGCTCATCACCTCGCGGACGTGTTGGCCCAGACAGCTGTTATCTTCGAACACCCGGTTCATCAGCACGGTCTCCTGGATAGAGCCGATGACCTTACCGTCTTCCAGAACGGGAAGCTGCGAGATGTTGTGCTCGCGCATCAGGGCCACCGCCGCGGGGACCATCGCGTCGGCGTCGATGGTGACGACCGAGCCCTTGGCAGGACGGCTGCGCAGCAGGTCGCCCACGGGGACCGAGTCGCTGACAGGGTCCCAGAACCCGTTCTCTTTCATGTACTCGTCCGAATAGAACTTCGATAGGTAGCTGCGTCCGCCGTCAGGCAAGATCACCACGATGTTGGTGTTCTCGTCGTAGCGGCGGGCGACTTGCAGAGCGCCGTAGAGGGCGGCTCCGCCCGAGCCGCCAGCCAGGATCCCTTCGGCCCGCGCCAGGTGGCGCGTGGTGACGAACGCTTCCCGGTCGGGGCAGATCACCATCTCGTCGATGATGTCGAGGTTGATGGTGCCGGGGATGAAGTCTTCGCCGATCCCCTCGACCTTATAAGGCCGGATGTCTTTCGAGGTGTAGAGCGAGCCTTCTGAGTCGACGCCAACGATGCGCACGTTGGGGTTCTGCTCTTTGAAGTACTTGGCGCAGCCGCTGATGGTGCCGCCCGTGCCCATGCCCGCCACGAAGATGTTCATCTTCCCGTCCATCTGGCGCCAGATCTCGGGACCGGTCCAGTCGTAGTGGGTCTGAGGGTTTTCCATGTTGTAGTACTGGTTGGGCTGGAAGCTGTTGGGGATCTCGCGCTCGAGGCGGTCGGCGACCGAGTAGTACGACTCGGGCGACTCCTTGGGCACGTTGGTCGGGCAGATCACGACTTCGGCGCCGTAGGCCTTGAGCAGGCGTACCTTCTCTTGCGACATCTTGTCGGGCATGACGAACACGCAGCGATAGCCGCGCAGAGCGGCCGCCTGGGCCAGGCCGACGCCGGTGTTGCCTGAGGTCGGCTCGATGATGGTGCCGCCCGGCTTGATCTTGCCGGAGCGCTCGGCTTCTTCCAGCATCCGGATGCCGATGCGGTCTTTGATGCTTCCGCCGGGATTGAAGAATTCGGCTTTGACAAAGATGCGAGGGCGAACGCCGGTGGAGATACGGGACAGTTCGATCAGAGGCGTCTCTCCGATCACCTCGAGAACGTTTTTGTAGGTCTTCATAAAAGTGGTCTTTCTAAGGGGTCTCGCGTGAGAATTGGGTTCGCGGCCCACTTATCCTTGGTTCCTTCCTTTTACTCCCCGCCCGAAGCAAACCTTCCGCCCGCCCTCAGGCTTCCATGAAGATTGCACGGTTTTGACGGTCGGGGAGCGGCGTAACAGTTCTTTAACATGTCCGAGGCGTTGGCCACGCATAATGTTTGTAATGACAAGTCTGACTCGCACCACCCGCACGGCCGCTCTCTATCGCGCCGCCGTGATCGTCGCCGGCGCCGCTCTGCTGGTCCCTATGTTCACCCGTGTCGACGTGGTGATGGCTGTGGGTGCGGTCCTGTTCTTGTCTGCCATGGCGTTCGTGGCCGAGCGTGCCCCCATCGAGCTTCCCGGCTACGGTATCGTCTCCGGCCTGGAAGCCGCCGTGCTGGCTGCTCTGTTCCTGGGACAGACCGGCGGAGCTGTCGCGGTCCTGGCGGTGGGAGTTCTCTCTCGCTCGCTGCGTCGCGGCAAGGCGTTCCGCTGGGATTTCGCCGTTTACACTTTCTTTCAGCTCGGACTGTGCTTCGCGCTTCCCTTCGCGGCGCTGCGCGGTCTTGGTATCGAAGGGCCTGCGGGCTTCGTGGTCGCCGCTCTGGCGGCTTCGCTGCTGGACCAGACCTGCGCCGCCTACCACCTATTTTTGCTGCAGGACCGCATCGGTCACTTCGGCACCCGCCTCGAGTGGTCGCGGGTTCGCCTGAGCGCGATGGTGCTGGTGCCGCTGGCCCTGCTGCTCGGTTCGTGCTTGAAGCTGGGCGCGGTCGCGACCGGCCTGCTGTTCGTTCCTCTGGCGGTCGTGTTCCGGGGTCTCAAGGGCTACGTCGACACCCTGCGCGAGGCTCGTGAAGTCATCACCTCGCTGGTCGAAGCCGCCGAGCGTCGCGAAGAAGGCACCGAAGGTCACGCCGAGCGCGTGGCGGGCCTGGCCGGAGACATCGCTCGCGAGATGCGCCTGAAAGAGCGCACCGTCCGCCGCATCGTCACCGCCGCTCGGATGCACGACCTGGGCAAGATCGGTATCGAAGAGAGCGTCCTGAACAAGACCGGCAGCCTGAGCGAGGAAGATATCGCTTCGCTGCGCCGCCACCCCGAAGTCGGGGCCCGCGTAGCCGCCCACCTGTCGCTGGGCAAACAGGAAGCCGAGTTCATCCACTACCATCACGAAAATTTCGACGGAACGGGCTACCCGATGGGCCTGGCCGGTCAAGCTATCCCCCAGGGCGCCCGCATCCTGGCCGTCGCCGAAGCGTACGACTGCATGGTTTCCAGCGAGCGTCGCCGCGGCCGCCTGTCCTCCGACGCCGCCCTGGCCGAACTCGAAGATGCGCAGGGTCGCCAGTTCGACCCCTCGGTGGTCGCCGCGTTCAAGAGCGTTCTGCAAAAGCGCGCCGCCTGAAGGTAGGGGTCGGCTCCCGCGCCCGGCCTGCTCCATCCCCCCCGAACGAAAACGTCGCCTTACGGTCGGCGTATTCGTCGATCATGCTCCTACCGGTTGGCGCTTAACACTTCTTTAACATGCTCGCGACTCCGTCAACGCATAATGAGGTTGGGAGAACGACTTTCAAATGCAGCTGACCAATACATCGACGAACACGGCCCTGGCCATCATTCCCAGGGACACCAAGGCGCAGCCCAACAAGGGCCCTGTCGCCGCCCAGCCCCAGCCTACGGAGTCCGCTCCGGCGAAGACCGACTCAGTCGACATCAAGGGCTTCCAGGGCAATGAGGTTCCCGCCGACGACGACGGTCCGGGCGCTGGTGGTGGCTACAAGCCGACCCAGGAGCCGACCGAGGGTCCGGGTGCCGGTGGCGGCTACGACGCCGACGAGATTCCCGCTGACGATGACGGCCCTGGCGCCGGTGGCGGTTACGATGGCGACCAGGAGCCGGCCGAAAGCGACGGCCCCGGTGCCGGCGGCGGCTACATCACCAACAGTTCGTTCGGGTTTTCGCATCGCTGGAGCCAGCCGCTGACGGTGTTCAACGCCGGCGCGATGACCACCCACGATAGTTTCCAGATGACTCCCAACTGGGTGAAGCTGCTCCCTCTCAGCAGCGTCTCCTACTCGACCGCCAACGAGGCGATGATCGCCGACCCCCACGGCCGTCAGGCTCTGACCGAAACGACCAACAGCAACGCGCAGCCCAAGACCGAGGAGAAGAAGTCGTGAAGGATAACTCGGCGAGAACCACCTGGTATCTGCTCGTTCTAGCTCTCGGCGCCATGTGCGGCCCGGCCCTGCTTCGCGGCGTCTCGGAGACGGTCGCCAACGGTGAACTGTGGCCTATCGGTCTGCTGGTGGTTGGTGTCTGGCTGGGCCTGCACCGCACGGTGCGCCTGGGTAAAGGCGGCTATCACTCGGTTTACACCCTCGACGACGCGCCCACTTTCGCCATCATCTTCCTCTACTCGACCCCGGTCGCCACTTTCGCCGTGACTTCGGTCCGCTTTCTCTACGAGTCGGTCCGCCTGGCCAAAGGGCTTTACCGCCACCGCGACCGGGTCACCGCCGCGAACGTGGTCTACCACTTCTCCGACATCGTTTTCGTCGGCTTCGCCACGATGCTGGCGGGCACCGCTCTGGACCTGCTCGGTCGTCCCAGCCCTCTGACCGGCCTGGCCGGTGCCACCGCCGCCCTGTTGGCCGGCTCGCTCTGGTTCCTGGTTCTCTTCCTACTCAACGCCCTGCACATCTCGGTCGCCCAGGGCGAGCCGGAGATGTGGCTCGAGCGTGGCGTCAAGGCTATCCGCGGCAACGTCGCCAACGCCGCCTTGTTCCTACCGATTGGCGTCCTGACCTCGGTGTTCGTCGAAGAGCAGGCCTGGATGGTTCCGCTGCTGTTCGTCCCCGTGGTGATGATCCACGCCGTGATGGAAGCCAGCGAGAAGCTCGAGCAGGAGACCCAGGCGACCATCCTGGCCCTGTCGACCTACCTGGAAGAGCGCGACGGCTACACCTCGGGTCACTCGAACCGGGTCGCCGGTTACGCCGCCGCCATCGCTCGCCAGATCGGTCTCTCTCCCGCCGAAGTCGAAACCGCTCACCGCGCTGGAATTATCCACGACCTGGGCAAAATCGACGTCCCGGACGCCATCCTCCGCAAGCCCGGCTTCCTGACCGAAGAAGAGCGTGCTGTGATGCGCACCCACACCGACCGCGCTGTGGCGCTGGGTCAGAAGCTGGTCGCTCTCAAAGACGGCCTGCCCTTCGGAATTGCCGCCTATCATCACGAGAACTGGGACGGCACCGGCCACTTCGGACTGGCTGGCGAGAACATCCCGCTAGTCTCGCGGATGCTGGCCGTGGCCGACACCTGGGACGCTATGACTTCGGACCGCCCCTACCGTCGCGGAATGGACGACTCGGAAGCGATTCTGCGCCTGAAGAAGGCCGCCGGCTCGCAGCTGGATCCCCGTATGGTCACGGCTTTCCTGGAAACCTATGACAAGGGCGCCGTCGACGTGGTTCGTCGCGAGTTCCCCGCCCTGGCTCCCGTGGCCGCTTAGGCCTCGAGGCTTGGAAAATAGAGCTATAAAGCCTCTCTCGGGAAGGCTTGTCAAGCCTGGGGGCGTGTGCTAAACTGCGCTTCGGTACAGGCGCCCGTAGCTCAGTGGATAGAGTGTCGGCCTCCGGAGCCGAAGGTCACAGGTTCGAATCCTGTCGGGCGCGCCAACCAGACGGCTTGACCCCAAAGGTTAGGCCTGAGGGCCAGAAACAAGTTGAGTAGCGAACAACTTTATAAAGCACCGCTCACTGATCAGCAGTGGATGGAGAAAGCCCTGGAACTTTCCGAGGCCGCCCTCCAGAGAGGTGAACCTCCCGTCGGAGCCATCCTGGTGGATAAGACGGGGCAGATTCTTGGGCAAGCGGGTAACGCTCGCGGGTCCATCGGGTCGCCCCTCGAACACGCCGAGATCATCGCTCTCCGAAGGGGGGCTCGCAGAACCGGAGATTGGCGCTTCCCAGAAGCGACACTCTATGTTACTCTCGAGCCCTGCCCGATGTGCGCAGGCGCCATCGTCGGCGCCCGAGTTGCGAGACTAGTTTTCGGAGCTTACAACGACGAGACAGGATGCGCGTGCAGCCTGGTCAATCTGGCGGATCTGCCGGGAGCGAGAACTTCGGTTCAAGTGATCGGCGGGGTGCTGGAAGGGCAGTGCGCGAGACAATTGAAGAGTTTTTTCCGTACGCGGAGAGGTGGCAGAGCCCGGTTGAATGCGCTCGATTCGAAATCGAGTAGGGGTTAACGCTCCTCGGGGGTTCGAATCCCTCCCTCTCCGCCAAGTTCCCCTCCCTTAACCGGGAGGGGACTCCACCTGGAGAGGTGGCTGAGTCTGGTTGAAGGCGCACGATTGGAAATCGTGTAAGTGGGGTTAAACTTGCTTCGAGGGTTCGAATCCCTCCCTCTCCGCCATTTTGGTGCTAAGCCTCGCGGCTGAATTCCCGCGGGGGTGACCGTTACGCCGGCAGACCCGGCTTTGCGGTCGTCGATCTCCGGGCCCCGCTCAATTGGACGCTCGTGAACCCGGTCAGGCGTGGAAACGAGCAGCCGTAAGCGAGAGGTTTGATGTGAAGCGGAATAGCCTGGTGGGAGGTCGTAGACCGGGTAACGCGGTAGGCCACCCCAGCGGGTGCACCATTTTATAGACCTTCGACTCGATGAGTCGAGCAGGTCAAAGGACAAGAAGCCGATTCTCTAACGAGTCGGCTTCTTTCTTTCTGTGGGCCAGCAGCGGGTCTCGGGCTTCATGGTCGAACTTTGGGAGGGCCGCAGCCGACTCGCCCTCGTCCTGGTGAAAGTTAACATCCTGGCAATAAAACTCGTTGGACCTGTTCACATGTCGCGCTCATGATTCCGCGCTGGCTCCCGCTGGGGATGCGAAGATGAGCTCAGAGATTAGCGCGGAGGGCAAAGAGATGAGCACGATGATGTTTCCTGGAGTTGGCTACGGTAACTACGGCGGCGGCTACGGCGGCCAGTACGGCGGCGGTGGCTACGGCCAGGTCGGCGGCGGTTACGGCTTCCCCGGTGGCGGGTTCCCTCCCCAGGTGGGCGGAGGACGCGGCGAGTACCAGGGCACTCTGCAGGACTCGCACGTTGGTGGCGTCTCCTTTGGCAACGGCGGAGGGCTGTTCGGCGGCGGGATCCTGGGCGGCTTCCGCCCCAACGAAGGCTACGGACTGGACTTCAATCAGAACGGCCGCTACGACCGCGGACGCGACGGCGTGCTGGTGTTCGACACCAACCGCGACGGCAAGTACGACAAGAAGGACGTACAGGCCACCAACAACATGATGCAGGCCGCTACCGGCAACTTCGACTTCAACAACGACGGACGCACCTCACTGGGCGAGCGCCTGCAGGGCGCGGCGGCTCGCAAGCGGTTCCAGCAGATGGACACCAATCGGGACGGCCGCCTGTCGGCGGACGAAATCTCTCGCGGCGGCGGCCGCGTCTGGATGGACCAGAACCGCAACGGCAACATCAGCGGCGGCGAAACCCACTCGGTCTACAACGTTCCCTCCAACGGCCGCTTCGGCCCCACCGAGCGCCTGGACTTCGTCGACCCGCTCGGCCAGACCAGTCACACCACGGCCAACGGCGGCTATCAGCCTTTCCCCGGCCCCTTCGGCGGTGGCGGCTACCCCGGCTGCGGCTGCGGCGGTGGAGGCGGTCAGTACGGCGGGTTCGGCCAGTACGGTGGCGGCGGCTACGGCCAGTACCGCTAGTTCCCGGAAGAGAATTCTCCCCAGCTCATCTCAAACAAAAAGCCAGCCTCCTTAGGGGAGCTGGCTTTTTATGGTTGGAGGGGAGCGGCTTCGCCGCAGGGCCAGGGGAGGAATCGACCCTCTCGGATTGCCGAAAGCTCGGAAGCCGCCTCGCCTCTCTGGTCTTACCAAGGGGCCCCTGGGTGAGTGGCCCTGTGGTAAAAGGAACTTAAAGCGAGCCGGGAGCGCTGCCCTCGCCAGCCAGTTTGCCCAGTTCGGGATGCATCGCCTTGAGCGTGGGGTTCAGGCGGAACGCGTCGCCCGCGCACTGCTGGCTTTTCGTCGTCTGCGAACGCTCGAGGTAAAGCTGGGCGGCCTTGACGTAAGAGTCGGCTGCATCGGCGGGCTTGCTCGAAGCCTCCTGGATCTGGGCCAGGGTCTCCCAGTAGGGCGCGCGGTCGGGCGCCATGGAGATCGCTTTGCGCATCTGCGAGTGGGCTTTGACCAGGTCTCCATCCTGGAACAGGCGGGTGGCCTTCAGCGAGGTACTGTAGGCCTGAGCATACTGATCGCCCAGGTTGGAGGCCTGAGAAGGAGCGGTCCCCGTCTCGTATACCGCGATCAGGTTGGTCAGGCGCCGATAGGGGCGAGACATCACCTGGCCGTCGTAGGCCAGGGCGGTCGAACTGCCGCCATCAAGATTGACCGCATCGACCGCGCCCAACTCCTGGAAGATTCCGGCCAGTTCGTGCAGGCTGACGGGCCGACAGGTGGTGAGGAGTAAGAGTTTGTTGTTCGCGGTCACGCCCAGGGCAGCGCGCATCCGGTAGCCGTAGAGGCCGGGGTCCTTGAACCCTTCGCTGGCGGGAGCGATCGCTTCCTGACCATCCACCAGCAGGGTCGGTCCCGCCGAGATGGCAAAGCGCGTGCCGGACCAGTCCACATGGCGGCCGAGTTTGCCCTGCAGGGAGTTCACCCTGGCGGTGCCGTCGGTCCCGATGCGAAGTACGCTGCCTACGCAACCCTCGGTCATCAGGCGCCCGTCCGAGACCACGTTACCCACCGTTATGGCGCTGCCCGGGTCGAAGAAGGTCCCGGTGATGGCGGCCAGCGGCTGTCCGCCCTGATAGAGCAGGGTGTCCAGCGGTATGGTGTTCCCCGTTGGTGCCAGAACGGGGCGGATCTCGACTGCCGAAGAGTTGAGGTCGACCGTGACCAGGTGAATCGAGGTGCCTTGCACCAGCAGTTTTTCATAGCCGACTGGCGCTTCAGCCAGACTTGCCGTGGCCAGCATGGCCAGTCCAAGTAAAAATCCCAACAACCGCATCTGTCTACCAACCCTTCTGGTGTGCGCTCCGGCCGAAAAAGCTGGAACACCCCCAAAATCCATGTCTATAGCTTCGGCCGGGGCTCCTTCCTCGGAAGGGCAGAATCGCTTCTCGTGCTCGGTCAGCTGGAAAATCGGAAAAATAGGTGAAACGGAAACAACTCTTTAACAAACCTTACAAACTTGTTACTTTTCAGCACTTTATCAGGGTGAAAAGTGGGGGAGAAGAAGGGTGTAAGATAGCTCACTCACTCACCGGAGGATAAAGATATGGATATGGCCTTCAACTCGATGATCAACGCCCAGCAGCAGCAGATGCAGCAGATGCAGATGCTCAACTCCATGAACAACCACCGCCAGATGCAGCACGCGCAGTTCCAGCAGCAGGGCCCTATGGGTTGGGGCGGCGGCTTCAGCGGCCCCGGCTTCCAGAACAATATCTCCGACGCTTATGTTGGCGGCGGCAACGTCGGCTGGCGCGGCGGCTTCTTCGGCGGCTTCGGCTACCAGCCCAACGAAGGCTACGCCCTGGACCAGAACCGCAACGGTCGCTACGACCGCGGACGCGACGGCGTGCTGGTGTTCGACACCAATCGGGACGGAAAGTACAACAAAAAAGACGTCCAGAACACCAACAACATGATGCAGTCCGTGACCGGCAACTTCGACTTCAACAACGACGGCCGCGTCAGCCTGGCCGAGCGTATTCAGGGCGCCAGCCACCGCGCTCGCTACGCCAAGATGGACACCAACCGCGACGGCGTGCTGGACACCAACGAGATCGCCGCCGCCGGCGGTAAAGTGTGGGTCGACGAGTCTCGCCGCGGCGACGTGAACGGCAATGAACTGCACTCGCCCTACAGCATGCCGAACTCGAACGGCTGGGGCCCCAGCCAGCGTCTGGATTTCGTCAACCCTTTCAACCGCACCAGCCACACCAGTAACAACTGGGGCCAGAACCCCTGGAGCGGCGGCTACCCCGGCTGCGGCTGCGGCGGCGGACAGTACGGCGGCGGTTGGGGCTACTAAAGCCTGCGTTAGCCACAACCTCATAGAGAAGAAAATGGCCTCGCCTCACGGTGGGGCCATTTTCTTTTTCTTTCGAGGAGGAGAGAAGGAGTTTGACTTTCCTTCGGACAAAAAGAGAATTAGATTCAATTTTATCCCATGTGGTGAGTTGGTAACATGAAAAGCCGTTTCGAGCCGGCCGCTTGGGGTATCTTTGGTCTCAAGAAATTCAAGATTTCCGACCGTACATTACGTGGGGGGTCGGAAGCTCGGGTGTTGGTGTATGCAAACGTGTCGACCGTGGGACCTTGGGAAGCGCTATAACAGCCTGTCTTTGACCGTCCGTTTTCTGATCGGAGGTCGGGGATTTGCCCTGAACATTTCGCCTTTCGTGATGCTGCTCGTAGCTCTGGCTATCGCCGCTGGCGCGAAGAGCGCCGTGGCTAAAGCCAATGGCGCTCGAGAGCAGCAGGCCGAACAGATGGCCGAACTCCAGAAGAAGAACGATCAGCTGCAGAGCCTGATGGTTCACAAGGAGAAGGAGCGCGAGCAGATGGTCAAGCTGGCCGAAGCCCGCTCGGAAGAGCTGTGGCTTGAACTCGACAGCCGCGACCAGGAGCTCGAGAAGCTCTGGAAGCTGGTGGGGAAAAAGCCCAGCGCCAAAACCACCTCGGCCGAGCACCGCAAAGGGCTGCTCGGCTCTCGCTCGGGCGACTCGCATCGCAGCACGCTCGAAGTCAAACGTCGCTACCGTAGCCTGATGACCCAGATGCGCAGTAGCGACAAGGAGATCACCAATCTTGGAGTGGCCGCTGCGGATTATCGCGAGAAAAAGCTGGCCGAGTATCGAGCTAAGCTGGCCTCTCGCACTCCGTCGCTGTGGCCTTGTCTGGGCTTCTTCTCCTCTCCATACGGGATGCGTATCCATCCGATCTACGGGACGGGCCGCATGCATGCCGGTTGCGACATCAGCGCCCCTACGGGAACGCCGATCTACGCCACGGCGGCCGGGACCGTGATCACCAGCGGCTGGCTGGGCGGTTACGGAAACACCATCGAAATCGAACACGGCAGCGGATTGACCACCCTGTACGGACACTGCAGCGAACTGCTGGTGCCCGCAGGCACCTCGGTACGTAAAGGTCAGCTGGTGGCTCGGGTCGGCAGCACGGGCGCTTCGACCGGACCTCACTGCCACTACGAAGTGCACATCGGCGGGTCGGCCATCGACCCCGCTCCTTACCTCAAGGAGAAGGAGGCGCCTCGACCGGTAGCCAACCTATAATCGAGGTGCCTTCTGCGCATTCTTTCGCCGATATCGCCAGATGATCAGATGCTCGCCGGGCTGCCCTACGTGGTATGGCCTGTCGGGTCTCTTTTCATTTTAGCATCCCGCAAAAGGGACGATCCCTACCTGCACTACCACGCGGTCCAGGGCGGGCTGTTCGGGGCTTTGGTCCTGCTGGCTTGCTTTATCTGTTTCGTGGGGCTGGCCATCACTTTCCGTCTGCTTCCCGGCTCGTACTACGTCTCTGGCCTGCTGGGGATGGGCACGCTGTTTGGCGGCGGCGTGGTGGCGATGACCATCTTTTTTACCGCGATCTTCCTGGGCTGGCGGGCCACCGAAGGCGAGATGCTCCGACTTCCCTTCCTGGGCGACTTCGCCGAGGGCAAGATGCTCGACCATACGGGGATGACCCGGCGCGACTTCGAGAAGATGCTGGAAGAGTCGTTCATCGAGCCCCCCAAAGAAGAGTTTGAACCGATCCCGTTCCCGACCTACGGGACTCCCGCGCTGACGGGGAAGGCGGCCGAAGTGATGGCCTCGAGAGGGGTCGACGACAGCACCTCTGCCTCCCAAAAAGCGGCCGACATTCTAGCTCATCGCCAGGCTAAGCAAGCCGCAGCCCAGCAGGCAGAAATCGCTCAACGAGAGGCTGCCAAAAAGGCTCAGGCGGCGTTGCTGGCTTCGCAGCAGGCGGCCAATCTGGCCGCTCAGCAGACCGCGGCTCTACAGGCCGCGCAGCAGGCGATGTCGGCCCAGCCCAGTCAGCCTGGCCAACCCTCGTTGGCGGGCCAGGCGGCTCAGGCCGTGCGCCAGACTCTGGTCGACCAGGCGGGACAGGCCGGCCAGGCGGCCAAGCAGGCCGTGGTCGAGCAGGCCGGCCAGGCCGCTCAACGGGCCGTGCAGAGAGCGGTGGGCCAGAACCCCAGCGCCCCGGCGCCTTCGCCGCAGCGTCCGCAGGCGGGGGCGCCTCCCCAGGCCCAACGGCCCGCGGCACCCGCACCCTCGGCTCGCCCGGCGGCCCCCTCCGGATCGGCTGCGCAGCGGCCTCCAACCCCGGGCGGACAGCGCCCTCCCCAGGCCACGGGTCAACCCCCGGCTCGACCCGCTGCGCCGGCCGAAGGCCAGGCCCGAAGCTACTCTCTGATCAGGGACAGTGCGGCTCCCGCCCAGTCAGCGCAGCGGCCGGCTGCTCCTGCGCCTCGCCCTGCCGCTCCCGCTGGCCAGCCGCCCAGCGGCGCCCCGCGCGCGACCTCGGCTCCGTCGTCGCAGGCGGCTCCAGGTCAGGGGGGACAGGTCAAGGACCTGGACCTGATTCGTCACTATCAGGACCGCAAGAAGCCCGCTGATGACGCCTTGCGTCAGTGGTTGCACGACCAGGATTCCTAGAACTCGAGGCAGCCGAGAGGCGTCCTTAGAGCCAGAGCTTGCACCGGCTCATGAGCTAACACGCTGAGCTCTAGCGAGACTTGGGGCGGTCTTCGCCAGCCGCCTTTTTGCTCTCGGCAAGGTACGCGCCGGCCAGCCGCTTCCCCAGCGCGTGGGTGAAGTGAAAGGGGCGTAAAGAGGCGGGCGGGACGTAGCAGCGGAGCATGGTGATTCCGACCAGCAGACGCCGGTACTCTGGCGACATCTTGGCCTCCAACGCCTCTCCTTCGGACCCCTCGGAGAGCTGCCAGGCCTGCATCAGCAGATTGGAATGCAGCGCTTTGCGCAGGCGCAGGATATGGCCACGGCTGGCCCAGGGAGCCACGTCTTGAAGGTCGCGAATCTTCAGCCACGGTTTCTTGGCCATGACCCTCATCAACCGGTTGTCGGCCTCGGCTTGACGTTCGGCCAGGCAGCGCTGGCAGTAGTCGTCTTCGGCGGGGCGCATGGCTCCGCATTGCGGGCATGGAAGCTGGCCGAGTTCCAGGTAGTAAAGCTCACGCTGGACCGCGACCTCTATCAGGGGACGAAGTTTTTCTCGCTGAGTCGGCTCGGAAAGCTCGGCCAGGGTGGCCTCGATCCGCTCGCGCCGATGCTGGGGGATCGGGGTGTTGGCCCAGGGCGGAGGCTCTCCACCAGGCCTTCGGGTTCCTTTTCCCGGCCCGGCGTTTGCTGCCGCGTGGGGTTGGCCCACCCAGCAGGCGATCTTGTTGGGAGGCGACGAGAGCTTCTCTTTGAGGCGGCCCAGGATCAGACGCTGCTGCATCTGGATCTCCTGACTCCAGGCCGGCGAACTCACGGTCACGTGTAGCACGCCGCCGCGAATCCGCGTCGGTTCGGCCTGTCCGGCTATCACTGGCCCCACCGCGCCCAGCCAGGCCTCTTTGAGTTGATGGAACTCGACGGCCTTCTGGGCGTTCAGCGATTTGACCGCCTGATCGACGTATCTCGCTACGGAGAACATAACGAAGAGTTCGGGTTCCTGGGCGGTGCGGCCTTTAGCCCGTCTGGACCCGGCCTCCCTTGACCTGATGAACGGTGCCCGAGCAGTCGACCGGGGTGGCCGAGGTGACCAGCACCTGAGCGAAGCTGGGGAGCAGGTTCAGCAGCCGTTCCCGACGCTCGAGGTCGAGCTCGCTGAACACGTCGTCGAGCAACAAGATGGCGCCCTCTCCCTGCAGTTCGCTGAGGTTGGCGGCTTCGGCCAGGCGCAGGCACAGGGCCAGGGTTCGCTGCTGCCCCTGGCTGCCGTAGAGGCGCAGTGAACGCCCCTGGTTCTGGATCTCCAGCTCGTCTTTCTGAGGGGACAGCAGGGTGCGGCCCTGCAATCGCTCCTTTTCGTAGACCTCATTGAGGCGCTGGCGAAACTCTTCCCGGTCGGTCGGCCAGCAGCGCCGGTAGCGCAGCGAGATCGCCCCGGCCTCGTCGCCGGTCAGCGCCTGATGGTACTCGCGGCAGCGACCGTCGAGTTCGGCCACCAGGTGCTCGCGACGCTCGCCGATTCGCAGCGAGAGCTCGAAGAGCAGGGTCTCCCAGGGCGCTAGTTCCCGGGGCGGACGTCCCTGTCGAAGCAGGCTGTTGCGCGAGCTCAAGACTTTTTTCAGCTGGGCCAGGTCCAAAAGGTGGGCCGGGCTGGTCTTGGACAGCTGCAGGTCCAGGTAGCGCCGCCGCACGGTTGGCGAACCGGCCACCAGGTCGAGATCTTCGGGGGTGAACAGGCTGCAGGGAACGCAGCCCAGGAAGTCTGACAGTCGGGCGACCCGGTCGCCCTGAAAGGTGGCGGATTTGCTCCACTCGCCGTCCTGGCGGGTCCAGGACAGGCTCAGATTGCGTCCCCGTCCTTTGTCGGTGCGGAACTGACCCTCGACCCGGCAGGCGGCCTGACCCCAGAGCACCAGTTCCTGCTCCCGACCGGCTCGGAACGAGCGCGCCGCCGACAGCAGATGGCTGGCCTCCAACAGGGCGGTCTTCCCCGCGCCGTTGCCTCCGACCAGCAGATTCAAGCCCGGCTGGGGCTCGAACGCCAGCTCTTCGTAAAGGCGAAAACAGTACAGCTTCAGGCGCTCCAGAACCACCCCCGGGGATTGTCGCGGGCCGTCGTCGATCCCTCTCCAGGTTGGGGAGCGGATCGCCCCGAAGAGCGGGAAAAGGCCCTCGGCTCGACCCGACGACAAAGGCGGAAGGTATGAAAATCGCGATCATCTCGGACTGCTATTTCCCCACCATCAACGGGGTGGTGACCAGCATCAAGCTACAACTCGAGGCGCTGCGCGAACTCGGCCACGAGGTCGACGTCTACTGCCCCAGCTACGCCAAGCCGTTCGAAGACGACGGCTCGACCTATCGCCTGGCCGGGGTGCCGTTTCCCTTCCACAAGGCCGAACAGGTCACGCTGCCGTGGCCGCCTCGCGTCCTGCGGCGTCTTTACAGCGAGCCGTACGACGTGATCCATCTGCAGACGCCGTTTTCGGCTGGCATGCTGGGGCTGAAAGCTGCCTGGCTACGCCGCATCCCTCGGGTCTTTCATCACCATACGCTGTGGGAAGAGTACGTCGACTATCTGCCGGTGCCGAAAAAGGCCACCCGTGGGGTTTCCATCGCCGTCTGTCGCTGGCTGGCCGATCGCTGCCAGGGGGTGATCGCTCCCAGTCAGCAGGTCAAGGAGCGGTTTCAAGCCCAGGGGGTGAGCAGCCCTATCGACGTAATCCCGACCGGGATCCGGGGCGACGATTTTCGTCACGGGACCCCTCGGCCCGAACTGCAGGAGGGGGAGGAGGTGTGCCTTTATATCGGTCGCCTGGCCCACGAAAAGTCTCTGGACGTGGTCGTGCGGGTGTTTGCCGAGATTCACGAGCGGCGGCCTGCCACCAGGCTCTGGCTGGTGGGCGACGGGCCGGCCCGGGCGGCTTTGGAGCAGCAGGTGAAAGAGGCCGGGTTAGCGGGCTGCACCAGGTTCTTCGGCTTTGTGGACCGATCGACCCTGAAAGACTACGTGGCCAGCGCTCGACTGTTCTTGTTTGCTTCGCAGACCGAGACCCAGGGACTGGTGCTGTTGGAGGCCCAGGCGGGAGGGCTCCCGGTGGTGGCCGTCCGAGCCAGTGGAGTGGACGAGGCGGTCGATCCGGAAAAGACCGGATTCATGCTCGATCCGGGCGACGAAAACGGCATGGTACAAAGCGCTCTGAGACTATTGGAGGATGCCGATCTCTATCAAAAATTCTCTTCGGCTGCCGAAATATGGAGTGCGGGGTTCTCGATAGAACAAATGGGTGCGGCCCTGGTTAGTACCTATCAAAGAGCGATCGCCCGAGCCTCTCGCCAAGAACACGGAAAACCGCGTAAAGTCTAGAATTTTCGCGGTTTCCTGTGCGTGCGCGGGGGGAGGATCAGGAGGCCTGAAGGAGAAGGGCCGATCTATCCCCCCACCGACAATCTATAGGAGTTTATTTCATGGAAAAGGCTGTCTCGACAGAAGAGATACAAGGTACAGCCGTCAAGTCCCGCGAGGGCGCCCTCAACACCCAGGTGGTCGACTACGAAGCGACCGACATCCAGGTTCTGAAGGGTCTCGAGGGGGTGCGTGTGCGCCCCGGAATGTACATCGGTGACACCACCATCCGTGGTCTTCACCACCTGGTCTACGAGGTCGTCGACAACTCGGTCGACGAAGCTATGGCGGGCGCCTGTACGCGCATCGACGTCAAGCTGACGGCGGATGGCGCCGTCCAGGTGCGCGACAACGGTCGCGGCATTCCCGTGGCTATTCACCCCACCGAGGGGATCCCTACGCTGCAGGTGGTGCTCACCCAACTGCACGCGGGCGGAAAGTTCGAAGGCAAAGGTTATAAGGTCTCCGGCGGATTGCACGGAGTGGGTGTGTCGGTGGTCAACGCCCTATCTCGCCGCCTCGAGGTCGAAGTCTACCGCGAGGGCAAGCGCTACTCGCAGGTGTACGAGCGCGGTCTGCCTCAGACCGAGATGGGCGAAATCACCGCCCCCGAAGAAGAGACGGGAACCCTGATCCGGTTCTGGCCCGACCCGCAGATCTTCCAGATGACCACGGAGTTTCAGTTCGAAATTCTGGCGGCGCGTTTTCGCGAATTGGCGTTCTTGAACCAGGGGCTTCAGATCACCATCGAGCAGGAAGGCACCGATAAGGCCCACGATTTCTGCTACGAGGGCGGGATTCGCGAGTTCATCACCTTCCTCAACGAGCACAAGAGCCCCGTTCACGAGAAGCCGTTCTACGTCTCGCGCATCGTCGAGTCGGAAGAGCGCGGCGAAATCGCCGTCGAGATCGCGCTCGAGTACAACGACAGCTACCAAGAGACGCTGTATTCGTTCGTCAACAACATCAACACCATCGAGGGCGGGACGCACGTCACCGGCTTCCGTAGCGCTCTGACCAGGGCGACCAATGACTACGCGCGCACCAAGGCGTTGCTCAAGGACAACGAAGCCAACTTCTCGGGCGACGACGTCCGCGAAGGGTTGACCGCGGTGATCTCGATCAAGCTTCCCGACCCGCAGTTCGAGGGGCAGACCAAAACCAAGCTGGGCACCGCAGAAGCCCGCAATATCGTGGAGCAGATTTTCAACGAGTTCTACCTGGACTTCCTGGGCGAGAACCCCACGGTGGCCAAGCAGATCGTCGAGAAGTCCAAAAACGCCCAGCGGGCTCGCGAAGCGGCCCGTAAGGCCCGCGAAACCGTGCGGCGTAAAGGCGCTCTCGACGCCGCGTCGCTGCCGGGTAAGCTGGCCGACTGCTCGAACCGCGACCCGGCCGAGTCAGAACTGTTCATCGTCGAGGGAGACTCTGCCGGAGGTTCGGCCAAGATGGGCCGCGACCGTCACTTCCAGGCGATTTTGCCGCTCAAGGGCAAGATCCTGAACGTGGAAAAGGCGCGTCTGGACAAGATGTTCGGACACTCCGAGATCCGCGCTATGATCGCGGCTCTGGGCGCGGGGATCGGCGAGGACTTCGACGCCTCCAAACTGCGCTACCACCGCGTGGTGCTGATGACCGACGCTGACGTCGACGGCGCCCATATCCGTACGCTGCTGCTGACTTTCTTTTTCCGCCAGATGCGCGAGCTGATCGAGAACGGCTACATCTACGTCGCTCAGCCCCCGCTGTACGGTCTGAAGAAGGGGCGCAAGATCGTGTACGCCTACTCCGACGACGAGCGCGATGCGGCGCTGGCCGAAATGGGAGAGAACGTGGCCATCCAGCGCTACAAAGGGCTGGGCGAAATGGACGCCGAGCAGCTCTGGGAGACCACCATGGATCCCAGCAAGCGAGTGATGAAGCAGGTGAGCATGGCCGACGCCGTGGCTGCCGACGACATCTTCTCCGTGCTGATGGGCGACGAAGTGCCGCCCCGCAAAGAGTTCATCACCCGATGGGCTCGCGACGTCAAGAACTTGGATATTTAGGACAGTAAGCTATGCCGATTGAAGACAGAGAGCTCCGCCAGGCGCCCATCATCGAAGAGATGAAGGACGCCTACATGGATTACGCCATGAGCGTGATCGTGGCCCGCGCCCTTCCTGACGTTCGCGACGGACTCAAGCCCGTGCATCGTCGCATCCTGTACACCATGCGGGAAGAGAACATCACGCCGGACCGGCCGCACAAAAAATCCGCTGCCACGGTGGGTAACGTGATCGCGCGCTATCACCCTCACGGCGACACGGCCGTGTACGACGCCATGGTGCGTATGGCGCAAGATTTCTCCATGCGCTACCCGATGGTGCAGGGCCACGGGAACTTCGGTTCCATCGATGGCGACCGTGCGGCCGCCATGCGATACACCGAGTCGCGATTGGCTCGTGTGGCCATGGAGACGCTCAACGACCTGGACAAGGACACGGTCGACTGGCGCCCCAACTTCGACGCCTCGACGGAAGAGCCGACCGTGCTCCCCACCAAGGTTCCGACCCTGCTCCTCAACGGCTCGGACGGCATCGCGGTCGGTATGGCGACCAAGATTCCGCCGCACAACCTTCGCGAGGTGGTGTCCGGGGTGATCGCGATGATCAACAACCCCGAAATCACGCTCGACGAGCTGATGGAAGAGCACATCCAGGGGCCCGACTTCCCTACCGGGGCGACCATCCTGGGCCAGGGCGGCATTCGCGAGGCTTACACCACCGGGCGCGGCTCGATCATCATGCGCGCGGTCATCGGAACGGAAGACCGCTCGCGCGACCGGAAGGCGCTGATCGTCACCGAGATCCCGTATCAGGTGAACAAGTCTCGCCTGCTCGAGAAGATCGCCGACGGTATCAAAGAGAAGCGCATCGAGGGCGTCTCTGACCTGCGCGACGAGTCGGACCGCAAAGGGATGCGGATCGTGCTCGAGCTGACCCAGGGCACCATGCCCGATGTGGTGACCAACCAGCTTTACAAGCACACCGAGCTGCAGAGCAGCTTCGGCGCTAACATGGTCGCGCTGGTCAACAACGTTCCCAAGCTTTTGGACCTGCGCACCATCCTGAGCGAGTTCATTCTGCACCGGGTCGAGGTGGTCACCCGCCGCACCCAGTTCTTGCTGGACAAGGCCGAACGTCGCGCTCACATTGTCGAAGGTCTGCTCAAGGCGCTCGACCATATCGACGCCATCATCAAAACCATCCGCGCCTCGGCCGATGCCACCATCGCCCGCGAAGCGCTGATGCGCGAGTTCACCTTCTCGGAAGCGCAGGCCCAGGCGATCCTGGACATGCGCCTGCAGCGGTTGACCGGGCTAGAGCGCGACAAGCTGGACGAAGAGTACAAAGAGCTGCTGGCGACCATGGAGTACCTGCGCGGTATTCTCAATGACCGTAGCAAGCTCAACGGCGTGATCATCGAAGAGCTCGAAGAGATGCGGGAGCGGTTCGGCGACGACCGTCGCTCGCAGATCGTCCCGTTCTCGGGCGACTTCAATATCGAGGATCTGATCGCGGAAGAGCAGATGGTGGTGACCATCAGCCACGGCGGCTACGTCAAGCGTGTGCCGTACACCACTTATCGCGCGCAGAAGCGCGGTGGACGTGGTGTTTCCGGAACCGCGCTCAAAGAAGAGGACCACCTCGAGCACATCTTCGTGACCTCGACGCACCACTTCTTGCTGTTCTT
Source organism: Vulcanimicrobiota bacterium (assembly GCA_023447635.1). GTDB lineage: Bacteria > Vulcanimicrobiota > Xenobia > Xenobiales > JADMJV01 > JAEXNA01. The sequence goes on along the minus strand of JAEXNA010000245.1, from coordinate 30,897 downwards.
CACCAACCGGGCCCGAGTGTTCAAGATCAAGGTGCACCAGATCGGTGAGTACTCGCGCACGGCGCGCGGCGAGGCGCTGATCAACCTGCTGCAGCTCGAGGACAAAGAGCGGATTCAGGCCATCATCCCGGTTCGCACCTTCGACGACGGCGGCTACGTGAGTACCTGTACTCGCGCCGGTATCGTCAAGCGCAGTGAACTGTCGGCTTACGCCAACATCCGCACCAGCGGTCTGATCGCGCTGACGCTTCGAGAGAACGACGAACTGGTCAACGTGCGTATGTCGCCGGGCGGTCAGGACGAAGAGCTGGTCATCGTGACCAAGGCCGGTATGGCTATTCGCTTCTCCGAAGAAGATGTTCGTGAGATGGGCCGTACGGCGGCCGGCGTCAAGGGCATCAAGCTGCGTGAGAACGACGAAGTGGTGGCCATGGACTCGGTGTCCGACGGCACCCAGCTTCTGGTGGTGACCGAGAACGGCTACGGGAAACGTACCGAAATCGAGCAGTACCCGCTTCAAGGTCGTGGCGGTCTGGGCGTAAAATCGCTGCAGCTGACCGACAAAACCGGCCCTGTGGTCGGAGCCCGCATGGTGACCGACGAGCATGAGCTGATGGTCTCGACCCGTGGCGGTACGCTGATCCGCATGGCGATGTCCGACATCCGAGTCATCGGGCGTTCGACCCAGGGCGTCCGCCTGATCCGGTTGGATGAAGGCGACGCGGTCACGGCTATCGCCCGCGTTCTGCCCGACGAGGAGTCGGCCGACGAAGAAGGGTTCGACGAGGACGGCGCCGTCGTGGAAGATGGCGAGAGCGGCGATGTGTCCGAATCGGTCGCCGAGCCTGAAGCGCCCGCCGAAGAAGAGTAGGGCTCTTCCGACCCGAGCCTGAAGAATGAAGCCTCTCGCTACCGCGAGGGGCTTCTTTCTTGGCTGCGAGAGGTCAAAGAGTGCCCCTGGTACGAGGGGGTATCCCCAGATTATCCGTATGTATACCCGGAGGGTCGCCGCCCTGTGCTAAGGTCGCCCGACGAACGTGCTGGGCTGCTAGCGACACAGCGGTCCCCTGGAAGGAGCCGGCCCGTCTCACGGGCAGGGGAACATCGATTCTTGAATAAAAATAAAACTATGCGACACCTTATCTTGCTCTTGACCTTTTGTCTGCTGGCCGCCCCGGCGCTGGCCCAGTTGACCTCTCCCGAGGCGGTAGAAGCGGACATCCGCGCCTTGCTCCGCCCCTTCGATTCGATGGGGAAGAAGTCGTTCAAAACGAAATGGCCTGGCGGTCAGCTGAAAGAAGCTTACACGGTGGAGGGTAAAAAAATCTCCTACACCAAGTTTTTTCCGGCGGGGAACGTCGCCCTGACCTACCAGAAGTCGACCTCGGGCGCGGTGGTCTACGAGAAGCGCTATGGCGACGGCAAAGACGCCGTCATCATCAAGAAGGACGAGCGCATCGTGGACTACACCAGCTACTGGCCCGGTGGGCAGAAGAAGGGGAAGTATCAAAAGAACTTCCAGACCAAGGACCGCTTCTACGTGGCCCACGACCCCGAGGGGAAACAGACCTATCCACGTCCCCGGTAGAAGTCTCCAGACCGATGGAAGCGAAAAGAAGAAGGGCCCCTGCGAGGGAGGCCCTTCTTTCTTTTTTGACGGGAAGGCTCGGCGGGAATTGTGCCCGGCAAGCTGCAGATTCGGAACGCCTTACCGCTTCTTCTTTTCGTTCGTGGCCGCCTCGGGGCTGCTCGAGCCCGGAAGCTCTCCGGTCTGCCAGGAGGCGTCGATAGGCGGTTTTCCGGCCAGTCCCAAAGAGGCGGCGACCCCCACGAAGAACAGACCCAGGGCGACCAGTTGGGCAATGGTGAATCCGCCGGCGGCAAGTTCCCGGCCGTCGGCCCGGATAAACTCGTTGAGGAAGCGGATCAGCCCGTAGCCGCCTACCATGATCCAGAAGCTTTGCCCGGCAAAACGCGCGCGAGGCAAGAACCAGACGAGGAAGCCCATCAGAAGAAAGTCCGCGCCGGCTTCGAAGAACTGAGCGGGATAGCGAGGCCCCACGGGCATCCCGGGTCCCGCTGGGAAGGTGATTCCCAGAGGGAAGTCCGCCGGGCAGGCGTCGCCGAAGCAGCAGCCGTGAAGCACGCAGCCGATCCGGCCGATAGCCATCCCCAGGAGAAGCGGAGGCGCGAAGGTGTCCAGCACGTTGCGCGGTTCGACGCCGCGTCGCAGGCAGGTGACGACCAGGGCCAGAGAGGGCACGATGATCCCTCCAATGATGGTCATGCCGCCCTCTCGGAGGTTGAAGATGCTCAACGGGTGGGCCAGATAGATCTCGGGATGCTGCAGCACCCAGCCCATGCGGGAGCCGATCAGCCCCCAGATGATCCCCCACATGGCCAACTCCTGGACGTAGTCCGAGTTGGTAGGGCCGCGTCGACGCGCCAGGTAGAGCGCCAGGGCGACCGAGCAGACAAAGCTCAGGATCAGAATGAACGAGTAGCTGTAGATCTTGAACCCGAAGGGCTCGAACAGGACAGGGTGCATAACTTTTGGACAAACCGCCTAGCCTGTCAAAGTGTTTTGCTCGGTGAGGTCCCCCCCTCCACGACCCCCTAAGGGAGCGCCGTCAGAACATCGTTTCGAGCAGCAGGCTGCTCAACATCATACCCACCAATCCGATCCCTACTCCTAGCCCGGCCCAGGCCCGCCCGGCTTCTTCGACGGCGTCGGGGATCAGCTCCGAGCAGGCGACGAAGATCATGGCTCCCCCGGCAAATCCCAGCCCCCAGGGAAGCAGGGTCAGGAAGGTCGAGGTCAGCCAGAGCGCCGGGACGGCGGCCAGCGGCTGCGGAACGCTGGATAAGATCGAGGCCAGGGCGCAACGTCCCAGGCCGGCCCCCTCGGCCCGCAGCGGAAGAGAGATCGCCACTCCCTCGGGGATGTTATGGATGGAGATAGCGAGAGCCATCACCAGGCCGAAGCCAAAGTCGCCGGTGGCAAACCCGATGCCGATCGCCATCCCTTCGGGGAACGAGTGGATAAACATCACCAGCAAGAGCAGCCAACTCTTGCGTCCGATCCCCTCGGGGGTCGAGGTTCGGCGGGATTCCAGGGCGTTCTCTAGAGCAAAGACGAAGAGGCAGCCCAGGAGCAGACCCGCGATGGTGGGGAGCGGTCCCACCTCTAACCCCTTCTGGGCCAGCGAGAAGACCGAAGCGGCCAGCATCATGCCTGCGGCGCCCGCGCTGGCCAGCCCGCGGCCGCGTGGGGAAAGACCGCCCATCAGCGCTACGGGCAGGGCGCCCAGTCCCGTGGCCAGGGCGCTGAGCAGGCCGGTCAGCAGAGTCCAGAACAGCAGGGGAGAGGTCAGGGTGTCCACGGCTCTATTCTAGGCCGGCTTCCTTCGGGTGGTTCTGATCAGGATCAGGTGTCGTATCTGGGGGCTTGGGCCAGGTCCTGGGGACAGAGGACGGTGCCTTGCGAGTCGCCTCTCCGGCAGGTCCGGGCAGCGGAGAGGCAAAGGGTCCTGGCCTATGCGCAGACTCTCACAGCTTCTCGTTCTTGTCTCGGCCCTGCTCCTGGCTACCCCGGCCTGGGCCGCTCCTGACTACTCCTCGCCGGAGGCGACCCTGCAGACCTATCTGGAAGCCTGCAAGGCGGGCGACTTTGCTGCCGCCGACGCTTGCTACACCAAAAGTTCGCGAGAGTTTCTGGCTGCGACCCCCGCCTTCACGGAAGGTCGTTCGGCGGACATGCTTCGCGGTACCTACGAGCGTCTCTCGGGGCTGAAGTTCAGCACCGAGAAGGTCAACGCCAAACGGGCCATCCTGACGCCGGACGACAAGGCGATCCCCCCGTTCTACATGCGGATTCAGGAGCCGGGCGAAGGTTGGCGTATCGACTGGCACTTCATGGCCAACTACATGCGCGGCGACGCCAACGGCTGGAGTTGGAAGAACCCTCGGGCCGAGGGGATCTGGAAGGGCCGCGAGTAGCGCCGGTCTAGGTCGAGGGCGGGGCGCCCGGACGCTCTCCGCCCACGAACATGACGGCCGCGTCGACGGCACCCATAGCGTAGCCGCCTTTGAAAGAGGCCAGCAGGAACGACTGGAACCCGGTTCGGTCAGCGCGCGTCCGCTGCTCCATCGCTTCGCCTTCTTCCAGCGAGCGGCGGTTTTCGTGCTTGCCGTAGCCGGACAGCAGTTGCAGATCGTCCACGTGAGCCTGGCTCCAGTTCGCTTCGGCCACCTCCAGCACGCGGTGCAGGTTCTCCCAGAGCAGGCGCGAGGGTTTTTCTAGCTCAGGATGCAGGCTGCGGTCCTGGGGCTGCGCTACGCGGTGCTGGTGGGCAAACAGCAGGATGCCGTCGAGTGCCCCACTGAACATTCCGCCCGAGAGCGCCGCCAGGGTCAGGTCTCGGGCGGTGGCAGGGCTTAGCGCTCCTTCGATCTGGTCGACTAAAGCCATGAGGCGAAACTTTAGCAAGCTAGAATCTTGCTGCAGCGTGCTTCGGGCGACGCTTTGCCCGTGGACGTAGACCAGCAGGTCTTCTACCTCCGTGTACAGGTCGGCCACGCTGGCAGGGGGCGCCGAGCCTGCTCTTTGAGGGGCGCGCAGGCTGGGAAGATGCAGGGAGACAACGTTCATGGCTGGCGAATTGGCGTCTGCCCATCGGCAACCTTTCTTTTTCAGGGTTTTTTCAGGGTGAAAAGCCAACTATCGCGCTATTGACGGCGATGTCACCGTGGCAAGACGGTCGCCAACTTCGGAATTGGGATATCATGGGTCGTTGGACTAGAAAAGAGTTGGGGGAAGGGGCCGCGCTCTGTATCGAGCTCGGCTCGGGGTTGTTAGAAAATGGCGCCGAGACCAGTCGGGTCGAAGAGAGCATTCGCCTGGCCGGCGAGTCGATGGGGTTCTCGGTCGAGACCATCGTGACCCCGACAGGCATCACGGTCACTTTCGGGAACGGCGAAGTGATCACGCGGGTCGCGCGTATTCGCGAGCGCGTCATCAACCTGGATAAGGTGGCGCAGCTGAATCGGCTATCGCGCCAGCTTCACGACGCCTCCCCGAACATCGCCATGTTTCGAGACCAGGTCAGGGCGGTGCGGAAGGCCCCGCCGAACTATTCCCAGACCGCCCAGCTGATGGCAACCATCGTGGTCTGCGCCAGCTTCACCCTGTCGGTGGGGGGAGGGTGGAGGGAGGCGCTGGTCGCGGTGTCTGCGGGCTTGCTGGGCCGATTTCTGCTGGACTTGATGAGCAGCGAGTTTCCTTCCTTTCTCGGCTTGTTCTCACTGGCGTTCCTGAGCACCACGATGGGAGTGGCCGGAGCGGTCTTTAGCGGTCTCAACACCGAGGCGATCGTGGTCGGCTCGCTGTTGCACCGGATGCCGGGACTGGCTATCGTGTCGGCCGTGAGGGATCTGATGGCGGGCGAACTGGTCGCCGGCGTGGCCAGAGCCGCTGAGGCGATGTTAATCACGCTGGGGATGGCCAGCGGCGTGTTGGCCTGCCTGGGCTTCTCGATCCGTCTGGGGCTGGTAAGCCAGGTATGACGGACAAGTTTTTTCTGATTTTTCTGGCCTCTCTTTCAGTTGGCGTGCTGCTGAATATGCCGCGTCAGTCGCTGGTCCTGGCCTCGGTGATCGGGGTGGCGGGTTCGATGGTGAACTCTTCTCTTCTTCGCATCGGAGCGCACCCCCAGGAGGCCGCTTTCGCCGCCTCCTTCGCCGTGGCCATCCTGGCCGAACTGCTAGCTCGGCGCTTGAAGGTGCCGTCGCCCGTGCTTTCTATCCCCGGGGTTATCCCGCTGGTGCCGGGAAGCGTGGCCTATCGCGCGACCACCTATTTGGTCGACGGCAAAGAGATCAGCGGGGCTCAGACGGCGATCGGAGCGGCCTTGACGGCGGTCGGTATCGCTTCGGGTTTGTTGCTGGCCAGCGCCATCAGCCGTCGCGTCATCAAGCCGCTGCTGGCTCGCTTTTCGCCTCAGCCGGCCAGCGCCCCGGTCGAGCGGTCGTGTCGCAGCGAGACCGAGCCCGACGGCTTCGGACAGGGCTAAGGCGCCAGGGGCGGGGCGAAAGCGTCAGGTAGCGGAAAAGGCTAGGGGAGCAGGCTTCTCCAGCGCGAGTAGCGCTCGAGGCGCCGGCCCACGCGTCCCAGGCAGAACAGGTTCTTTTCCACGGTGAAGAACGAGGCCGCCGGGGTGTCCTGATAGAGCTGCACCACGGGGCAGCGCAGTTCGCTCCAGAGGCGTCGATGGCGCCAGCAGAACGGAAGCCAGGGGCGCTCGGACCAGCGACTGAGCACGAGCCCCGCTCGCCACCCGTCGCCGGATCGGAGCAGGGTCGAAAATTCGGACCACCCCTCGTCCCCGGCAGCTTTCTGCCAGAGCAAAATTCGGGTCACGCCAGGGGGCAGGGTGCTGTGCGGGATCGGCAACGCCCCCGCATCTTGGCCGCGGGGGCGCAGGTTCAGTTCGAAAAGCGACTCGGAGAGCACCTCGAGGTGAAACCCTCGGTCGAGGTCCCAGTCCCACCCCTCCCCCGTCGAACGGGGAAGGTGGTGAAGCCGTAAGCCAAGGCGGCGGCCGAACGGTTCGCGCTCGGTGGGGTCCACCGGCTACTTCCGATGGCTCAAGATCAGGTGCCGGGTGACCTCGATGATGTAATCCTGGTCGGCCCGGGACAGCGCCGTGAAAAGCGGCAGCGAAACCACGCGGTCGCTGGCGTACTCGGTCTTGGGATACATCCCGCGCTGGAAGCCCATGTTTTCCTGGTACCAGGGGTGCAGATGAAGGGCTCGGAAGTGAACGCCGATCCCGATCTTGTGCTGCTGGTAGGCGTCGAGCATTCCATCGCGGTCGATGGTCAGGTTCTCGCTCTTGATCTGAAGAACGTACAGGTGATAGGCCGATTCGACGTGGTCGCGCACCTTGAGCGGGGTCAGATAGTCCGACAGGTCGGCGAAGGCCGCGTCGTAGTACTCGGTCAGCTCTTTGCGCTTGACGGTGAACTCGGGCAGTTTGCGAAGCTGATGGATACCCAGGGCGCCCATCAGGTCGGGCATGTTGTATTTGTAGCCCGGCGTCACGATATCCCAGTGCTTATAGCCCGCTTCGGTGTAGCGCTTCCAGGCGTCGCGACTCATCCCGTGCAGCGAAAGCAAGCGCGACTGGTCGGCGATGGCGTCGCTGTTGGTGGTCAGCATTCCGCCTTCGCCGGTGGACAGGTTTTTGGTCGCGTAGAACGAGTAAGAGGTCGCGTCTTCCCACTCCGAAACGTGCTTCCCGCGAAAACGCGACTCGGTGGCGTGGGCGGCGTCACCCAGGACCAGCAGGTTGTGCTTGTCGGCGATGGCGCGCAGTTTGTCCTGCTCGACCGGGTGGCCGGAGAAGTGGATCGGAATGATCGCCCTGGTGCGCTCGGTGATCAGCCCTTCGACCAGATCGACATCCATGTTCAGGGTGTCGGGCTCGATATCGATGAGGACCGGCTTGATCCGTTCGTGGACCATCTCGTTGACGGCCGACGGGAAGGTCATGCTGGGCGTGATCACCTCGTCGCCGTCTTTGAGTCCGGCCGCGACCATCGAGACGTGCAGCGCTGCGGTGCACGAGTTCATGGCGACCGCGTGGGCCTGTCCGGTGTAGGCGGCGAAATCGGCTTCGAACTTCTTGGTCTTCGGGCCGGTGGTCAGCCAGCCAGAGTCCAGGCTGTCCATGACCTCCGCCTTCTCCACGTCGTCGAGATAGGCGCGGTAGAAGGGAAGGAAGTTCTCACGTACGGTGGGAGCTTTGGCGACCATGGCGGCTTAGTGGAACTCGACTTTGCCGGCTGCGGTGCGGATCGGCACCTGACGAAGCCAGAGCGATTTCTCCCACCATTTCGGGTTGTCTTTGTACCACTGGATGGTCTTGACCAGGCCCTCGTCGAAGGAGGTCGAGGCGGTCCAGTCCAGCAGGTCTTTGGCCTTCTGGGTGCTGGAGGTGTGACGAACGACCTGGCCGGGGCGGTCGCCGACGAAGACGATCTCGGACGAGGCGTTGGTCAACGCTTTGACCTTCTTGGCGATATCGCCCACCGAGGTCGAGAGTCCGGTGCCCAGGTTGATGACCTGGCCCTTGATCCTGTTGATGTCGGTGTGCAGCGCCTTGTCCAGCGCTTCGCAGTGGTCGCCCACGTACAGCCAGTCGCGCTCGGCCTGGCCCTGCCCGTGAACCGTCATGGGCTCGCCCAGCAGGGCCGAGGTGATGAAGCGAGGGACCGCTTTTTCCAGGTGCTGGTGTGGGCCGTAGTTGTTGAAGGGGCGGATGATCACGGCGGGGATGTCGTAGGTCGCCCAGTAGGAGTACACCAGACGGTCCGCGCCGCATTTGGCCGAAGCGTAAGGGCTCATCGGATTCAGGATGTGCTCTTCGTCCATCTGCTCGCCTTCGGCGGTTCCGTACACCTCGGAGGTCGAGATGTGGATGAAGCGCTCGACGTTTTTGTGGTTGAGGACCGAGTTGGCGATAACCTGGGTGCCCATGACGTCGGTTTCGAAGAAGACCTTGTTGTCGTAGATCGACCGGGTTACGTGACTTTCGGCGGCGAAGTGGACGACCGTATCGACATCGCCCATCAGCGTGCTTACCAGGTCGGCGTTACAGACGTTGCCGTACCAGAAGGTCAGACGAGCGTCGGGCTGCGACTGCTGGGCCAGCATGTCCTTGGGCAGATTGTCGGTGTTGCCCGCATAGGTCAGAATATCGAGAACCACCACCCTGTAGGTAGGGTAGTTGTCCAAGATATAGCGAACAAAATTGCTGCCGATAAAGCCGGCGCCGCCGGTCACCAGGATCGTTTTCATCCTAAAATTACCTCTTTTTGTCTTTCAGCTTCGACGCAGGATCTCACGACTACGTGGCCCCTGCCGGAAAAGCAGATCGACCACCGAGAGGTACGGCACGAACTCGCCCCGGCCTTGCTCGTAGACCGGATGCTCGTAGTTGTGCCATTTCACCGTGACGCCGATCTCTTGGAAGCGATCTTCCTCCAGATAATCCCTGGCTGCGTCTCCGGTCAGGTACTCGGTGGCCTTGAATTTTTGGCACAGTGCGACAAGTCTTTCCGTCTTCCTTCCATCTACCCCCAGTTGAGAAGATCGTACGACCTTCCAGGGCATGTCGAGCGACTCGGTCAGCCAGCGGAAGGTCGCCAGATTCAGGTCGACCAGGCGGTCGTGGGGTTCGGAGAGGGCGGCTTCCAGGCCCGGGAAGTACGTCTTGAAGTAGGGCGTCTTCGAATAGCTTTGAGCGATCGTGGCCAGCATCTTCTTGCGCCAGGGCGTACGGTTGTCGACTTCGACTTCACTGTTCAGGGGCTTCTCTTGCCCTTTGGTCTTGACCGGCACGGTCAGCCAGGTCACTCCGTTCGGAGATAGGATTCGGTTTCGGTTGCGCCAGCCGTTCTTGTCGTACTGGGTGTCGTCGTAGAGAACGAAGGTCTCAGCCCAGTCGTACTGGTCGAGATGGCCGAGCCATGGCAAAAAGGAAGGCTGGAGAACGACCAGGCGGGACATGGAGCTAAACGGAACCGGTGAGGATCGATTCCCAGATTTTCCAGAAGTACTGGTAGGACACTCGGGTGCCGACATCTATCGGGCGGCCTTCGAGCAGCAGGGTGTCGTGTCGGCCCGAGGAGATGTATTTGGTGAAGGCTAGAGAGAACTCGTGCTCGTCGGATTCATCTTCGATCCCCTCGAGGAAGGCGGGCTGAAAGATGGTCCGTCCGAAACCGCGGACAGAATAGCGTCCGTCCGAGAGTCCAGGAACGCCGGTCTCGCCCAGCAGGTCGACCAGTCGGAAACAAGGGCCCTCGCCCTCGACGACGACGCCTCGGGAGCCTTCGAAGTATTCGGTCTCCGTCTTGGGGACGTGGACCAGGGACGAGAGCGAGTCCTGGCCGGTGTAGGCGCGCACCAGCTGCGAAGTGGCGCCGGGGGTGCCCATCAGCATCTGGTCGGGCAAGAGCATCACGAACGGCTGCCCTTCGAGCAAGGGTAAAGCCATCTTCAAGGCGTCGCCCAGGCCGCGTGGGTCGTCTTGTTCCACGAAGTGGCAGGTGATGCTCTTCGGAACCGGCTTGGGGACGTGGGCGCGCTCGGGGAAGGGGTACGGCTCCATCAGGTGGCGATGAAGCATCTCTTTGCCCTTGCGGACGACGATGATCACCTTCTCGATGCCGGCCTCGCCCAGCTCGCTCATAGCGTGCTCGATCAGCGGCTTGGGCCCCAGCGGCAGCAACTCTTTGGGGACGACCCGGGTTAAGGGAAGCATGCGGGTCCCTAAGCCCGCGCACGGTACCACGGCTACCTTCACGGGTACCCGGGCGCTCTTGCCGTTGGCCTCGCCACTCATCTGTTATGTATCCTTCGTACCATGGGACACTGCTTGGTAACAGTGGTACAGAAGGGGCAAGATTCCCTTCTGGGGACTGAAATATTTCAGCATGAAGAGGCGGGAACGGCGTCCGATCTCGGTGCGTTGCTCGGGCTGCTCGACTAACTCGGCCAGGGTCGATTCCAGCGAGTCTCGACGGGCCGTGACCCAGGGGAACTCGGCCTCGAGCCCCCAATACTCCCGGTGGCGGTTGATGTTGCAGCGGTCGAAAGCCTGAACGCAGGGCCGCTCGAGCAGCATCGCCTCATCGCCGGAGAGGCCGTGGAAGCCGCGCAGCTGATTGAAAGTGATATCGCAAGCCTGACGGGCCTTCAGCACTTCCGACTGGGACCAGCCGCCGGCCTGGTGGATTTCGACTCGCGAGCCGAACCGCTTCTTCAGCCCTCGGGCGCAGCTCAAAAACGTCTCCGTATCCTTGTGATACATGTAACGTGCCGTCGTCCAGTGGGGGACGCTGGGCGTGTGCAGGATACGGCAGACTCCGTCTTGCTGGGAAAGGGGAGGGTCGAGGGGGATATCCATCAGCGAGTTCGGCGGAAAACCCGCGTAGAACGCGGCCTGAGGGTACATCTTCAGAAGGTGCGGAAGGGGGGTCAAGATGGTTCGGCCTGGTCTCTGCAGGCGAGTCGACCGGTTGTGGACGCGGTACCCGATATAAAGGTGAAGCACGGCCTTGCCTTCGGTGTAGCGCTGCAGCGGGAAAGGCCAGGCGGACGAATGTTCGTCGTCGTCCTCGAAGAAGACAAAACAGTCGGCCTCCTCGAGAACCTTGGCGAGTTCCGGGGTCGGCTGGGGCCCCATTCCACGGAGAAAGAAGGTGCGCGCGTCGCTCTGCTTCGGACCGATCAGGGGGTGAGGGTCCAGCGCCACCGCCCAGGCCTGTGAGTCGGTAAACCGGTTGATGGCGCAGGCGTGGTGCAGCACCGAACCGGCGACGTTGCCGGAGTCGGCGAAGACGATTTTGAGCGCCTTGCCCGTCGGCAGTCGATAGCGCTCGGTCCACTCTCCGGGTGTCTCGCCCAGGGTCAGGGCAAAGAACGGCTGCTGGCCGTCGGGATGAGGCAGGGGAAGGGTGCCCGCCCGCCCGCTTCGGCTGCCCCAGACTTCAGCTCGATGAGGAGCGCTGAGGCTCTCCTTGAGATCTCGTTCGGCGGGCCGAAAGGCGAACTCGTTATCGTAGTCGCCGTAGCGCAGCGTATAGCGCCCCCCGGACACGGCCGTGTTGACCGGTTCCAGGACCAGGGCCTTCTGGCAATGCCGTTGCAGTAAGGATAGGGACGCTTCGGTCGACTCGGCCAGCGTCAACTGAAGGAGCGAGAGCCCGTTCTCGTAACGGTCGAGTTCCGGTTGGGGGTGAAAGTCGACGGCGGGGAAACGGCGTCGACACTCTTCGACCAACGCCCGCTCGCCCAGCAGCAGGCAGGGCCCTTGGACGGCGCCCAGGGTCGCCTCGAGTCGGTTCCAGTGGGGCTCGAAGAGCGCTCTAGGGTCCACCCCCTTGGAAGGTCGCGGCTGGCTGACCAGTTTACGATTGGTCAGTTCGTCGAGCAGGCGCGGAAGGGACGGTGTCCCCAGGTCGGCGACGGTGAAGTGTCCGATGCCGGCCTCGCCCAGGGTCGGCTCTAGGGCAGGCAGCAGGTTCGAGCCGACCGGCAGCAGCACGACATCCGGCTGCTCTTCCAGGACGGCGCGACGCGCGGCGGCGACCAGGGACTGAGGGTCCATCGGGACGTCGGCGGGGGCGCTGGCGTACTCGCTTAGCCGTCGATGGACCCAGGGGTTGGAATTGAGAGCGCTTTCGGCATCCTCACGCACGATGCTCAGGCCATCGACCACGCCGCTGAAATAGAGCGCGCGTAGCGTGGGTACCAGGCTTCGCAGTTCGGCCAGCGAGGTGGTCAGGCTCATCACTTTCACCCCCCGAGGTTCCTGGCCGGGGGAGGCTCCCCTCTGGAAAGGGCATAAGGGAAAAATTTTCACTGCGACCAGGAAGCGGGTTCCGAGGGGGAATATCTTTCAAAATGGACCTGTTCCGTAGTCAACCGAGTCTCTGTTCCTTGTTTCTCAGCCTGCTCGAAGAGTGGGGTGCGGACACCCTGGACTGGTCGCTTCTGCGCGACGAAGTCTTCGTCGACCGATTCTTGCGCCGTTTGCTGGTAAGTAATCAGGTCGAAGAAGCTTCGGTCTACCTGGCTTGCACCTCGCTTTTGCAGCCGTCGATCGGGGGTCTGCTGGTGGCCCCGTTGCTGCAGCGGGGCGGTCATTTCGAAGAGGACAAGGAGATGGACCAGTTCGTTCAGTTCGCGGTGCGGGTCAACGCTTCGGCCTTTGATCCGGTGAGCTGGCCAGAACTTCTGACCATTCTCGAAGAGGTCGCTTTCTTGCGCGACGAGCCGGCTCGTTTTCTCTGCTCCATGGCAGCGAACCATTGGGTACCGCCGGCGCTACAGGGCCGGTTCACGCGGCGTATCTGGGAAACCTCGAGTCTGACGATGCGAGAGAAGAACTTCTACTTTGCCTGGCTGGCGGGGGAGAGTCGTTGGTCCGAAATCCCCTCGCCCGACCACGCGGCGCGCGAACTGCTGAAGCTGCGCACGGCCGGGCCGCTGCGCGGCGCCAATCCGTTCCTGGCTCGCCGTCGAGGGATTTCCGTGGTGGGCAAGGAAGCCACGGGTTAACTTTTCCCCGAGGTTCACGCGCGCATGAAATTCGAGATCGAGCTGGACCGCCAGGTCCTTCAACCGGGCGATGAACTGCTGGGCTGGGTGACTATCGACGACCCTGACGTCGAGTCGGTCGAAGTTGTTTTCTTCGGTGAAGAGACGCTGGGCGCCAACGACATCGCTCGCCGCTACATCCTGCCCGTGGTGGACGAGAAGGTCACGCTCAGCACGGATGGACCGCAAGCGCATCAGCGACGTGAGTTCCGGTTCATCGTTCCTCCAGAGGCGCCGCCGACCTACGCGAGTCGCGACGTACGTTGCGAGTACGCCGTCAAAGCCTTGGTCAAGCGCGGCTTCTGGAAACGTAACCAGATCCAGCGGATGCACGTGACCATCCTGCCTTCCACCCGGGAAGAGTTGCAGGCCGTGCCGTTGGAACTCGAGGTCGACCATCCTGACCTGCGCCTGGTGGCCCGGTTGGATCAGACCATCGTGGTGACCGGCGACTCGCTCTCGGGGACGCTGCTGCTCGAAAAGAAGCACGAAGACGCCCCGATGCCTCGGAGTCTCTCTTTTCGCCTGGCCGCCATCGTCGAGTCGACCGACAAGTTTTACACTCACCGCGAAGTGCTCTGGCTGGATATCAAGGACGTCGAAATCGACCCGGACCTGTCGCTGCCGCTGGTCGGCCACTTCGACTTTCCCATCGCCCCCACGGCCGAGCCGTCCGGGACCTGGAACTCGTTCCGAGTCCACTACGGTTTCCGTGTGGTGATGTACGACCACGAGGGCAAAGACCATCGCCGCTCCTCCCTGATACGCATCCTGCGCGATATCAAAGAGCGACGCGACGTGCCGCCCGGCCTCGAAGACGACGAGACCGCTTCGGCCCCGGTAGGGTTCTAAGCTCGCCGTTCTCGCCGCTTCCAAAACACTGCCCCTTCTAACAGAACTCTAACGCCTCGCTTGTTTGACGCCAATCAGGCGCGGGGTAGAAAGGGAGTCGAGCAGGGGCCCACGGCGTGGCCTTGCTCGACAAAGCAAGTTTTTTTGGAGGTTCCCTATGGCGACCAAAACCGCGATTCTCAAACCGCTCGGCGATCGCATCGTGGTAGAAGCCCTGCCCAGCGAAGAAAAGACCGCTGGCGGCATCTATCTGCCGGATTCCGCTCAGGAGAAGCCGATGATCGGCCAGATCGCCGCTGTCGGCACGGGCAAAGTCCTCGACAACGGCAAGGTCATCCCCCTCGAAGTCAAGGTGGGAGACAAGGTGCTGTACGGCAAGTATGCCGGCACCGAAGTAAAGATCGAGGGCGAGAAGTACCTGATCATGCAAGAGCGCGAGCTTCTTGGCGTGTTCGAAAGCTAAGCCAAGCGCTTCGCTCTGACCCTCTCCTCAATCCCAGAATAAGACGAAAAGGACTGTAGAAATGGCTGCAAAGATTCTTAAATATGACATGAACGCCCGCAAAGCTCTCGAGCGCGGCACCGACATCCTGGCCAACGCCGTGAAGGTGACCCTCGGACCCCGCGGTCGTAACGTGGTGATCGACAAGAAGTTCGGCTCGCCCACCATCACCAAGGACGGCGTGACCGTTGCCAAGGAGATCGAAGTCGAAGACCCCTTCGAGAACATGGGCGCTCAGCTCGTTCGCGAAGTCGCGTCAAAAACTAATGATGTGGCCGGTGACGGAACCACCACCGCCACCGTCCTGGCTCAGAGCCTGATCAAGCACGGTCTGCGTAACGTGACCGCCGGCGCTAACCCGATGTTCGTCAAGCGCGGCATCGACAAGGCCGTCATCGCCATCGTCGAAGAGATCAAGAAGCAGGCCAAGCCCGTCGAGAAGGCTGACGCCATCGCTCAGGTTGCCGCCATTTCGGCGAACAACGACGAAGAGATCGGCAAGCTGCTCTCGGACGCCATCGACAAGGTCGGCAAAGACGGCGTCATCACGGTGGAAGAGTCCAAGACCATGGCCACCGAACTCGAGCACGTCGAAGGTATGCAGTTCGATAAGGGCTACATCTCGCCTTACTTCGTGACCGATTCCGAGCGCATGGAAGCGATCCTCAGCGAGCCGCTCATCCTGCTCGTCGAGAAGAAGATCAGCGCCATCGCCGACATCCTTCCCCTGCTGGAGAAGGTCGTTCAGACCCAGCGTCCCCTGATGATCATCGCTGAAGACCTCGAAGGCGAAGCTCTGGCCACCCTGGTCGTCAACAAGCTGCGCGGCACCATGACCACGGTCGCCGTCAAGGCTCCCGGCTTTGGCGACCGTCGCAAGGAGATGCTCAAAGACATCGCCATCCTGACCGGCGGTCAGGTCATCTCGGAAGAGCTTGGTCTCAAGCTCGACAAGGTTGGCCTGGACATGCTGGGTCGCGCTGCCAAGGTGAAGGTCACCAAGGAAGAGACCACCATCGTGGAAGGCGCCGGAGCCGATGACGCCATCAAGGGCCGCATCGACACCATCAAGCGTCAGATCGAAGACACCGATTCCGACTACGAGCGCGAGAAGCTGCAAGAGCGTCTGGCCAAGCTGGTCGGCGGCGTGGCTCTGATCCGCGTCGGCGCTGCGACCGAGACCGAGCTCAAAGAGAAGAAGCACCGCATCGAAGACGCCCTCTCGGCCACCCGCGCTGCGGTAGAAGAAGGCATCGTCGCTGGCGGCGGTACCGCTTTCATCAACGCTCTGCCGGCTCTCGAGAACGTCAAGGGTCTTTCCGCTGACGAGCAGGTCGGTGTGGACATCGTCCGCGCCGCTCTGGTCGAGCCGCTCAAGCAGATCGCCAACAACGCCGGTCAAGAAGGCGCTGTGATCGTCGAGAAGGTCAAGGGTCTCAAGCCCGGTGAAGGCTACGACGCCCTCAACGACAAGTACGTCGACATGGTTGCCGCTGGTATCGTCGACCCCGTTAAGGTTACCCGTTCGGCTCTGCAGAACGCGGCCTCCATTGCCGGTATGGTCCTGACCACCGAAACCATGGTCACCGACAAGCCCGAGAAGGATGGCGGCGCTGGCGGCGGCATGCCTGATATGGGCGGCATGGGTGGAATGGGCGGCATGGGCGGTATGGGTGGAATGGGCGGAATGGGCTTCTAGTCCCCACCCTTCTCCCGACGTCAACCCGTCGCGAAACAGGCCTCTCGGAACTCTTCCGGGAGGTCTGTTTCTTTTTTGGGGAGTCATAGGTCCGAGAAGGAGCGGTCATTGAGGCTGAGAATCTCTGAAAATCTCAACCTGGAGAAATGAAATGCAGTACCGTCGCACCCTTCTTAAACTTGGCATCGTAGGCGTCCTTATGGTCGGGGGGTGTGCTAACTCCCAGCGGGACTACGTCTTCACTTCCGCCTCCGCTCCCGCTCCGGCCGCGGTTCTGAACGGAGTGGTGCAGACGGGCGGAGCCTCTGGCGTGCGCGGTCTGGCCGAAGCGCGGGTGAGTGTGTACCAGGTCGTGGGCGACGGCTCGGCCACTTTGCTGGGGCAGGCGGTAAGCCAGGCCGACGGCAAGTTCAGCGCCCAACTCTCTGGGGCCGCCTCGAGTGGCGTCTACTATGCGACGGCCGACCTGGGCGATCGAGTCACCTTCATAACCATCATAGGCGAAGCTCTGCCAGGCTCGGTCACTCTCAACGAACTGACCACCGTTGGGAGCGCCTACGCGGCCTGTCGGCTGTTAGAGCCGGAGCAGCGCCCCTCCGGGATCCTGCCGTTTCGCATCGCGGCCGGGATGAGCGCCAACCTGGTCGATCCCCGCACGGGTCAGTCGTCGCAGGTACTCCTGTCCTCACCGAACGCCGACCAGACCAACAGTTTGCGTTCGACCCGCAACCTTGCTAACGCCCTGGCGGCCTGCGTCGAGGATCCCGAGGCGACCGAGGTGTTGCTGGATCTCACGACGACTCCCGAAGGAGAGCCCTCGTCGACGCTCGAGGCGTTAGTCAGTCTGGCGCGCCATCCCGCCACCGAGGTCGACGCTATCTATGAGTTCACTCATCGCTCGGATGCTTACCTTCCGGAACTTGCCGAGGCGCCTGACGCCTGGACCCTGGCCGTCAAGGTCAACAATACGGGGAGTGCGGCCATGCCGTTCGGCGGAGCCGCCAACACGGTGTTCGACGACCGTGGCTACGCCTGGATCAACAACAATACGGTACAGTACGACGTCGTTTCTACCACCAATGTGGTCGTACTCAAGCCGGACGGCAGCCCGGCGGATGGAGCGAACGGCACGCCTCGTTCGCCGGTCACCGGCGGCGGAGTCCTGGGCGCCGGCTACGGGATCACTCGGAACGCGGCCGACGGGCACATCTGGGTTGGCAACTTCGGCTGGGGCGGGCTGAACCCCGGCCCGGGCGGTACGGGGACGGGGTCGGTTTCGGAGTATCTGCCCGACGGCACTCCGGTCTCTCCGGAAAACGGATACGACGGAGGCACCGACCGCGTCCAGGGGATTCTGATCGACCGAGACGGCAACGTCTGGACGGCCAACGTTGGCAACAACAGCCTGGTGGTGTTCCTGGACGGCGACCCCGCACGATCGGTGAGCGCGCCGTACGGCTGTCACCCCTTTGGCCTGGCTCTGGCCCCGGACGGAACCGTCTGGGCCACGACGGCCGGTGTCGGATTGCCTACCCCTTCTGAACCCTGCGCCCTCGAAGAGCCCGACAGCGTGACGCACTGGCGCCTGCAGGACGACCAACTCGTCCTGCTCTCGCGAACCGACATCGGCGAGGTGAACAAGGGGCTCGATGTGGACCGCGACGGCTACGCCTGGGTGCCGTCTGGTCTCGACGACACGGTCTACCGCATCGCGCCTGATGGCTCCCTGGCGGGAGCCTTCCAGGGCGGCGGGATCGTCGGTCCGTGGGGGATTCGCATCGACGACGGCGGCGACGTTTGGGTCGCCAACTTTGGCCCTCAGAACGGGATCCCCAATATCTTTGAAGACGGCTCCGTTTCCGTCCTGGCCGGGCCGGGCTCTCCCTCCGGTCAGCCGGTGGGAACCCCTCTCTCGCCCCCTACAGGATTCACTCTTCCCTCGGCGGGAGAGCCGGTGCTGCTCAGCGACGGGACGCCGCTGAACGAAGCCGGCACGAACCAGCCTTCCGACACGCCGCTGATGCGCTCGGTTTCCGCGGTCCCGGATCGGGCTGGGAACATCTGGGTGTCGAACAACTGGAAGCCGAACTTCAACACCAACCAGTTCGACAGTCCCGGCGGTGACGGCATGGTGATCTTCATCGGGCTCGGGACGCCTACGGAGCCCGGCCGGACTCAGTAGTCAGGGCTACTCTTACTCTTCGAGGAGCTCGACGGTCGCCACATCCTCATCGTAGTTCGGGCTGTACACCGTGATAAAGTCGCTGTTGCTGACCTTGACCTTGGCCGGCACCGAGTAGACCTGGGAGCCTTCTTTCTGCTTGAGCGGCCCCAGGTTGGTCACCCGGCCGGTGCTGCGATGGATGTGCCGCACCTCGGCGCCGTTGCGATAGTCGACTTTGAAGTCGTCATCGAACTTGACCACCTGACCGTTGCGGGTCGACTGGACCTGAACCTGCCCTTGAGCCTTGTTGGTGAGGGTGCCTTGGACGGCACCGTCGAGCCTCGACGGGCCCTTCTGCGCCAGCGTCGGGGAAGCGATAAACAGCGTGGCGGCGAGGGCCGCAATCATCGAGAGTCTCATGTCTAAAGCTTAGAAGGAGCGGCTGGGGAAAGCGGGCATCCCCCGTATCCTGATAAGGCATACCTTTGCTGTAGCCGCTGTCGAGAGTAGAGGAGCCAGTTTGCCGTACCATTAAGGTTCAGCCGATGAGGGAACTCTTACTGGTCGAAGCTTCGACCTACCACGGCCAGGTCTTGATACCGCTGTTAGAGCAACTGGATCGTAGCGGTGACGATTGGACCCTTTGGCTGAATGAGGAGCACCGCGACCGCGACACAGTGACGGCTCGCCCGGAGTGGTTATCTCGGACCGTGTGGCTTCCCGCTTCGCGTTGGCGTGGGGCGCTGCTGATGGCTCGTCGATTGCTTTCCGAACGGTCTCGTGCCGCTCTGCTCCTCTCTCCCTGCAGGGACGATACCGTTCACTTTACCTTGCTCGCCTTGCTTCACCCTAACCCAGCGTTTCTGCTGCACCGCGTGATGGAGTTTCCCGCGCCCCGAGCTCCGCAGGTGGGGCCCCTGGGGGCTGTCTATCTCGCGATCTTCTGGGCGCTCTGGTCGGGCAAGGTCAAGGCGCTCACTCTTGCGCCACGTCTGGCCCGAAAGTTGACTGCTCGGTGGTCGGGACAGGTCTACAGTCTGGGCGCAGGCTCGAAAGAGAGCGTGTCCTGGAAGAGTCTGGGACGCGACAGGCTGAGGCTCTTCCTGCCTGGCCCGCTCTTCGCTCAGGGCAAAGACCTGGAGTCCCTACTGGAGGCGCATCGCTTACTGCGGGAGCGAGGCGTCGAGGTCACTTTCGTGGTCGCTGGAGGGAATCTGCCTCACGCCTCTACCGAGGAAAGCCTGCTTTCGCTACGCGGCGACCCGATGTTCGAGTGGCGGGTTGCCCCATGGCTCTGCTACTCCGACTTCGTGAGCCTGGCTTCGGGCTGTCACGGGGCGCTCCAGCTTCCCAGTCGCGGACCGAAGGAAGATGAACTGGTGACCTCCGTGGCCCTGCTTGCCGAGGGGCTGCCGCGACCGCTGGTGACGCCACTGGGAGCCGGCGCGGCCCTGCCCTGGTTGGAGTATGGAAACGCCGCCCAGATGGCCGACCGGATAGAGTCTCTGGCGCATCTGGTTCAGAGCGGAGGCTGGCACGAACTGATGCCGAGTCTCGTCGAGGGAGCCGAACGGCTACGAGCCCACAGCGCGAGGGTGCTGAGCGGCCTGATGGGCGCCGGACCGAGTGTGGGTTTTCTTGACCCCAGAGAGGCGGAAAACTGATCCTATGAATATCATCAAAGCTGATTCTATCACCCGCCTGCTCGGCGAAGCCGAGGTGCGGGATATCCTCAGCAAGCCCTATCTGTTACGTATGGGCTTCAACGACAGCCAGGGCTGGCCCGTGGTGGCTCCTGTCTGGTTCGTCTTCGAGAACGACCGGATCGTCACCACGGTCGAGCGCGACTCGCGCAAGGACAAGCGGATCGCTGAAGACGAGCGGGTCTATTTCACCATCGACCACTCGGGGCCTGACGTCACTCACGGGGTTCGAGGCAGGGCGAAGGCCCGAGTGGTCGATGAGCACGAGCGGACCGTGCGGGTGGTCGAGGAGAGCGTGAAGAAGTATCTCGGAAGCCTGGACCACAAGCTTGGCGCCCCTCTGGTCGAAGAGGCGAAGAAGGGGCACACCGTGATTCTGGAACTCGAACCGGTGAAGTACGCGGCCTGGATCTACGAGTAGACGCCTTCGATTTGGAGCCCTTGAGGGGTCTCGTCAGTGAGACTCCCGGGGGCCGTCCTCGTCCAACTCTTCTTCGTCTTCCGGCTCGTCGAGGTCATCTTCGAAATCCTCGTAGTCCTCGTCTTCCAGCGGTTCCGCCGCCAGAAGCAGCTCCCAGGATGTCGAGAGGAACGAGGAGGCCTGTTCGCCGGCGTAGCGGGCCACCTTCAGCTGGACCTCTTCGCCGGTCTCGACGTAAGCGCGAAGCGCCCCCGCGCACTCTTGCCAGGCGGCCAGAGCGTTCAGCTTTTCGGCTCGCGCCTGCATGAATTCGGGATGGGCGACCGGGCGCTTTCGGGTCTCCCGCTGCAGTTGAGCCAATAAGTAGGCGTCGACTTCGCTCAGCAGCCGCCGCGCCGCTTCGGGGATCAGCTCTTTAGCTTCCAGGGCCGAGGCGATCGCTTCGAGCTGCTGCTGGACCTGCGCCGGCGTTCCTTCAGGGGCAGAGTCCAGGGCATCCATCAGCGCTTGCTCGCGCTCTTCGCTCCACTCGAACTCATCGTCTTCGTCCTCGGCGTGCTCTAGCGGTGCGTCCTCGGCGATCGACTCCAGGCTGCCGAACTCTCCCCCTGAACCTCCCCCGGCCAACGCCTCCCCGGCCTCGGACTCTTCGGGGTCGCCAACAGCGATGCTGTCGCTCGCGCTGTCACGCCGAGCGTCGGAGTCTCTCCACTGAAGGATCAGATCGACCGAGGGGTCGTTCTCGTTGCCGGTCACGCGAAGGCGACGTTAGCGTCCCGACCGGGCGCCAGCGGCATTCCGGGAAGGGCGGGCAAGCCCAGCTGCGTGTTCAGCGATGCCCACTTCTTATCCAGGTCGGCCACCTGCGCGGTCTGACCCATCCACTCGTCGAAGCTGGGCGTAGTGGCCCCGGAGCCGTACTTATCCACGTACTCGCTGTACTTCTGTAGCATGGCGTAACGCTTGGTGAAGTCCTGGGCGCGCCCGTCGTACTTCTCCTTTTCCATCTGGGCCTGGGCGGCTTTCTCCTGAAGCTCTTTCTGCTTCTGCAGGTCCTGCTCGGCGGCGGCCTGCTCGCGGAATCGCTCGGCGTCGCTGGCTGCTTTTCCGGCCTTGCCTTTCATCTCGTCCACCGTCTCACGCAGGTTCTGCATGTGCTGGGTGTCGTTGATGATGCGGTCGGTGCGCGACTTCGAGCCTTCGCCGATCTGGCCCACGAAAGGAAGCTCCATCTGGAACGTCTTGCCTTCCTGGGTGATGCCGGCGGTGACCATGCCGGTGGTGGTGCGGCCGCGACCCTGGTGGCAGTTGTAGACGAAGTCCAGGTTCTGGTCGGGGTGTTTCTTCTGCGCCTCGTTCATCCAGTTGCGCATTTCGTCCATCTGGGCGGGCGTCGGGCTCTTCTCGTCAAGCAAGGGGATCCGTTTGTACTCGACCTGATAACTGTGAGGCGGCTGGCGTAACTCTTCGATCACGTCCTTGGTGGTCTGAACGTTATCGGCGGTCAGCTGCACGGTCTCGCGAACAGGGTCGCGCTGGCCGGGGATCTCCTTCGAAATCGAGATGCTGCCGCGGGCGATCAGCCGCTGCTTGAGCTGGTCTTCCAGCGCCTCGATCTCCTCGCCGGTGGCGCCCTCTTTCAGAACCAGGTTTTCGCGAGAGGCCATCTCGCGCAGGTTGTGGGGCTGACCGTTGATGTAGATCACCGCTTCGGCCCGGTTGTTGGTCCAGACCACCGGCTTGTCTTTGGCGCCCAGGTGGGTGAGCACGTCCTGGAACCCCTTCTTGGTGGGCTGGCCCACGCCGTGGATCCGCTTGTTGTGGTCCGTGGTGCGATAGTTGGGGGCGTCGCGGTGCTGCTCGGCGACCTTGGGGTCGTCTTTCGAGCCGCCGGGGTACAGGCCGCCGCCGGTGTAGGAGACGCGGCCGGGAAAGTGGTCTTCTTTCAGTTCGGTGACGCCATCTTTGATCAGCTCGCCGTTGGTGGCCGAGTGGGCATCGGCGGCATGGCCGGCTCCCGCCGTCTGGGGACGGTACTGGGGGGCGGGGATCGCCACCTGGCGCTGGCTGTCCTTGGCAAAGAACTTGAAGTTGTCCCAGTGGGGCAGGCCGGGCTCGCCCTCGGCGTGGACGCCTCCCACCGCTCCGGCTCCACCTACGGAGCTTACCGGCTCCATCGGGAACAGGGTCAACTGTTCGCCAACCGGGCTAAAAGTGCCGCTGTTGCGGCCGAACATCCCCGCCGTCTCCAGCGCTTCTTTCTGCCACAAGCCGGCGCTTAGCGGAACCGCTCCCGCTCCGTTTCCAGCGGTCGCAGCGCTGGCGTCCACCGCGCGACCGTTGTAGATGATAAAGTCAGAGCTCTTCTTGATCATGGCAACCTCTTCAAACTGGAAACACCGGGATGGAAAACATCGGGATCATATCATGCCGCGCCGTCTGGCTCAACACGCGGTCTGCTCTCTGGCACGCTGAGAGGCTCTCCGGTCAGCCTGGCCAAGCAGAGGACTAGCGAATAGGACAGCGACGCGCCAGCGGCTATTGGAGTAGGTTGCCGAAGGCGGAGTCCAAGGAAGGGTTTGCTTTGAGATTCTCCGCCGTGGTACGACCTCAGGGTGGCCTTTTCGACTGCCTGGTATCACCTCGAAGTCACCCGAAAGCAGTCAGCGACGATTCAGCGACCAGTTCGCCGACAGTCAGCGACACCGATGTCCATAACGCTTTCGGCGCACTCTATCTCAGGGCTCTCTGAGGTATGCCTTTTCCCCTATTCAGCGACTAGAGAAGAGTAAACTCCATGGTTAAGCCATTTGTAGCGTGTCGCTGAATAGGTCGGCGAATTATCGCTGACTAATCCCGGGTCGTCTCCGAGGGAGAGCAAGCAAAAAGGATGGACCCAGTCTGGACCTCTCAGAATTTTTCTTGGACCGGATAATGCCGACAGCGACGACACCAGGTGGATGTCCTCGATTCTTTGAATCCTGTCCGATGGATATACCGCGCTGGGCTGATGCGTTTGAGAGTGAAGAACAAAGGCTGCTGCAGATAGACCGCGAGTGGAGCCTCCTCAAGGCGCTACATGTCAAGCTGACCGGCCTCCACCCTGACATCCCCGAGACAGAGCTTCATTCTGGCAGGAAGATGAATGGGGCCTGGGAGGTTCCCGAGCTGAGGCTAGCGGGTAGCGTCCCCGCGCTTGCTCCCATCTGCCACTGGCCCGGCCATGGACACGGCCAGTACATTCCGAGAGAGCGAAGTCTCCGGCCGACTGCTTGCATTTGGGTCGACTCGCTCATTTTCGACAACCTCGATCTTGACCATAGCTCTTTACCGACTAGGATGACAGAGGAGGCTTGGCGCTGGCGAGTCGCCCTTCCTTATAATCGAACGGCCGTGACGCTTCTGCACGAGTTCGCCCATCATATAGAGGTTCTGACCAATGACATCGATCTGAGCCGGCCACGTTCTCGAGAGGAAGAGCACGGTGAATCCTGGGAGCAGGCCTATACCGGTCTTATCAGGCGATCACTTGAGGCCCGTGCGATAACTCGTTTGCAGGCAGATCTTGCAGGACAGGATCTTGACGAGGTAGTCGGACGCATTCCGGAGTACGGAGGATTTGAACCTCTTTGGCTTCCCGGACCGGCTTCTCCAGCGGTCGCCGCAGACGACCCAAGTTCCTGAGCATCTGGAGCGTAACGAACTACACCATCGGTCGCCCGAGCTTCCGGCGGACGCCCTGTGCTGGGCCTATGTCCCGGACGTAGACATCCCCGCAGTTCGTGTTGGCCTCGTTCCCAGCACCAGGACGGCAGACGGCGTGAATGATGGCTATTACCTCCCACATCCTTGGACTCTGCGTATCGCCAGCGTCCGAGGATGGAATGTAGTCTCCTACGCGCGGTGGGAACTGAAAACCGAAGCGTCCATGAGGGATCGGCTTCTGGCAAGTCGATTCGATGACCTTAAACGCGAGGGATTCTTTCAGGGGTACTGCGCGAGTCTTTGATTGGTCTGTCATCATATGGCTCCTTATGAGTTTGGTGCGATGACACTTAGCCCGTCCCGGGTCTCGTTACCTCGCCCCGCTCAAGCTTTTGGCTAGGGGTCGAGTTCAACCAGCCTCTGATTAACCTCTGGTAGACCGCAGACATACCCAGTAAGCTTCCCGGTGTCGCAGAGCAGATTGGCGGCCATGCGCCAGATCTTGATCAACTCCTTGGTGGTCAGACGATACATCCGGCCTCCCTCGAGGAGAGACCGCTGGCTTGCTTGGGCGATGGTTCGAGCGTCCCAGTGAGCCCATTGAGACATCGGAGAGTAAACCCAGTCGTACATTCCGTCCCGACAGAAGCTCGGGAGAGTCGCCCTGATCGACATGTCGTTCCACTCGAGTACGAAGGGTTTCGCGATTTCCCAGATCGTGTCTCGGTCGGGCTTTCTTTTCTTCGCAGGCTTGTTGAGGTAAGTGGCCCCGTGCTCGTCGAACCAGTCGCCCCACTTACCCCAGACCTCCCTTGGAAGTTCGGAGCGCTTCAGGTGCCTCATCTCTCGGAAGGCCGATACACCCCAGGAGTTCCTCCACAGGTCCGCGCGAGTCTGAGCTCGGAGCATGATCGCTTCAATCTGAGACTGATTAACACCGTCAACGAGGCCTTCGAAAACCCAGCAGATCTGAGACCACCCCTCGATCATGGTGCGCAGGACTAGATGGCAGTCCATCGAGTCCCCAAGGGCAAGGAGGCTATCCGTGTGGGCTTTCTGCTTGCCGACGAATTGAAGCGCCAGGAAGGCGGCGCTCGTACTGTTCGCTGGCGAGACGTTGTTGAGGCCTGTCAGGACACCTACCGCCGCCACGACTCTCTCCTGGTGAACTTGTAACGTCTCTTCGTCTGTCATATCGGACGATTTGACGAGCCGCGAGTTCATCCTTGGACGCTCCTGGACCCGAACAGTCTTAGCCTCGAAGAGTGCCAAGTAGTCTCGCGTCTCGTTACCTCGACGAGTATTACTTAGGGCGGGGGCGGCGTCGACTTTCCGAATGCGCGGTACCAGTCTCGAGGGAACCCCATATTTGGGAGCCTTGTCTGCTCCGCACAGAGAAAGTCGTACAGTTTGCCTCCCCACTTGTGGCCAGGCGCTACTCTATCCGCGACAAACAGAAGAATCGCGACGAAGTTGTAGACCTTCGTGATATCGGCCGGTCTGGAGTTCAGGAGACTAACATCGAATTGGGTGCTGCCCGTTCTTATAGCGGGCAGACGGACGGGGCTTGCCCAGTTCCAAAGGCGTGAGTGATGGGAGCATCTATTTCGGATGACCACTGCCTGGTGCACGAACGTCTGGAAAAACTTAGGCTCAAAACCGAAGCTACTCGACACGGCGTTCTGAACTGAATTGGTCCTGGTAGCCTTAAGCCAATGAGAGACCATGCCGAAGCTCATTAACTCTGCGCTGACCCAAACTGGAGGTACGCGGAGCGATTTGTAGCGATTGCGGTAGTGCGTTGCAAACTGCTCCTTGCTATCTTGATACGCCTTTTCGAGCTTGTCCAGCATCTCGGTGTGCTTGACGTCGTCTATGAAAAACCTGGGATGCAGGTGGGCGTCAGGACCGTGCTTCTGCGAGATCTCTTGGGCCCATTTGGTTCGAACAGCTACCTCAAACCGTTCCAGCATGTCGCAAAAGAGGAGCCGTAGTTTTCTATCAAAGCGATAGAGCGCGAGGACTTCCTCGAATGTAGTTCTTTGCAGAAAACGGTGGTCGTGTGTTGGGCAGTAGGTCTCAAACGGGATAAAGTAGCCCCGCAGCTTATAATAATTGACTCGTTCTAGGAATTCTTCGGCTCGGGCCTTATCGGGAACAATCATTCCCCGTGTTACGAGGAGGTTCACCATCTGCGCTGGCGTTAGCGCAGGCTTATTTTTCGCCAAGTCCCGATTTCCCCCAGAAAAGAGAAGACTCGCCACCGTATTGAGCATCGTTGAGAGGCCGAGCGAGTTCTGTTAGTAGTACTATATCAGGGTGAGAATCCTATTACAACGTGATATGCGGTGTGTTGAGTATTTTTCCAGCACTATATCTTGTGTTTAAGTATAGTTTTTGCTTTGAACCACCCGGGTGGTTCAAAGCAAAAACCTCGTTTCCCTTCCGGCCCTACCAAATATTGAAGTCATTCAAGTTGCTACCATGAAGGGAGGCGGCAGTGCTGATACCAGATAACACGAAACGCCCCGCCATATGGAGGCAAAAACTCAGGAGAAGAACCGGCGTTTCGGCCGATGCAGCCACAGCACCAGAGCCCCGGTGAGCACGGCGCAGAGCGCTCGCGACGCTAACCGGGCCCGAGTCGAAGTGGCTCGGGCCCAGGAAACGACGGCGGCGTTGGCTCTCAACGAGCTGAAGTCGCTGGCTCGTTCGGCCGAGGTGCAGCTCGAGAAGAGCCGTCAGGACCTGGAGAGAGCGCGCAAACTGGTCGAGCTCGAGGCCTCGCCCGACGAAGTGCTCGACCACGCCCAGGCCGCTTACGGCGCCGCCGAAGCGAACCTGCAGGCCGCTCGCGATAAGATCGCGGCGGGCGATTCCAGGGTGGCCGAGTCTCATGCGGCGATGCTGGCCGCCGACGGTCTGCTGGCGCAAAGCGAGTCTCAGGTGGCCGAATCTCAGGCTCATGTGGGAGAGGTCGCGGCCGCCCGCGAGGACCACGCCAGTAAGGTCGACTCGGCTCTTTCGGCGCCCTTGCAAGTGCAGGCCGCCCAGCTAGAAGAGGAGGTCGCGCGGGCTGAAGTGGCCGCGGCCAAAGCTAGCCTGAGGAAGGCGGAGTTGGACCTGTCGTACACTCGCATCGTGGCGCCGATGGACGGCCGAGTATCGCGCCGCCTGGTCGAGCCTGGCTCGTTCGTGGCGGCAGGCCAGTCGGCCATGGCCGAGGTCTCGGAGTCGGTCTGGGTGATCGCCAACTTCCGCGAGACCGATCTTCGCTATCTGGCTCCGAAGCAGCCGGCCTCGGTCGAGATCGACGCCTATCCGGGCCAGACGTTCGCGGCTCACGTCGACTCGATCCAGCCCGGAACCGGCTCGCGCTTCGCCCTGCTGCCCCCGGAAAACGCCAGCGGCAACTGGGTCAAAGTGGTGCAGAGGGTGCCCGTCAAGCTGACTTTCGACCAGCAGCCCGAAGGGCGCTTCCACCTGGAGCCGGGAATGTCCGTGCACGTGAGCCTGCGCTAGGGCCCAACCTTTTGGCGGCAGGGTCGATGGCCGGGAGGTCGCAAGGGGAGGCGATGGGATATCTCGAGAATCAGATCTGCCTCTGGCTGGGCGTGAAGCTGGACGAACCGCCGGCTATGCCGCCGGATTTGGCTCGTCTTTTCCTGCGCCAGGAAGAGCGAGAGTCCGGCTACCGCAACGGCTGGCGGGTGTGGGAGGCTCCGGCTTCGGACAACTACCATCGCGGTAAGCTGTGGGTGGCCGAGGTCGACCACTGGCTGTCCGAGCAGCGGGCCCGGCTGCGCGAGGCGGGCCATCGCCTGGAGCCGCTCTGGCCCGAGGGGAAGCCGTTCGCGATGTACCTGTCGCACGACATCGATAAGGTCTCGAACGAGCAGACGTATCTGCAGGTGCTGCGCGCTACCAAGGACCGGGCGCGCCTGAAGCGCCAGGTCTGGTTCCGCAACCTCAAGGGGCGCTATCCGAAGGTGCCCGAGGTGGCCTCGACCATGGAGGTCGCTCTAGATATCGAGACCCGCCACAGGGTCGTTTCGAGCTGGTTCTTCACCGACTTTCCGGTGAGCAAGGCCGAAGAGTTCGACTGCGTCTATCTGCCGGAGGATCCGTGTCGCTACAAGGGTCAGGACACCACCATCAAGGCGATGATGCACGACCTGGCCGAGCGCGGTCACGACGTCGGCTTGCACGGAAGCTACTGGTCGGCCCGCGAGCCGGGGATGCTCAAAGCTCAACGCGAGTCCTTGGAGCGCAACTCTGGTCTGCCGATCCGAACTACCCGTCAGCACTGGCTGCATTTCGACATCGACATCACCCCGCGTCTGCAGGCCGAGGCTGGGCTGGTGGTCGACGGCACCTTAGGTTTCAACCGTCACCTCGGCTTCCGGGCCGGCACCTCGCTGCCGTTCTTCTGGCCCGACCTGGACCTGCTGCAGGTTCCCCTGGTGATCCAGGACGTGGCGGTGTTCTCGCCGGCGGCGATGGAGCTGGACCTGGCGATGGCGAACAAGGTTTGCTCCCAACTGGTGGGGGAGGTAAGGCAGGTGGAGGGGTGCGCGGGCGTGCTGCTGCACCCGGAGCAGTTTCCTCTGATCCCTGGTCTAGCCGAGTGGTACGACGGGTTGATCGGATCGGCCCTGGAGCAGGGCGGCTGGGTCACCTCGCTGGCCGAGATCAACCGCTGGTGGAGAGAACGCGCGAGGAGGATCCTCGATGCCTGAACTGGACCTGGTCAAAGGGCCGCTCGACGAGGCTGGTCTCGCCGAGGTGGCAGCGCTTTACGGTGTGACCGACGGGAAGTACGGCTCTGTCGACCACTGCCGCCTGCTGTTCAATCAGAGTCCGTTTGGGCCTACCTTGCATGCTTTTGTGCGGGACGAGGGTAAGGCGGTGGGGCACTACTGCCTGATTCCGTACGACCTGGTGGTGGACGGTCGGAGGGTGAAGGCGGCCAAAGGCGAGGCGCTGCACGTGGCAGAGAGCCATCGCCGCAGCGAAATCGAGGGGTTACCCACTTCGAGCGCCCTGTTGGAGGGCGCCCAGCGCCTGGCCGTGCAGGAGGGGATCGAGATCTGCTACGCCATCGTGGGCGCTCCGGGGGTGATCCGCCTGTTCGGCCGCTGCTCGTATCCTCACCAGCCGTTCCAGGTGCGGGAACTGCTGCTGCCTCAGACCCGCGCGCTGCCGCTCCAGCGGGTGGCGAAGGTCAAGCTGGCGGGGATGATGACGCGCTTTTCCTGTTCCGAGCCGCTGCGTGAGGTTCAGTTCGCCGCCGTCGAGGAGCGGATGAAGCTGCAGTTGACCTGTCCCCCCAGCGCCTGGCAGCCCGTGGTGGATGAAGGCACCCTGGCCTGGTTCGGCCAGGCCCCCTCCAACCGTTTTTTCCAGTTAGGCGAGGTCGTGGTCTGGCTGGCCCAGACCCATCAGGACTGGGAGGTGCTCTGCACCTTCAGCGCCGACGCTACCGTGCCGCAGCGAGTGCGTATGGCGATCGAACTGCGCAAAGAGGCGACCCGACGCGGCATCGACCGCATCCGGGTCCCGTTCTTACAGGGAATCGAGCCCGAGATGGCCTCGGCTTTCGCGCTTCTCGCGCGTCGCCAGGTCGACCGCGAGGTGTCGCTGGTCGTGCGCAGCGAGAACCCCCTGGGCCCCGTCTCACCCTCCGGCTTCCTGTGGGCTCACTTCTGAGCGACCGGAACCGCTTCCGCCCTTCGTCAGCACGAACGTGGCGGTTGGGAGGACGATGTCCCGAATGGAGACTTTTCCCCACTGGGGACGCGCAGACACCTTATTAAGCTGCTCGAGCGTCTCCAGATTCCGAGGCCCGGAGTTCGAGCTTCAACCCATGGTCTCGATCTGAGAAATGCATGTTCCTATGATATTGTTTTTGATCTGCTCGAAATGGTCAACGGTTGCCCAGTCTGAGAAATGGAGAGCGCGATGATGGCGTGCCGTGTAAGATTGGCCAATTGTGCTCAACGATGACGTCGGTCCGAGAAACGAGCAGAGGAACGTGGGCTGCAGATTGAATTCTAGCACATCTCTTATAGACGGTCTGCGGGATTGATGGTCCGGGTTGCCTGAGGCAGACCACGCCGTTTTCGCCGTGCTCAACGGTGGTCTCGGTCTGAGAAATGGGCGGGCTGCCAACCATCCGGAGACGGAGCACATCCTCACCGGGTGCTCAACGGTGGCCTCGGTCTGAGAAATGGGCGGACAGCCAGAGACCGTGCGCGCACACTGCGGGGCCGTGGTGCTCAACGGTGGTCTCGGTCTGAGAAATGGGCGGTTGCCTGGTACGGTCACGGCCGAGATCTCGAAGAGTTCGTGTTCAACGGTGGTCGCGGTCTGAGAAATGGGCGGCGACTACGTCCCCGTATGTGAGGCGGAGAATGGCGATGTGCTCAACGGTGGTCTCGGTCTGAGAAATGGGCGGCTTTTTGCCGATGACCTCCATGCTGCCGCCTACTGGTGCTCAACGGTGGTCTCGGTCTGAGAAATGGGCGGTCGAGTAGGATCGTCAAGACGACGGCGCCGTGCTCGAGTGCTCAACGGTGGTCTCGGTCTGAGAAATGGGCGGGTTCCAGACCGTAAACGAGCCGCCGCAGGTCGTGGCGTGCTCAACGGTGGTCTCGGTCTGAGAAATGGGCGGCGTCATGGAC
>JAEXNA010000034.1 GCA_023447635.1 Vulcanimicrobiota bacterium | reverse complement strand
GGGTTGCCGCGATGCGCGGAGCGGGCCGCGCTAACGTGGGCTTTTGGGGGAGCGAAGGAGCCGCAGCGGTTGGAGGCAGCGGGTCGAGCGAGCGCTCCAGGCTGGGCTCGAGCGAGGGCACCGCCGCTTGAGACGCATCATTGGTCTCAGCGCCACCCTGGCTTGCTGCATCGAAACTGTCTTCCATCACGCACACACCTCTTCTTTTGAGCGGTCCGCCTCCTGGAAAGCGCGAGAAACCGTGAATTTCTCGCGCTCCTCTTCACCAAGGGCAAACTCTTCTAATCTGTGGCCAATTACCGAGAAGCCGACCTGGAATCCTTCTTCGCCAGGTCTCTATTTTGAAGAGATTTCTCGTTCGCTTGGCGATCGTTCCATTTTTTCGAACCCCTGTTCGAAGGCCGAGCGTCAGCGCGGCTGCTTATCTGCCCAGGCCCTCAGCATACGCGCCACGACCGGTCCGGCGACCTCTCCGCCGTACCCTCCGGAGCCCTCGAAAAAGGCTAGCGCCACCACC
This sequence comes from Vulcanimicrobiota bacterium, assembly GCA_023447635.1. Classification (GTDB taxonomy): domain Bacteria; phylum Vulcanimicrobiota; class Xenobia; order Xenobiales; family JADMJV01; genus JAEXNA01. Next base: position 91,638 of record JAEXNA010000034.1, on the reverse strand, counting down.
CGAGGGCGCTCGGCCGGGGCCCAGGCCACGAACCAGGTGTGGTTGAGCCCCAGGGGGTTCTCGCGGGTGGTCGGGGCCTCGGCCGTCCCCGTCTTCCCTCCCACCTGAAGCCCTCCCATATCCACGCTCGCCGCCGTCCCGTAGGTCAGAGCGCCCCGAGTTCCCGCCCACAGGGGGGCAAGCTCCGGGGCCAGCGGGGGCAGCTCGGGTGAGGGACCGGCCAGGGCCAGCATACGAGGCTTGAGCTTGGGGTTCCCAACCAATCTGGCCGCCGCCGTCAGCACCTGAAGCGGCGTCGCCAGCATGTAGCCCTGGCCAATCCCCAGGTTGGCGGAATCGCCGGCGTACCACGGCTTCCCCTCGGCCTTCAGAGCTTCCGGAGAGGGAAGCTCGCCAGCGCTCTCCCCGGGCAGGTCGATCCCGGTCGGGGACCCGAAACCCAGGGAGCTGGCCGTCTCCAGCAGCTCGGAAACCGGCATTCGCGTGGCCAGGTCGTAGAAGACCGTGTCGCAAGAGACGCCTACCGCCTCTTCGAAACTGAGCGCCCCGTGCCCCGAGGTGACGAAGCAGTGGAAGACGGTCCCGCCTATGGTCCGACGTCCCGAGCAGTAAAACGCTTCCCGTGCCCACTCGGGGTGGTTCCTGAGCACCGCCGTCGCGGTGACCAGCTTGAAGGTCGAGGCGGGAGGATAGAGTCCGGCCACGGCTCGGTTGATCAGTGGCGCCTCGGGATCCCTCAAAAGCTTGGTCAGCCGCTCATCTCCGCTCAAAAATAGCGCCGGATCGAAACTTGGCCGACCCGCCATGACCTGGACCTCGCCGCTGGCGGCATCCATGAGCAGGGCGACCGCCGGGGCACTGGCTCGGCGGTCCGAGCGGGTGGCCAGATAGTCGGCCTGGTCCTGCAGGGCGGCCTCGGCCTCCCTTTGCAGATCCAGGTCCAGAGCGGTCAGCAGGTCGGGGCCGTCGCGCGGCGGCACTTCGGCGACCAGGCCGAGCGGGACGCCGGTGGCCGAAACCAGCAGCGTGCGCTCTCCTAACTGCCCGCGTAGCCGCTCGTCGTAGGTGGCTTCCAGGCCGTCGACCCCCAGAGACCTCATCAGCCCTTCGCTGGACCCTTCGACCTCTTCTTCTCGAATATAGCCCAGGGCGTGACAGGCCAGGGAGTCCAGGGGATAGGCGCGAGTCGAGAGCTCTTGCAGGGTCAGGCCCGGACGTCGACTGACGGCTTCCGTCAAGGCCGGGAGAAGAGCGCTCTCGACCGGCACGGAGCGCCCCTTTTTCAGGTAGCTCAGCGGACCCGGCTTGAGCAGTCGCGCCACCTCGACAGGAGCCTCCTGACCTTCCTCCGAGGGCCGCCAGCGAAGCAAAAAGCGAGGGACGTGGTCGACCAGCACTTTCCCGTTGCGATCCAGCAGACGTCCCCTCTTGGGCGGCTCGGCCAGGTTGGCTGTCTGCTGCTGACGGGCTCGCTGGGACCAGCGTAGCGGTCCGCCAAGCTGCAGCCAGAGGGTGCGAGTCAGCACCAGCAGTCCGAGCAGAGCCAGCCCGCCAGCCACCCAGGTCAAACGTCGGCTGCTGGAGGATCCTGGCGACTCTAGCACGAGGCGGCTCCCCGAGGCCGTAACGCCGGGGCCCCGAGCAGAACCGCGAAAACCAGGCAAAAAAGAAGATTGGGCGCTAGCTCGGCCCAGAACGAGCCGCTCAGACTGGAGCCGGAAAGGGTCACCCGAGAGCTCGGCTCCAGCAACAGGAGAAGTAGCTTTCCGGCAAATCGGAAGAGGCTGGTCAGGCCGGCCGCCAGCACGACGTAAGCCGCCAACCCTCGGCCCCTACCCAGCCCACGGACAGCCAGCCAGGCCGGAAGCCCCAACAGGAACGGCCAGCAGGGCGGCAGCCCGCTCACCACGGCACCGCCTGCCAGCCCCAGGCTCCAGACGACGACGGCGGCTGCGGAGCCGGCGCCGCACCACCAGACCAGCAGGGCCAGGCAGAGCGCTCCGTCGCCTGCCGGGGCCGCCAGGCTGCCCGGACGTTCGGCACCCACCCCCAGGATCCAGAGCCAGAGAGCCGCCAGGGCCAGAATGGCTCCACACAGCGTGCGCTGATTTATCTCCACCAGAGCAGCACCTCGGCCGGGCTGGCGTTCAGACTCGAGAAGTCGGCCCGCCGAGGGTTCTTACCCACCAGGGCCACCTGCAGTCCGGCGCTATAAAGCTGCCCGAGTCCGGAAGTCAGCACGACATCCCCGGTCTGGACTCCCTTTTCCGCCTCGGACGTGACCGGCCGAAGGGTAAACTCCGCGCCGCCCTTCCCTTCCAGAAGAAAGGGAGCCCGCGAATCTCCAACCACCACCGAAAGCTGGGTTTCGGCCGAGCTGAGAAGTCGAACGGTGGCCTGGCAGTAAATCCCCTGACCCGACCGCAAAGAGCGGATCGCCTCGGGCTCGACCGTCCCGATCAGCCCCTGGGGGGTCAAGACCATGGCCGTCCCCTGAGGTAGACCGCCCTTGGGGGGAGAAAACTCCAGCGTCAGTTCGCTCCACCAGGTGTCGGGCTCACGGCGGGTCACCGCCGCGGCCGTCGCTGTTCCCGGCATTCGAGAGCGCAGCGCCAGCAAAGCGTGAAGGCGCTGGTTCTCCCCAGCCAGCGTCTCGCGCATGGGGTCCGGTCGGGAGGCTGGGAGCTTCCCTGCTCGCCCCCCCAGAAGTCCATAGAGCGCATGCTGAGCCTGACGGGCCAGAGGACGTCCTCCCCACAGCAGGTGAGCATAGGAGAGCCCGCCCCAGAGCGCACACAGCCCGAGTACCAGCCACAGCTCTCGTCTCCAGTTCATCCGGCGACCTCGAGCCAGCGAACCACCGCCCCCTCGACAAACAGGTTCGCTAAAGCTCCGGAAGGGAGCACCCTCCAACCCGGCAGGTCCAACCCCTCGCGATCCGAAGCCGACAGCCCCGCCTGAGCAAAGATCCGCTCCTTCACGCGATTCCAGGCCTGCGACATCGAGGGGCGCGGCTCCAGCAGTTGGCCCGCCGTCAGGCGCTGACGACTGGGTAAGCCAGAATGGATCTGACGGCCCGCCACCTGCAGTTCGGTGTCGCTGCGCCCGGCCTCGGCCAGCCGTAACCACACCTCCCTCAAATTGGAAGGGGCGACATCCAAGGCGTGCTGGCGGCGCAACTGGTCGCCGAGCAGGTCGAGCAGACGGGTCTCGGCCAGCAGACTGTCCGTCCCGGCCCCCACGACCTCTCCCTCACGCAGCAGATGCCAGCTCAGTCCGACCGGCTCTAAACGAAGGTGCAGATGAGGCGCTCGCGCCCCCAGCAGGTCGCCCCCTTTGGCCAGATACAGGTCATGCTGCCAGGGGGTCAGATAGCCGGCGACCGAGAGCGGCAGCTCTTCCAAGGTCTCACTCCAAAGCTGGCGGGCCCAGGGCCGAGGCTCGGACTCGACCAGAAAGAGCTTGAGCGGGCGCTTCCCCTGAGGAAACGCCTGGAGAAAACGCTGCAGGTACCAGCGACCCGCCGCGGCGTCGCGAGGAAAGCCGTCCGGGAAGGCGCCTTGCACCTCGCCTTCGACCAGGCGACCTTGCCAGGCCCGCGCCGAACGCCCCCAGTGAGAAAACCCCGACTCGCTGCCCGAACGCCGAAGCAAGGCCGATTCGACGACCGATTGGACCCGTCCGCTGGAACTTTCGACCAGGCTCAGCCGACACAGCTCATCCCGGGTGTCCAGCAGGCCTACCGGCTCCCCGACCGGCCACCAGGAAGGGTCAGGGCGTGCCAAGGCGGTCTCGACCTGAGGGCGAGGAGGCCCGGGTAGGGCCGCCCAGGCGCCAGCAAAAGCCCGACTCTTTGAGCAGACGGTAGGTGTCGTTGACCGGCAGCCCCATCACGTTGTAGTAGCAGCCTTCGATGCCTCGGATCAAAGCGGCTCCGGGCCCCTGGATGCCGTACCCACCGGCCTTGTCGAACGGCTCGCCGGTATCGACGTAGGCTTCCATGAGCTCTGGCGTCAGTTCATCGAACTCGACCCAGGTGCGTCGCCAGGAGGTGTGGACGGCGCCGGCGTGATGAAACCACAGCGCGGTCACCACCCCGTGGCGCTGACCCGACAAGGTTTGTAGAAACTCCAGCGCCTGCTCCCGATCGGCCGGCTTGTCCAGCAGGCGCCGGCCCAGGTGGACCACGGTGTCCGCCGCCAGCACGGTGCGGACGGGGTGCTGCTCGACCAGCAGGTCGGCCAGCACCGCTTTCCCCTTGGCTTCGGCCCGGCCTAGAGCCACCGCCTCGGCCTCTTCTCCCCTACCCTCGCCCAGCACCACCTCTTCCACCTCGGAAGCCGCCGAGCGGACAAAGAAAGGAACTCCCAGCGAGTCCAGCAGTTGACGTCGACGGGGAGAGCCTGAGGCCAGGCAGAGCAGGGATTGGCTGGTCATAGGTGTGGAATCTTACCCGCCGGGGGATAGGCGGTCAAGGCGACTCCGCTCTGCCCCGCCTGCGGGGCCAGGAGGAGGGGCCGGCGCGGAGAATGGGGGGCCAAACTTAGCTAGGAGAAACACGTGAAGGACTGTCCCGATCTGGCCGCTATGAGCCCAGCTCAGCGAGCCGAATTCTGGTCCACCCAGGACCCCAGGGAGTTGCGCCGACTGGGCGACCGCCTGCTGGCCGAAAGCCTGCCCCGAGAAGAGCCTGGCTCCGCCCCCCGAGAGGTGCTGAGCCTGGCCGCCGAGCAGCGCCGCGAAGCCGGGGGCTGGAGCGTTGCCACAGTGGCCAAGCTGCTCGGGGTGACGGAAAGTCTGGTCGAGGCGTGGGAGGACGACCAGGTGCGGACACCGGATTCGCTGCCTCTTATTCTCGAGCGGCTGGCGGCCCTGGGAGTGGCCGAAGAATGACCCCCGCCGGAGGGTGGGCGGTCATCCCCTTCACCCCTCCTCAGTACATCCATCTCTTTGGACCTTTCCAGCTTTCGGCCCACGGCATCGCCTTTCTGGTGGCCGCCGTGGTCAGCCTTTATCTGACCAAGAAGCGGACTCCGGTAGAGTACCATCGAGCGCTCGAAGACGTGATTCCGTTCATGCTCCTGGGCGCTGTTCTGGGCGCGCGCGGGCTTTACTTTATCCAGCAGCCCGACCTGTGGACCCAGCCCTGGAAGTTCTTTACCTTCTGGGAAGGCGGCCTGGTGTCGTACGGCGGCATGGTCGGAGCTATCCTGGGCTTCTACTACTACTTCCGCTGGAAGAAGCTGCCGGTCGCTCTGATCTGCGACGCTATGGCGCCGACCGCTCTGGTCGGCTGGGGGATCGGACGGATCGGCTGTTTCTTGAGCTGGTACAACGAGTTCGGCAAGCCCTCGACGCTGCCCTGGGCTTTTTCGGTGGACGGCGACTCCCGCCATCCGGTCATGCTGTACCTGAGCATCTGCTTGATCAGTGCCGGTCTCTATCTGATGAAAAAGCCCACCGATCGCCCCTTCCGAGTGACCGGCATGGCGCTGATGGCCGAGGGGGTTATCCGCTCGACCCTGGACACCTGGCGCGACTACGACCCCGCTTTCCTGGTCTGGACCTCGCGAGCGGCGTGTCTTGTCATCTTCCTGTGGGGGTTGGCGCTGTACCGCCGCTCCGCCAATGCCCCTGCCGAGAAGATTCCGACGCCCGCTGGCGAAGACGCCTCAGGAAGCGGAGAGAGTCCCCTTGGATAACGAGCAGCTACTTCAAGAATTCGCAGCGATGCTGGCGGCCAAACAGGCGGCTCAGCAGGACCAGGATCAACCCGAATGGGTCGACGACCTGGGCGATCCGTTGGAAAATATCCCCGGGGGAACGGTCGACTCGTTCAACGAGTATGACGAAGTCACTCTCGAAGATGGTCGCATCCTGCGTCGCTACGCCACCGGCTCGGTGCGGGTGGAAAACCCGGTCAGCGGAGTCATCCAGGACGAAAAGCCCGACGGCTCGATGGTGCTCTCCTTGCCCGACGGCAAGGTCTTGTTCCAGGAGTTCCGGGGCGAGCCGCTGCTGCTCTACGATACCGAGAAGGGCGGCGCTCCGGGCCTTGCCCGCGTCTCTTCAGCCCAGCTTCCGGGCGAGAGTCAGGCCAAGTTCGTGTTCCATTTTCAAGAGGGCGAGGTCGCCCATATGGTCGAGCTCGAGTCGCTGCGCTACTATCGCCTGCGGCGGGCATAAGAAGGGCTAGAGGATGAGCGAACAGGGTGCTCAGGACGGTTCCGGCAGCGAACCGGCGAAAATCTCCATCGGCGAGGCGCTGGCCTCGATCCGCGGCAACAAGCAGGTCAACCTGCCCAAGAAAGCCGGTTCGAGCAAGCCCAGCCAGCGGGTCGGTCGACCCACCGCCGCTTTCTGGGTACGCAACCTGCAGGAGAGCGTCCAACGGCGGTCCGATATGCTCTACGACAGCATCCGCCAGGACCCCGGCTCGCAAGCCGCTATGGGGCGGCGCGACTTCTACTCGTCCGAGCGCTTCGCCCTGCCGCTCGACGCCATCACGGCGGTGGTCGAATACACCCCGGGCGAGCCGACTCCGCCGCCCCGACCGCTCGCCACCTTCAGCGATCTGCAGGGTGTCGACGTCGCCAACGTCTCGCCGGGCGCGGTCCCGCGCAGCGCCACGACCCAGCACCAGGCCGTAGCCAACGGCGAACTGGCCAACCGCACCGAACAGCTTCAGGCGATGGACCTCTCGGGCCATCTCCGTCAGGGAGAGACGGCTCGCCCCGAACCGGGCGAGGAGATGCGCTTTCTGCCGACTTCGGCTTTCGAGACGGGGAAGTGGATCATCGAAGAGATCCGTCAGGCGCCCAAGGCGCGTGGTCGTAACCTCAACGTCAATCCGCTTATCCGCAAGATGTTCGAAAAGCGCGAAGAGTAGGCCGACTGGTGTCCTCGAGCGAGTTCGATATCCGCGAAGTCACAAGCTGGGCCGAGATGGCGCGGGCCGAGGCGACCATCCCCGAGTTCGAGCAGGCTCACTCGCCCGAGCGGTTCCGGGCTCGACTGGAAGGCCGGCCTTTCCTGGCCCTGGTCGCCTACCACGGTTCGCGAGTGGCCGGTTACAAAATCGGCTACGGAGAAACCGAGTCCCGCTTCTATAGCTGGGTTGGAGGCGTCCACCCGGACTTTCGCGGCCAGGGGTTGGCTCGAGAGATGTTACGACATCAAGAAATTTGGTGTCGAAGGCAGGGCTATCGGAGCCTTGCCGTGAAGTCCGAGAACCGGTTCCGCGGTATGCTGATCTTCCTGCTCAAGGAAGGCTACGACATCCACGCCCTCTCCCAAGCGGGCCAGATCAGCTTCCTGAAGTCTCTCGAGTAGCTTTTCTACTCTCGTCTGTCCAACCGTCAACAGTTTTGCCACAAACAGGCGAAGGTGGTTTGTTATTCTTGGTACTATGAAGATTGGGTCATCTGGTAACAACGAGGGGCGTCTCCCCCTTCGCGCCAGCCGCGCCGAGCGCGATAGTTCGCCGACCTCGGGACTGGAGTTTCCCCAGGACGGGGTCGACCTCGCTCGCAACAGCCGCCCGGTCATCCTGCTGCACGGGACCCTGGTCGACAAAGACGGCATCGCCGCCTACCGCGACTTCGCGCTCGACAACGGCCATCCGGTCGACCATCGCACCTACTCCAGCATCACCAAAGGCGAGCGCATCGAGAAGTCGGCGGACCTGGCCTCGCGCAACATCAATCTGGCCCGCCAGGACATCGCCGAGCGGAACCTGGAAAAACTTCAGGGCGCCGACAGCGCCGCCTTAGACGAATTCTTTGCCCTCGACGGCAATCTTTACGGGAAACGCGATAAAGACGCCGCGGCGGTTCGCGCGGCCCTGCCCGGGCTGCTGCAGGACGTCTCCCAGGTGCTGGGGGAAAGCGATCTCGAGAACACTCTGAGCGGTCGTCTCAAACGCGTCGAAGAAGGGCTGGAGCAGTCTCTGCTGGCGGCTGGCCTGAACCCGGCCAAAGCTGACAAGACCGCCGCTGAGCTGCTCGACTCGCTGGCCCCCAAAGCCATCGTGATCGGCCACAGTGCGGGCGGCTACGTGGGCTACACCCTGACCGTGAACCCCGAAGAGACGCCCGACCAGGATCCGTTCACCTTCGACGGTGGCAACGGCGTGGGGGAAATGCTGGTCCTCTCCTCCCCCGTTGGTCAGGGCCTTCCCACTCCGGCGCCTCCCGGCGTGCTCGACCTGGGCTTCTATAACTTCGACAAAGCTTTCATCCGCCCGTTCGAGCAGCTGCCGCCCGCGTCTTGGATGTTGGCCAACCCGGCCATCAGCGCCGGCTATAAAGCTCTCAAGAACATGACCAAGCAGGCCTACCACGCCGCCAACTGGGTCAGCATCGGGCTGCTCAATCCGGCCGTTCACCAACTGCGCCCCGGAAACGAGCAGGTCGAAGAGGGTTCGGACTTCTTCAACACCTATCTCAAGGACAAAAAGGTTCCGCAAGGGGTCTCGGTCGTCGCCGTGACCTCGCCGCTCGACATGCTCAGCCAGGAAGAGCGCAGCAAGGTCGACGACCAGCAGCCTAACGCGCACAACTTCTCCGCCGACCTCAAGGTCAGCCAAGCCGACATCGAGCGCGAGCGTCCCACCTGGGCCCACGTGATTATGACCGAGAAGCCGGACATGTTCAAAGTCCAGTACGCCGAGCATCTCACCGATCCGGCCAACCTGGCAAGCGTGCTCGAGCCCTCCAACGACGACGGAGTTCGCCACGAGGCGCTCAGCATGCTCGCGGGCCAGATCGCCAGAGGACAGACCGGACTCACGGCCGCCCTGCGCAAGACGCTCAAGGCGGTGGCGGCCGAGCGCTCCCCGTTCAAAGACTCACCCTCCTACCTGGCCCACCAGATCCTCAAGAACGGCTAGCGACTTCGTCCAGGCGGTCGAGCACGAACCCGAGGAGCGCTTCGCCCTTCGGCGGCTTGCTCAGGACCAGATCTTGCACGCCACCGCATCGGACGGCTCTCTCTCCGAACTGCTCTTCCAGCGTAATCGACGTCAGGCCGAGCTGCTTCGCCAGGAGACGCAGCCGGGTCAAGGAGAGCAAGTTCCTTACCTCGGTCGGAAGCGGGCCGAAGCGATCCTCCAACTCTTCAGCCAGGTCGGCTAGCCGGCCCGGTTCCGTGATACCCGTCAGCCGCCGATAGAGCGCGATGCGCAGGGAGAGCGGGGGCAAGTACTCCGGTGGGAAGCAGGCACGTACCGGAATCTCCAGGAGAGTTCGCTGCTCGCGGGACTCCTCCCCCATCCCCAGCGCTTCATCGAGCAGTTGGGAATAGAGCGTGTAGCCCAGGCGGGCGATCTCTCCGCTCTGCTCTCCCCCCAGCAGATCTCCCGCCCCCCGAATGCGCAGGTCTTGAAGCGCTATCTGATAACCAGAGCCCAGTCCCGTCATACTGCTGATGGTCTCGAGCCGCAGACGCGCTTTATCGTTGAGGTCCTCGCTGCGAGGAACCATCAGGTAGCAGTAAGCCTGGCGACCAGCCCGACCGACCCGGCCCCGGATCTGGTAAAGCTGAGACAGGCCAAAACGGTGGGCGTCTTTGATCACGATGGTGTTGACGTTGGGATAGTCGACGCCTGCCTCGATGATCGTGCTGCAGACGAGAACGTCGAACTCGCACTCTTCGAACTGTTCCAGCGTCGACTCCAGCGCCCCACTCTCCATCTGTCCGTGGGCCACCGCCACGCGGGCTCCCGGCACCAGCTTCTCGACCTCGGCCGCCAGGGCCGGCAACTCCTCGACCCGGTTGTGCAGAAAGAACGCCTGGCCGCCCCGTTCCAGCTCCCGCATGAGGGCCGCCGCGATCAGCTTCTTTTGCTCGACCAGCAGATAGGTCCGGATCGGGCGACGCGACTCGGGCGGGGCGTCCAACAGCGAGATGTCGCGAACCCCGGCCAGCGCCAGCTGCATGGTTCGAGGGATCGGCGTCGCGCTCATCGAGAGCACGTGGACCCCCTTGGAAAGCGCCTGTAGCCGCTCCTTATGAGCGACTCCAAAACTTTGCTCTTCGTCGACCACCAGCAGCCCTAGACGGGCAAAAGCGACGCCCTCGGAAAGCAAGCTGTGCGTCCCCACCACCATCGCCACGCTGCCGTCAGCCAGTCCCGCCACCGTCGCGTCGACGCCGTCGGCATCGCCCCAGAGCCCTCGTACCGTGATCCCCAACGGCTCCATCCGGTCCTGAAAGTCTTCAAGGTGCTGCTGAGCCAGCACCGTGGTTGGGGCCAGTATCGCGCACTGGAAGCCGTGGCTCACGACTTTGAAAGCGGCCCGGATCGCCACCTCGGTCTTGCCGTACCCGACATCGCCGCAGAGCAAGCGATCCATGGCGGTTTTGCGCTCGAGATCGGCCTTGATCCGCTCGATGGCGGCTAGCTGTGACGGTGTCTCGTCGTAGGGGAAGGCGGCCTCTAGCTCTTCTTGCTCGGGCAAGTCGGCCCCCATGGGAGAGGCCTTCTGGCGCTTTCGCCGATCCTTCTGGCGCTGCAGTCCAGCCACCGTCTCGAGGACGGAAGTGCGAGCGCGGGTCAGCGTCTTCTGCCACGCCTCGGTGTCGAGTCGGGAAAGCGAGGGCTCTTCCTCGGCGTTGGACCGGGCCGCCTGATAGCCACTGAGCTGGTCGATCTGCTCTGGCGGCACCATCAGCGTATGCTCATTGGCGTACTCTAGCTTGATCAGATCACGACGCCCGCCTTGAAGGTCGACCGGGAAAAGCCCGACAAATCTTCCGATACCGCGCTCGGCGTGCACCACCAGGTCGCCTTCGCGGAAATCTAACCCTTCAGCCCCCCCATTGCTCGAGCGGCGTGGGCGGTGCCGCGTCGTCACGCCGAACAGTTCGCGGTCGGTCACCAGGTCGAACAGGCCGGGCCAGCTGACTCCCTGGCTCAGCATCCCCTCGTGCACCGCCACCCCTTCCGTCCCGCGGTGGGCCAACGCCTTGCTCAGACGCTTGGGATGCTGGGTGACGACCACCAGAGGACAACTCGACCTGGCCTGGGCCCACGTCGCGAAGGGGGCTAACCCACCAAAGGCTGGAATCGGCTGGAGCGGTAAGCCTTTTCCTCCCTCTCGAACCTCCAGCACAGGCCGTCCCCCCAGACTCTCCAGGAGCTGTTTCCAGTCATCGGGCTGCTCGTCGGTCAGAATCTCGACGTCTTTGTAGGCGCTGAACTTCCAGCCAGACTCGGCGGCGCTGGCCATCTCGGCCAGCCGTTGACGCAGCATCTCGGGCTCGAGCAATATCACCCGGTCGGCTTGAGAGAAGTAGTCGATCAGCGCCTCCTGACCCTCGGGTTCGACCATGGGCAAGATCTCGACCGAGCCCCTCTCCTCTCCCGAACGCTGAGTTTCGGGGGAGAACTCGCGCAGGGAGACGATCTTCCCCAACCCGGTCACGATCCGCAGCGGCGCCCCGTTGGAGGGGTAGAGATCGAGGACTTCCTGGCGGCTGGCCAGGTCGCCCGGCTCGTGAACCAGATCGGCGCAGCGATATTCCCACGAGGTCAGAGTCTCCAGCAGTTTGTCGCGGTCTAACTCATCCCCCACCTTGAGCACTCGTCGGCGCAGCCGCTTGGGGGCGGGAACCGGCTGCAAGAAGGCCAGCAGAGAGGCCACCACCAGCAGCGGCTTGCCCCGCGAGAGTTCGTGCAGGACCCGCAAGCGATCGGGATCGGACTCTCCCTGATCGAACAGAGACATCTCGGACTCCGGGAACAGTCGAGCCGTCTCTTCGCCCTCCAGTTCCAGCAGGTCCTCGACCAGACGTTCCGCCTGGCCCGCCGAAGCGCAAAGACACAGAATTGGGGAATCGTGAGACTGGCGGAGGGAAGCCAGAAGAAGGGGATGGGCCGCCGGAGGAACACCGTCGAGCGCCCCTTCGGGACGACCGATCTCCCTCCCGAACAGCTCGAGCGGTAAAAAACTCATCCCCTGGGCTTCCGCTCACCTCCTCTAACTCCCGCCGCCTTCGGAAGCGGGATGGGAGAGCGCTCAGGATGCCTGCGGATGGGGTCTACCTGGCCTGGCCTCGGTCAGTACAGGTCGGGGAACTCGAACAAGGAGGCGCCGATGGCGTCCGAGACCAGTTTGCTGAATTTCGGTTCGAGCTGTCCCGGACCATCCGGACGGGGCCAGCAGCGGCCGCAGTCCAACAGCACTCCAAAACGATGGAGCATCCCGCCCTCTCGACGCTGCAGACCGTTGCTCCAACCGTTGCGAAGCTTCCCCCGACGCTCGCCGGGGCGAAACGGCAGGCCGCAAGCGGGGCAGCGGGGCAGCAGCACAGAGTAGTCGTGAAAAAGCTCCGAGGTGTCCTCCAGGGGGCTTCCGCAGGCGCAGCGGGTGGCCAGGTCCAGGAGCGGGCGCTCCCGCCCGATCAGAAGCCCTTTGAGCCGGGTCAGCAGCCCCTCGGGCTCGTCCTCCTCCGCCCCCGGGGGCTCCCCCAGAGGGTCGACCAGTTCGGATAGCGGGGCCAGGTAGGCTGTGCTTCCGTAGATCTGGAGCTTCACCCGGGCTGGCCCCGTCAGGGGCGGAACAAAGGGGTATCGCAGTCTCTCCTGGTCCGGCCATTCTAACTCCCATGAGAGACGGTAATCCGCCCCGGTCAGGGTTACGAAAAGGCTCTCGTCCGCGACGTCATCGAGGCTCGAGAGTTCGCCCGATTCGACCAGTGGAGGCCGAGGGGGCAAGAACTTGTAGTCAACCAGTCGCTGGACCAGCCCCGAGATGCGGCCGGGAGAGGGCACCAGTTCGCCGTTGGCGGGGATCAGGAAATGACGGTACTCGACGCCCATGGGGGGCGCCTTTTGGCCTTTCTCGAGCGCTCCCTGCTCAGGCACCGGCCACCCTGCTCCACGACCGGCCGTCATCAACGCGTCGCGGCTCAGGCGGGGACGGTGTCTGTATCGAGCGGGTCCAGCCGGAGCGTGGTCGAGGGGAAGCTAGCCAGCGTCGCGATCCAGCAGATCGCAGCGCCCCACGCCTGAGGGTTGGAAAGCGCCGCCAGCAGGTGGTGAGCGTGATTAGCCCAGCGCCCGTCGTAGGCCACCGAAACGGCCAGCGCCGCCGCTCCCACCGCCAGGGCCAGACGCCAGACACGCTGGCTGCGCATCGGCAGCGCCCAGATCAGGAGCGCGCCGCCGATCGCGGCGACGGGCAGCAAGAAGCTCAGGTGGCGCTGAACGACTACCAGCAGGGTAGCGAACCCGGTGGTCGAGGCCATTCCGTGGGCCACCACCGCCAGCAGCACCGCCTGAGCCAGAGCCGCCGAAGCGCGCAGACTACCGGTGAAAAACATCTGCGGCAGATAGGCACGCCGATAGGGCTGCTCGGACAGCAGCGAGGCGATCCGCTTGACGTTCCCGGTCCAGGTCATGGGGCCGTCGTCTCGGGTTTCGCCGAACGGATCGATCAGGTAGTACAGCGCCTGGACGCCCGCGATGCCGTAGAAGATGTCGTCGATCGGCCCGGTCCACAGGCTGACCAGGGGCTGCAGCTCGGCTAGCCCTGCCGTGTTCACCCACTGGGTCAGGTAGTCCATCACCAGCAGAAGCAGAAAGGTAGGAAAGAAGCTTCTCTGCAGCTCGGTTCCGATCATCCGGTCGTCCTCAGTCCCGCAGCTACGCCTTTGATAGCCAGCCGCATCAAGATCGGCGCGTTCTCCAGCCCCTCGCCCTCGAAGGCGCGCAGCTGGATCAGGTTCAACGGGTCGACATAGGGGTTCCGCCGGGTCAGCGAAGCCGCCAACCAGGGCACGGAATCCAGCAGCTCCCGTTCTCCCGTGACCGCCAGGATCCATTCGACCGAACGAGCGTGCTCGGCCTGGATGTTTTCCCACACGGACCACACCTCCGGAACAGTTCGCTGTCGAGCCGCATAAGCCTCGGCGATCCCCATATCGGCTTTGGTCAAAGCCAGGGTGGCGTTGCTGACCATAGCCTGGAACGAGCTCCACTCCCGATACATCTCGCGCAGCTCTTCGAGGTCGTGTTCGGCAAAAGCCGTGCCCAGCCCGTACCAGGCGGGCAGCAAGATTCTCGCCTGGGTCCAGGCGAACGACCAGGGGATGGCGCGCAGGTTCTCCAGCGACGGCTCCTGATCGCGGCGAGCCGGGCGAGAGCCGATCTGCAGCTGCTCGATCTCGGAGATGGGGGTGATCTCGCGGAAGAACTTCAGGAAACCGGGCTCCGCCAGCAACTCTCGGTAGGTGCTCAGAGCCCTTTCCGACATGCTGTCCATGGCCTCGGTCCATTTGTCGGCCAGCGGTTCGTTTTCGGCGTGGCGAGGCTCGTGGATGGTCAGCTGACCCCACAGCAGCTGCTCGAGATGGCGGTAGGCTACGGCGGGATCGTCATAGCGCTCGGCCAGCACTTCGCCCTGTTCGGTCACGCGCAAACCGGCTCGGGCGACCTTGACCGGCAAGGACAGGATCGAGCGGGCGGCCGGCCCGCCGCCACGGCCTAGCGAGCCGCCGCGACCGTGGAAAAAGAGGAGTCCGACGCCGTGACGGTCGCCGACTTCGGCCAGCCGGCGCTGAGCCTGGTAGAGGTTCCAGTTGGCCGATAGATAGCCGCCGTCTTTGGTACTGTCGGAGTAGCCGATCATCACCATCTGACGACCTTCTAAAGTGCTACGGTAGACCGGGTGGGAGAACAGCGCCTCCAGAATCTCCGGGCCGTTCTTCAAGTCGTCGACCGTTTCCAAGAGCGGTGCCAGCGGCTGCTGACAGTCAGGGCAGTAGGTGCGACGTAGCCAGAGCAAGCCCAGGATATCCGAAGCCCGCTCGGTCATCGAGACGACGTGCGCGCCCAGCCCTTCGCCTTGAGTTTTCAAGCAGAAGCGGTCCAACACCCCGAACAGTTCGATCACCGTCTGGGCTGCCTCGGACAGGCCCGAGGTTGGAAGCTCGAGCGGGGTCTCCAGCACTTGACCAAGCAAGCGCACCCGGTCAGCCTCGGTGGCCGCTTCGAAGTCGGCGTGTAGCCCCAGGTGAGCCATCAGTTCAGCCACCACGGCGCGATAGACTTTGGCGTTCTCGCGAATGTCCAGTCGAGCGGTGCAGAAGCCGAAAGCCTCGGCACAGGCCTTCCAGGCTCGCAGGGGAGGCACCACAGCCGACGCCGGATCGGGGCGGTGCGAAGCCAGGCTGGCCTCCAGCAGGGTCAGGTCCCGAACCAGGCCCTGGCTTCCTCGATAAGCGGCCACCCCGCCGAGGGCGGTCTGCTCGAGGCGCCAGTCGAGCACGGTGAGGAACCGGCGGTAGACTTCATTCTCGGGAACCGCCTCCAGCTTATGAGCCAGGGCGGGGAACTCTTCGGCAAAGTGCGCCAGCCGCTTGGTGAGCGCCTGGTCGAAGGTGACGAGCAACGAGGTCTGAGTCAGGCGGTCCAGCAGTTCGCGAGCGTGCTGGCGGTGCTTCTCGACGGTGAAAGTGCGCAGGCGGTCCAGCGTTGCGGCCGTCACCGCCGGGGTGACGAACGGGTTACCGTCGCGGTCCCCCCCGATCCAGGTTCCAAAGGAGAACAGGGTTGGAGTCTCCTCGCCCAGTTCAGGGTAGGATTCCGCCAGGGCCAGCTTCAGGTCTTCGGCCAGCAGCGGAACCACCTGCCAGAGACTGTCGAGCACGAACAGCGAGCGCTCCATCTCTTCCATCACCGTGGGCCGTTTGCCACGCAGAAGGTCGGTCTCCCAGAGGGCCAGCAGTTCGCTGGTGATGTCGCGCCGCAGTCGCTCCTTCTCTCGCTGCAGCAGGTCGCCCCGCTGGCGCTCTTCCAGCAGGCTTCGGATGCGGCGAAGCTTTGACCGCACGGCGCGCCGCTTGGCCTCGGTGGGATGAGCGGTGAAGACCGGCTCGATGGTGCTGCCTCGGAGAATCTCGGCCATCTGCTCGGGGCCCAGTCCGTGCGCCTTGAGCGCCATGACCGCGGCTCGGATCGACTCTCGACGAGGAGCCGGCTCCTGCTCTCGCTCGCGCTCGCGAAGAACCCGGACGCGGTGCCGATCTTCGGCCAGATTGGCCAGGTCGAAAAAGATCGAAAAAGCGCGACAAAGCGCGAAGAGGGCCGGTTCCGAACAGCGCTCGAGTTCAGCCTTCAGCTCCTCTTCGGCCCCTTTACGGCCCTGCCGGCGCTCTTTGGAAAGCTGGCGGATTCGCTCCTCGAAAAGGAGCATCTCAGGCCCCTCTTTGGTCTGAATCACCTCTCCGAGGATCTCTCCCAGGTAGCGAACTTCCGAACGTAACTCGGTATCATCCATGGCTTTCGCGGGCCTTTCTCAGCAGCTTGATCAGGGTGGCCCGCACGCTGTTGGCGTCCGGGCAAGGAGTAGGAAACGGTAGGAAAACGTAGTCGTTCTGACGGGCCAGGAAGAAGCCACGCTCTTCGACCCAGGGCATGCCCATAGCCGGTCCGTTCTGGTCGAGCAGGTTCAGAAAGACCTCGAAAGTGTCGGCGTGGTCAGCCTCCATGTGCGCACAAATGCCGTCCTGGCTCTCCCACAGCGGGTCCGCTGCGGCGCTCTCGGCCGAGGCGACCGTGGCCTCGCCAAAGGGCGTACTCAGGCGGTCGCCTCTCAAGGAAAAAAGCGGACGCTGGGGATCTCCGACCCCGATCTCGTCCTCTCTCTCCCACAGGGCGTGGGAGTGGCCGGCTCGCCGGCGGGCTCTCAGGGTCGCCGCCACCACCTCGGGCAGCAAGAGGTATCCACTCATCCTCGCGGCTTCTCCCCCCCGGCCCTCGAGCCTTCCCCGGCTCGGCTTTTGTGAACGAGTTCACAGAACCGAACCATGCCAACACGGTAATAATCGGATGGGATAAGGCGCGTGTCTGGGGTGTCACCGAAAGGGCGAAATGGTGACCTCCGAAACTTCCAATATAGCTAAAGCCGCCGTCGCGCAGAGCGAAGAGATCCAGCGGCTCAGTCAGTTTCTCGGTCCCTATCAGGGACCCCGACCTTTCAACAAAGACCCCGGAGAGCTGTCTCAGGGTCCGCGGGCGGAATCGTTGCCCACCCGGCCTACCCCCGAGGGACGACGTACGGCTTTTCATCACCTTCGTGACGAGCTGGGACTACTGCTTGGCCCGGCCGGTAGCAACCTGGTGTTGCAGACCTGGAATCGATATCAGCTTTCGCCCATGGAGGTCGACCCAACCCGGCTGCGCTGCGCCTTGCTCCCGCTCTTTTCCGCGGCGGCTCGACTGGCTGCCCCGCGAGGAAGCAGCCAGCCGCTGCAAGCCCTGGTTCGGGCCTTTGAGGCAGACTACTTCGCCATGAACGGCACCGAAATCAAGGGCGACGAACGGGGGCAGCGGTTCACCTTGTTGGGGATTATCCAGACGGGCCAGGGAGCGAACTTGCTCCCGACGGTGCTCGGAGGACCCCATCGTCCCTCGACAAGCCCGCCTTCCCAAAGCAAGAGCGGCGAAGAACGCGCCCGCCTTCGGCGAGAGTTCTTGTTCGAATCGTCCTGCCGGGCCCGCAACTGGAGCGAGGCTTATCGCCATGGGCGTATCCTGTCCTCCACGACCCCGCCGTCGGGCCTGGGGGGATCGCTGGGAAAGCGTCTGGGCGATGTCTATCGCGAGAGCATGCTGGAAGGCCCTACGGGGAGCAAAAAAAAACAGCTGCTAGCGGACATCGCCCGTCTGCCTTTCCACTCTGAGCAACAGGCGCTGCACTACGCCTTGAGCGCCGTCTCGGCGGTGGGGACCTGCTGCCGACCGGGCGGAGTCGAAGAGATCGTCCTCGCTCAGTTGCCGCCCAGCGATCCCCGTTGGCCCATCTGCCTGAGCCATCTCATGCGCCATCGACCGGTGGTCGACAACTGGACTTCGACCTTTCGTCAACTGTGGCAGCACGAGCCGGGGCTTCGACCGTTCTGCCGCCTGCTCTTTGCTCTCTTGCGGTTCTCCCGGACCCGGGCCGAAGCGACCCTGGCCGTGCTACCCGAGTTGAGCCGGGCCGACGACTGGCAGACCGGTCAGGTCCGAGGCCGGGTCGAGCGCGGTCGACAAGAAGTCGCTCTGTGGAACCGATGCCTTATGAGCCGTGGAGAAGCCTTGGCGCCGTTGACCGAAGGGTCCCCGGTGCTGCTAGAAGGCGAGCTCTGGGACCACGTGATGCAGGTTGCCGCCAGATTGGAGATCGCTCCTCCCGGTCCGATCCGAGTGCTCTCGAACATCGACCAGGTCAAGGTCGTCTCTCGGCCGGGGAAGCCGTGGCAGATTCTCGTCAACCCCGAGGTTCTGGCCGGCCCCCGTGGGGAAACCCGCTTCCTCCTGGCTCGAGCTCTCTACCGTCACGCCACCGGGCTCGATCTGCTCGAACCGCGCGGCCATCGTCTAGGCCAATCGTTAGCCCAGGCGCTGGCACAGACGATCGCTTACGCCGAACGACAGGGCCACCAGGTGCGTTCGCTCCCGCTCGACGGCCCACTCGACCCCGTCGAACTGCAGGTCGGGCTTGAAGAACTGTACTGGCAAACCGAGGATCCCATCTACGCGTTATTGGGCGACATGCTGGTCAATCGCTGCTGGTGCCCTCGAGCCGAATTCGAGGCCGACCGTTTCGGCCGCCTGTACTGCAACCCCATCGAAGCCGCTTACTCCGTCTTACGCAGCGGGACCAGCGACCTGACTCTGACGGCCAGAGTCGAGCGCGTCGGCTTCACCGCCCTGCTTGCTGAACTGCGGACTCAGCCGACCGTCGTGCTCCGTCTGCAAAGTCTCTGGGTAGAGGATTGGGACCAGGCTAGACAGCGCTACCAGATGTAGTTCTTCGCCAGGTCGCGATAACGGTGCCCGGCCAGAACATGGAACACCCGGATCCGTTCGAGCGAGGTGGGCGAGAGCGTACCGATCGGTAAGTAGATCAATTTCTTGCCCAGCCTCTGAGCCAGCGAGAAGAAATACGAGCGGGGCGCTTCCGCCGCCACGTACAGAACGTGCTTGTCCTCGCAGTACTCGATGGCGGCGAACAGCAGGACCTCGGCCTTGGTTTTCGCCGCCCGGTAGTGAGGGTCGCCCCACACCGATGACAAACGCCGGGGCGGATAGCTTAGCATCAACCCACCGTACTCGCAGCGAGCGATGCCCGGCCCTACGATCTTGCGCCGACGGTCGGTGGCGTAGAACGCCATATCCGACTCCTGGTCATGCTCTCCGTGCCAGGTGATGCACCAGGGGTAGTCGTTCTTACCGGCGTCATCTTTATCGAAGATGAGCACGACCGAGCCGGTACCGCCATCGATCTTGCGCTCTTCACGGACGAACAGCCTCTGGCCATCGGCCCAGTTGCGTAAGGTGGTGCGCATATCGATCCCGTCCAGCAGCGAGGTGGTGAACGGCTCGGTGCGCGAGTGCGCCTCGGACTGCACCTTGATCGCCTTCTTCTGCAAATAGCGCCCGTAGTCTTCGATCACGATGTCTTCCGGAGGATAGCTGCAGATACGACCGCTCTCGAAAGCGCCTGACCAGTCGTTGGGATCGTCGGTGGGCGCCTCACGCGTAGGACCCGGGACCTTCACCAGCTTTTGCCGCAAGCGCGGGAAAGTTCGGTTGAGTTCGAACCGCTTCAGCCGCATGCCGTCGATTTCGAGGTTGTCGCCGTCAAAGTCAAACAGCGGGGCATCGACGGGACCGTCGTCCTGCCAGGGATAGAAGGTCGCAAGGTCCCAGAACTCGTGGGCAAAGTTATGATCCACGCAGGCCCTGGCAGCAAAGATCATCGGCAGCATGCCGGGCAGCAGCCGACCCTGCAGATGGGCGTAGCGGCGGGCAAACTTGTTCAGGTTATCGTGCTGCCAGGCCTTGAACTGTTCTCCGGTGTTCTCTTCATAAAATCGACCGCTCAGCTTGAGGAGCTCGCGGTAGACCAACTGGCGGTCCAGCATCCCCTCGCCGGTGCGGCACTCGCCGTTCAAGCGCTGGTACTCCGTCAGAAGCTGTTCCCGGCGGTGATGCGAATCTTTGTAGGTAAAGAACCCTTCCCGCTGTGGGGTCGGCGGTGCCGGCTGCTCGGCCCCCTCTTCATCGAAGGAGGGTGGCGTCCATGTCTCGGGGTTCAAGGAGTTCAGATAGGCGTGAAATCTCTTGATCTGATCGGCCGTCATCTGCTGTTGAACTTCCGGCTCGACCCGGATCCCCAACAGCTGCTCTAGCGATCCGAACACCGATTTCCGGTCCAGGGTCGGTTCCGATTCTGGCTCGGCGGCGGGTTCCGGCGGCGGCGCGGGCGACACCCAGGCTCGCTCGGGACCGGGACCGCCGCGCTGCAGCTCGTAGAGCGCCATCATGAACGGCATCTCGTCGGCCAGCGTGCGCACGGTGCGGGCCGAAGGGTGGTAGATCCCGAGGTTGGGTAGCGCCACCGTATCGTCAGCCGGCGTCTGGGGCGTGGCCAGAAGCTCGAGCAGGGGCGCGATGTGCTTCATCCCGCCGATAAAGAGCACTTTGCCCTGACGCGACAGCTGTTGCAGGCGGGCTGCCATCCGTCGCTCTCTGAGCCCGTCGGGCGCCTCTCTGACATCGACGGGGCTCCCCGAGGTCAGCAGCTCGCGACAAGCTTGATAGTAACGGCCCGGACCGAGCGCGGTGATCGTGTAGGGGTCGGGCAGCGAGTCCCGCCCCAGCGGGTAGTCCGAGACCAGGTCGTCGACAAAACGGACCGGAATCTGCAGCTCCCCGGCCGTGCGCACCGCCTCGCAGTAAGGGTCGGTCGGCTCGATGCGCCAGAGCGGGACGCCCCCGGCCTGCTCGAGAGAGGACGCGGTGATATAGGAGAGGTTGGGGAAACGTCCCACGGCCCGCAGGAACAGCTCTTCCATCCCCCGAGGTAGCTCGATGGCTATGAGGTCCGGGTCCAACTCTCGAATCGCCTGACGCAAAGCTCGGCTGAACTCGATCCGGCCATGCAGGATCGGCGCCAGGGAGATATTGTCGACGGCCTGGATCCAGGTCGGGGCGTCAGCGTCGGACATAAGGCTCCTAACCCGCGTAACGGATCGCTTCGTCGCCCAGCACCATAACGATAGAGCGACGCAAAGCGTCCCCTTCTTCGAGCTGCAGAGACTTCATGAGCTTCGCGGCGTAACGGGCGATGTTGATCCCGTCGCGCACCGAATAGCGCTCGTCCGCGCGGTGCGCGCGCTGCAAGAAATCGGCCACGTAGTTCAGCATGCCGGCCTGCAGGTGGGGCAGATTCTCCCGCAGGATCAGAAACTCTTCATCGCGGGCCGGGAAATCGACGAAGATCTGCGGCTGCAGACGGCTGTGGATATACTCCGGCAGCTCGTAAGTGCTGGAATCCTCGTTCATGGTCGCCACGAAGCGGAAATCGGGGTGCGCTTCGATCTTGACGCCGGCCACCAGCGACTCGACGTAGCGTCGAGCGTCCAGCAGCGGGGCCAGCGAGGCCCAGGACTTCTCGCTCATGCGGTTCCCTTCGTCGAGGATCAGAACGCCACCCCGCAGCATGGCGGTGACCAGAGGGGAAGCGACGTAGCGGATACGCTGGTCTTCGCCGACCACCGGGAGCACGATAAGATCCTCGGGGCGGGTGTCCATGGTGGCCTGCATGATGTAGACCTCCTGGTCCAGCCGCCTGGCTGCCGCATAGGCCAGAGTCGTCTTACCCACGCCGGGCTTGCCCAGCAGACGGGGATTGAGCGGAAGGTCGCCTTCATCGATGACCAGCCAGGCAGCCATCAGCTGGGTCAGCAGGTCGTCCTGCCCTACCCAGCGGGCTTTCAGGTGGTCAGGCTCTCCCAGGTGCAGGGTGACCCCGGAGATCTCATGGGTTTTGCTCATCGAACATCCTCGCGCGGCGGTGAAATTTCTCTATCTAAGGGAAAACTCCCAAGGGGGTTTCGCCTTATCGGGGTGTCATCCATCAGGCTTTCGCTCCGAGATGTCACGCCCTCACTCTCCAGGGCGTTCTCCGAGCGCGAGACGGGCCCTTCCAAGACCGTTTGCGGGCGACCCGATCGTCAGGCAAAATCTTTAGAAAAGTTTTTCATTATGTTCATTTGTGCCGGGAGCCTTGCGGGTATCATAGGTTCAGGAGGCCATTCATGAACGCTCGACACATCTTTCCATCTTTGCTGCTCTTCGCCGCTGCCGTCGGCGGCGCGACTCCGGTCCAGGCCCAGGCGGTAAGCCACGCTCGCGACGGTCGGGGGAACGCCGTGATCGTCATTCACGAAACGCGCCCGGAGGTTCTAGCCGCCCAACGCGAGCAGGCGATGCGAGCGCAAGAAGCCCGAAGGGCCCGTAAACAACGCGAGCGCGAGTTGGAACTCGCCCGGGCGCGAGCCAAATCCGAAGTCCGCATCGCCGAAGCCGAAGCGGCTCTGAGAGGGGGAAGCGTCACGAGCGTCGGTCGCGCTCCGGGTTCGCGACCGGGCGAACTTCCGCCCACGGCTTACAACCACGCTCCCAAATACCCGTCCTATCGCAACGGAGGCATCCCCTCGTTTGCCGGAGTCATGTTCAACGGCGGCTGGGGTGGTGGCTGGGGCGGCGGTTTTGTTGGAGGCGGCTGGGGTGGGTTTGCCCCGGGCGGATTCGCCCCCGGAGGGTGCCCCCCGCCGCCCTGTCGATAGGCTCTTATCGTGGCCGGTTTGACACCCTATAGGGGCGGTGTTAGTCTCCCCGTACTATGAGCGAGTCCACCCAGGCCCACCCCCAACTCGAGAAGCTTCAGAAGGAAGTCGAACGACGTCGCACCTTCGCTATCATCTCGCACCCTGACGCCGGTAAGACGACGCTCACCGAGAAGCTGCTGCTGTACGGCGGCGCCCTGCTCGAGGCCGGTGCGGTCAAAGCCCGTCGCCAGCAGACCCACGCCGTCTCGGATTGGATGGAGATGGAGAAGCAGCGCGGCATCTCGATCACCTCGACGGTGCTCTCCTTCGACTACAACGGATTCCGCATCAACCTTCTGGACACTCCCGGTCACCAGGACTTCTCCGAGGACACCTACCGAACTTTATTGGCCGCCGATTCCGCCGTGATGGTGCTCGACGCCGCTCGCGGTATCCAGCCCCAGACCTTGAAGCTGTTCGAGGTTTGCAAACGTCGACAGATCCCGATCCTGACCTTCATCAATAAGATGGACCGTCCCGCCCTCGACCCCTTCGAACTGCTGGAAGACATCGAGAAGACGCTGGGCCTGGAAACCTATCCCGTCAACTGGCCGCTGGGCAGCGGCGACCGCTTCCGCGGGGTGTACGACCGGGCCGAAGGCGAACTGCATCTGTTCGAACGCCAAGCTCACGGCGGCAAGAAGGCCCGCACGGAAAAGGTCCGCCCTGACGACCCTTCTGTGGCCAAGATCTGCGACGCCGACGTGCACCGCGACTTCCTGGACGGCCTGGAACTGCTCGAGGCCGGGGTCGAGCTCGACAAAGAAGCTTTTGCCAGCGGCCGTCTGACCCCGGTCTTCTTCGGTAGCGCTCTGTCGAACTTCGGTGTCCAGCTGTTTCTCGACACCTTCCTGAACCTGGCTCCGCCGCCCCCTCCCCGGCTGTCCGACCAGGGCACCATCTCGCCCACCGATGAACACTTCCGAGCCTTCATCTTCAAAATCCAGGCCGACATGAACCCCAAGCATCGTGACCGTGTCGCGTTTTTGCGCATCTGCTCTGGTCAGTTCACTCGCGGCATGAAAGCCCGCTGTACCAGAACCGGGCAAGAGGTCAAGCTGAACTACACCCAGCAGCTGTTTGCTCAGGAGCGGGTGATCGTCGAGGACGCCTACCCCGGCGACGTGATCGGTATGACCAACTCCTCGAACCTGATTCTCGGCGACGTCCTGCTCGAAGGTCCCGACGTTCAGCTCGAACCGATGCCGATCTTCAGCCCCGAACATTTTGCTCGCATCAACATCAAAGACCCCTCTCGCCGCAAGCACTTCCTCAAGGCGATGGACCAGCTGTGCCTGGAAGGCGCCATCCAGGTGTTTTTCCCCAAAGACAGCTACACCCGCGACCCGATCATCGGGGCGGTGGGTGTGCTGCAGTTCGAAGTGGTGCAAGATCGTCTGAAGAACGACTACCGGGTGGACATCGATTACGAGCGGATGCAGTACAGCGCCTGTCGCTGGGTGGACGGCCCGGCTGACGCGCTGGACAAGCTCAACGGTTCGCGCTCGACCCTGATCTGCCACGACCTGTGGGAGAAGACGGTCTGCTTGTTCCCCGGGAACTGGGATCTCGATTACGCCAAAGAGAAGAACCCCAAGCTGGTCTTCCGCTCGATCTCGCAGATCGCCTGACCTGCGGTGCTGCCCGAGCAGGCCCAGGCGCTGGTCGCGCTTCCACCGGACGCTCTCGAGCGCGCCGTCGAGCATCTCCATGCGCACGATTCGCTGCGAACCCGTCTCTGGCTTGATCGCAGCTACCCGAGCGATCTCTCCCTGGCCATTCTCGACTGCGCGGCCTGCCGACTGCACTTTCGCAGTAAGTTCCCGCTCGAGGACGGCTGGCTGCTCAGCCGGGAAGCGGCCGAGCAAGCGACGGCTTACCCTCTGGCTCGCTGGCGGGCTGGCTATCTGAAGCAGCGTTTTCCCAACCTCCACGAACTCGTCGAACTGGGCACCGGAATCGGGGGCGACTCGGTCCCGCTGTCCCATCACTTCGCCTTCACCGGCTACGAGCAGCAGGCGGAGCGAGCCGTTCTGGCCCAGGCCAACCTGGTCCGCCTGGGCGGGCCAGAGGCTCGAGTCATCCCCCACCGAATACCGATCGAGAAACTCTGTGGCGAGCTTCTCTTCGCCGACCCCGCTCGGCGCTCGCAGCAAGGTCGCAGCTTCGACCCCGAGGAATGGGACCCGCCGCTTTCTTCGCTTCTGCAGCAGGGCCAGTTTTCCGGGACGGTCTTCAAAACGGCGCCGGGTCTCGACCTCTCAGCTCTGCCAGAAGGGATGGAAGTTCACTTCCTCAGCCTGCAGGGCGACCTTAAAGAGGCCATGCTGCTGCGAGGCTCCCCCACCCCCGGCGCGCGGCTCAACGCCTGGCTCTGGAGCGAACCCGGCTCGCCTCCTCTCCACCGTGTCGGCGACGATCGACCGGCCCCGACGCAGGCCCCCGGGCCTGGAGCCTATCTGCTCAACCCGGACCCGTCCCTAGTCCGCTGCCGAGGCCTGGCAGGGCTGGCCGAGGAGTTGGGAGCGGGGGTCGTTCACCCCCGCATCGCTTACCTCTGTGGGCCTCGTCCTTGCCGGACACCCTGGGCCGACTCTTTCCATATCCTAGACAGTATGGCGCTCGACTGGGGCCGGCTCAACGCTGGCCTGGCCGCCTCCGGATGGAACGACTTCGAGTACCTGGGCCGAGGAGTTCCATTTTCCCAGGCCGAGGTGCTGACCCGGCTGAAAAAGGGCAGGAAAAAGATGTCCGGCCAGGGTCGCGGAGCCGTCATCATCTATCGCGACGAGCACGGCTACCGAGTCTGTCTGGCCCACCGCCTGCCGAGGTCCGGCGACCCCGACCCCTCGCGATTCGCCCGATAGGGCCCACAGGGAAAGGGTTTCTCCGGTGGAAGCACCCGGCATGACTGTTTCTCAACAACTTAACGACCACATCAAAGAGGCCATGAAGGCTAAAGAAAAAGAGCGCCTGACCTTGCTGCGCTCGATCAAGGCGGCCTTCCAGAACAAAGAGATCGAGATCGGCGACAAGCTCAGCCCCGCTGACGAAGTCGCTCTGGTTCTGAAGATGATCAAGCAGCGGCGAGAGGCCGCCGAGGGTTTCCGCAAAGGCGGCGCCGAAGAGCGCGCCGTCCAGGAAGACTGGGAGGCGACCCTGCTGGAGAGCTACCTGCCGCCCGCGCCCGACGAGGCCGAAATCGACGCTGCTATCGAGGCCGAAGTCGCCAAACTCGACCCTTCTGCGGTCAACGCCAAGGCGATGGGCCCGATCATGAAGGCGCTCAACGAAAAGTTTGCTGGACGCCCGGTGGATGGCAAAGCGCTGAGTGCGAAGATCAAGAGCCGGCTGTCCTAGCGGTGAGCTATCTCCTGTCCCAGGTCGAGACCGAAGAAGATCTCCAGGCTTGCTTTGCCGTCCGAACAGAGGTCTTCGTCCAGGAGCAAGCTGTCCCCGAAGAGCTCGAGCTCGACAGCTACGACGCGGTCGCCCTGCATCTGTTGCTGAGAGCCGAGAACGGCCAGCCGGTCGGCACGGCCCGAATGATGGTGGACAACCCTGAAGGCGGAACGGCCAAGATCGGGCGGGTTGCGGTGCTGGCCGCTCATCGCGGCCACGGCCTGGCCCGCCGGCTCATGGAAGCGATGGAAGCTTTGGCACGTCAGGCCGGCCAGCAGAGGCTGGTCCTGGACGCTCAGCTCAACGTCCTACCGATGTATGAAAAGCTGGGCTATCAGGCTCACGGTCCGGTCTTCGACGACGCCGGGATCGACCATCGAAAGATGACTAAAGAGCTGAGCTAGTGCTCCGTCAAGCTTAAATCCTGGGATAGTGGTGGACCGAAGCGGTAACGCCTTCGGCTTGGAGGCGCGATTCTGAGGAAGCTATTCTGAAGGCGCACCTCGGTCCCGCTTGCAAGCGAAGCGTTACCGCCCCGGTCGGGATACCGAGTCGTACGTAACTGAAGAATAACAATGTCAGAATCGATGGTGTCCGGTAGGAACGCCTACGGCTTTCGCCGCCAGGATCCCAGAATTTAGGTTTGACGGAGCACTGGGCCCGGACCCCTCAAAGAAAAAGGCCTCCCGATTCGGGAGGCCTTTTCTTTTCTCTAGCGTCGACTTACGGTGTGGGAGCAGCCGCTGTAGCGACCGCCTGACCGGCAGCCTGGATCTTTTTGGCACCCTGGTCGATGACCTTGACGCCCTGTTTGAGAACCTCCTCATCGCGCGATTCGATGTAGCTGCGCAGCAGGTCGGTGCCCTCGTGGAACAGGTTGATCCCGTCCTCGAAGATGTCGTAAACCTGGGTGACCGCCTTCTGG
This sequence comes from Vulcanimicrobiota bacterium, assembly GCA_023447635.1. GTDB lineage: Bacteria > Vulcanimicrobiota > Xenobia > Xenobiales > JADMJV01 > JAEXNA01. Next base: position 64,643 of record JAEXNA010000034.1, on the reverse strand, counting down.
GCGTCGCCTTCGCCGATGCTGTTGGGTTCGTCCGGCATGCTGTTCACGTTGGCGTTGATCAGGAGTTCGAACTTCTCGATCTCTGACAAGAAGGCGTCGTCGCTGATGGTACCGGCGTGAATGGCGTTGACCGCTTCATAGATCTTCGCCGTGGTGGTGGTGATCAGCAGCTCTTCCTCGGTGTCGGTCGGCAAGCCGCCAGCTTCCTTGGCCTGGAAAGTCGTGGTCTGGGTCGCCCCGACGTTCTGCGGCAGGTGGAATCCGCACTGCGAGCAGCGCTGGCGGTCGGACTCGTTGACGGTAGCACAGCGAGGGCATGTGACCCTACCCTCGAGCGCCTCCAGCTCCTTGAGGCGCTCCTTGTGCCCGCTCAGGCGCTTGGCAAAATCGAGCAGGAATCCGCGAGCCTGGGTCAGTCGAAGCGTCTTACGCTCGACCAGGAAGTGGTAAACAGCTTCGATGCCCTGTTTGAAATCGTCATCGAACGCCGCCATAGCGGCTTCGACTTCTTCCTTGGCCAGCTGAGTCTCGATACCGGGCAGCGCGGTCTGGAACGTCTCGTAGGTCTGGTGGAAACCCAGTTCCACGGCCTGGAGCGCTTCCAGCAGAGGGCCGTCGGCGATGTTGCCGGTGGCAGCCTCCGTGATCATGGTGAGCAGGTAGTTCAGGTCAGGGAATTCCGTCTCTCCGTGAGCGCGTAGGGCGACTTGAACCATCGGCACCATGTCTCCCAGTTCACGGAAGCTCATGTCGAGTGCCACGAAGTGAGCCTCGTAGTCGGCCTCGGGACCTTTAGCGACAAGGTCCTCGGCCAGGCTGTTCAGGTGACCCATATGGGCCATGAAGGTGTTCGCGAGCGAAACAACTTCGGGAATCTGCGGCTCGGTCATCAAAGCGCGAACAGAATTGAGCGTGGTGTCCCGTTCGACGTCGAGCGACTCCTGGAAGTTCGCTTTACTGGCGTCGTCCGGCTCCTCGAGGTAGCGGTTCTTGACCGAGATCAGCTGGTTGAGGTTAGGGATTTCGGTCGGACCTAAAGCGGCTAGCGCTTGATTACGGAACTCCGCGAAACACTGGTCTAACTGGAAACTGGCTCGGGCGATCAGATCGCCCGCCTGCATGACGCGGACCCGGTCTTCAGCCTCCAGACCGTCGAGCACGTCCTGCAAATGCTGGTCCAGAGCGTCCAGCATAGTAAAGGCGAAAGTGATCAGCTCTCCGCAGCGCTCTTGCTGCTCGGGAGTGAGATCTTCCACGACGGCACCAAAGCCGTTGCGATGCTCGGCGGCGTCTTCGGCGGCGGCTTCCACGGCCTCTACCAGGGCGGCTTCCTCGAACTCCCCTTCGGTCCAGGCGGCGATCTTTTGCGTGAGAATCTTTTGCTCGGTCTGTTCCACAGTCTGCTCCTGTCTTGTCTGCTGGTGACCCTCTGAAAATGGGGCCACTGATAGCGTTCTAGGCCATTTTTCCCTGCCCCCGCCCACACCTTCATGGCGAAGCAGAGAAAAAGGCAGCCCTTGCGGGCTGCCTTTCCTTCGTCCTAACTTCCGAATGGAATTTAGGTGTAGCTCATGCGGGGGTCATCGTAGTAGTCGTTGACCTGGTTGGGATTCTTGTAGCCGCCGGTGCTGCCCAGCTGGGTGTACTGACGGTTGATTCCGAAGTTCTCGTCCTGGGTGTAGACGTTCGAGTAGGTGGCGGCGCCGGTGCGGTTGTTGGTACGGAAGATGGCGGTCTCGCCGTCGTACTGGCTACGCTCACGGTACTGGGTGTCCCAGGGGTTCATGCTCTGGTGGGTGATCTTGTTGGCGTTGTTGTCGATCTGAACGTTCTGGCGACCGTCGTAGATGGACATCGACTCGGTTACACCCTGCGGGCCCTGAGCGGTCATAGTGATCTTGGTGCCGTCACCGAGGATGATGGAGCGCTGTTTGGTCTCCCAGTCCTTGATGTGCTTGCCGTTGAGGTTTTCGTGGGGGTCGCCCCAGTGCTCGACGGTGTTCTTACCCTGCGGGTCGGTCACGGTGATGGTGTGCTTGTCGACCTTGATGGTGTAACCGCCGGAGGTCTTGTACTGCATCGGCTTGCCTTCGCCGCCCTCCTGGCTCAGCTGGCCTTGGGGGGGCTGACCGGGGTAGCAGCAGCTCTGAGGGCACTGCTGACCGAAGTTGAAGTTCTGGCCGGGACCGAAGCAGCCGTTGCCGTTTCCGAAACCGCCGCCGAAGTACTGCTGGCCGAAGTTGCCGCCCCAGGGGCTGCACTGACCGCCGAACTGCTGACCGTAACCGCCGCCGTACTGACCGCCGAAGCCGCCGCCGTACTGGTTTCCGAAGTTGGGCGAACAGCCGTAGCCGCCCATCTGAGCTCCACCGAACTGATGACCGTAAGGCACGGGATAGCTACCGGCGCCACCGTGGCACTGGTTCTGGTAGTTGGACTGCTGGCAGTGGTTGCGACCACCGAAAGCCGAACCGATGAGTCCGCCGACGCCAGCGCCGAGCAGACCGAAGAGAGGGTTACCACCGCCGGCGAGGGTGCCGACCAGTCCGCCCATCAGCGAACCGACGAGTCCGCCTTGCTGTTGGCCGAGCAGGCGCTGGCAGCATCCGCCAACCTGTCCGCCCCAGTTGCTCACCATGCTGGCGGCGCCAAATCCTAGTCCGATTCCCAACATAGGTGCAAAGTTAATGCTCATTCATTCTCTCCTCGTGAAGTATCTCGTGTGGTCTGATGGGGTTATCCCGCACTTGGCTCTATGGTAAAGCCCTCTAAGCCAAAGTTTACATGTTGTTTACAATGTTTCCTAAGCTCGAGCGGAAAATCCCCCCGACCCATGAACTTTTTTCCAAGTTTTTATCCCGAAACCACGCCGTTTTTTGGCCGTCTAGTGCGGTAACCCTCCGAACAGCAGAGAATCTCGCTCGAGTTGAGAAAAGGGCTGGATGAAAGCCCTCGTCCTGCATGGATTCACTGCTTCCCTGGACACCGTCTCGATCCTGAAACCGCTCCTGGAAGAGCGAGGAGTGGAAGTCTCCCTGCCCGTGCTTCGAGGGCACGCCGCCGAACCCGACCACCTGCACTCGGTGCACTGGCGGGATTGGGTAGCCGACGGACGGGCGGCCCTGCGACGTCTGGCGCCCGACGAAGACGAACCCGTGGTAGTAGCCGGGCTATCGCTGGGGGCGCTCGTGGCATGCCAACTCGCCGCCGAACATCCTGGGCGGGTCCGCCGCTTGGCGCTGCTGGCGCCAGCTTTTGCCTTCCGCTCGAAGCTGCTGCACGCCCTGCCGGTGATCAAGCGAGTCCGTCGCGACTGGCCGGCCCATCCCGATTACGCCGACCCCGCTCGGGCCGCCGCCAACACCAACTACCCGAGCTTCCCACTCGAGGCGTTGGATTCCGTTCTGCGCTATGTGCCCGTGGTAGAGAGTCTGGTTCCCCACATCCGCTGTCCCGTGGGGATCTTCTTCGCCCAGAACGACCCTACCGTAGCCGCTTCGGTGCCCAAACGCCTGGAAACGCTGCTGGGCAAAGAACGGGTCCGCCACTACACCTACTCGCGCTCTCATCATGAGATTCTTCAGGATATCGACGCCGATCAGGTGGCGAAGGATGTGGTCGACTTCCTCTGTCCCCAGAACTCAGGCCTCGGGAGCCAGGGCCAGGGCGAAGCAGCGAACCGGCCCGAAGCCTAGCTCTCGGGCCCGGGAGACGGCGGCTCCCATAGTGGCGCCGCTGGTCACCACATCATCGAGCAGCAGGATAGGACCAGCTTCCCTATTTTCCTGAGTTTGGAAGGGTCGGTTCGGGAACTGGCGCTCCAGACGCTGCTCGAGATTCAGGCCGTGACTACTGACCGCGCTGTCGGGGAAGCGGCGGGCCGTTTCCCCGTCGAGGGCACTCCAGCCGGTCGTTTCGAGCACCGCTTCCTCCATCATTCCCGGCAGCGAGAAGCCGCGGTAGCGTTGTCCGCTGCGGGAAGCGCGCAGCGGGTAGACGCTATGTCTCTCGTTGCTGCCCCAGCGGCGGCCGACGGCCAGCGCCGCAAGTCGGGCGAGCTCTCGCCCCAGCGCTTTGTGCCCCTTGTGCTTGACGGCCCCGATCGCCTCGGCCAGAACTCCCTCGTAGCTGCCCAGCGTTCGCAGTTCTGCTTGCAGTAATAATCCGTGGGAAGGATGGAAACTCGATCGACAAGCCGAGCAGAGGTATTCTCCCGAGGAAACGCCGCACCCCAGGCAGGCTGCAGGAAAAAGAAAAGCCCCGAGACGCTCGCTCCACTCCCCCCAGGACACAGAGGATCAGTCCGAAGAGATCGACTTCTTTTCGAAACGGGCTCCGCTGGCCAAAAGAACGCCATCGTACACCCGATCGGCGTGCAGGTGGCAGGACGAGCCGACCAGGGACGAGCGAACCACCGCCCCAGGTTCGACCACCGTCCGGGCCCAGAGGACGCTGTCGCTGACGGTGGCGTTCTCTCCCACCACCACGTCGTCGCCCAGGACGGTCGGCCCTTCGATACGCGCACCGGATCGGACGACGACATTGCGGCCCAGCACTACCGGAGGTAGGATTTCGGCACCGGGGCCGATCAGGCAGCCTTCGCCTTGCAGCACTCCGGTGTCACCCAGCGGCGTCTCGTTGGTCAAGTGGCAAACACCGTTGAGAAGGTCGCGGTGAACCTGCCGGTAGGCCAGCGGGTCAGCGAAGTCCTGCCAGTAGGTCCCTTCAGCGCGATAAGCAAAGACGCCGCCGCGCGGGCCGACCAGTTCAGGGAAAAGATGCTGGCCAAAGTCGAAAGGACGCACGTCGGGGATGTGGTCGAAGATCTCGGGCTCGAGCAGGTAGATTCCGGTGCTGATCCAGTCCTCTTGCTTGTCACCTTGCGAGGCCGGCTTCTCGACGAAGTCCAGGACCCGGTCGCCCTCGCCTAACTCCATATGACCAAAGCGGGCTCCTGCCCCCGGAGAGGGGACGGCTACAATGGTGCAGAGAGCGCGCCGGGAACGATGGAACTCCAGCGCCGGGCGCAAGTCGAGATTGGTGACACAGTCGACCCCGACCACGCAGAAGGTCTCTGGAAAGTGGTCTTGAGCCAGCGCGACCCCGCCGGCCGTCCCCGAAAGTTCGGCCTCTACCGTCAGGTGCAGTTTGGGGAATTCCCCCTTCAGCCGTTCGCTCAGCGCACCGCTCACCGCGCGATGAAGGTAGTGCAGGTTCACTACCACCTCATCGACACCCGCGTGGGATAGCCAGTCTAACTGCTGTTCGATGGCGGGTCGATTGAGAATGGGGACCAACGCCACCGGCAGGGTGTAGGTCAGAGGGTACAGACCGGTGGCCGATCCGGCGGCCAGGACCATCGCTTTCATGGTAGAACGGTGACCGCTTTCTTCGGATTGCGCAGCACGATGCCGGCGAAACGAGGCAGAGCCAGCATACGACGCCAACGACTCGGCTGCTTGACGAAGCGGTAGAACCACTCCATATGCACCTTCTGAACCCAGGCCGGAGCCCTTTCGACCGTCCCGGCGTAGGCATCAAAGCTGCCGCCGACGCCGATCACCACGCGCACTCCAGCGGCCTCGAAACGGTCACGATACCGAAGTAAGAAAAGCTCCTGACGCGGGAAACCGAGGGCGACAAACAGGGCGCTGGGCCTGGCCTGACAGATGGTCTCGACGACCATTTCCTCGTCCTTGACGTAGCCGTCGAGGATACCGGCGCAACGGAACTGCCCGAACTCGGCCGTAAGGTTCTCCACGGCTTTGGCCGCGACCCCGGGGCCGGCACCGTAAAAAAAGAAACTGTGCTCCTGGGTTCCGGCGGAAATCAGTTCGGCCAGCATATCGACCCCCGTCACCCGTTCGGGAGCGACCAGTCCGGCCAGCCGCGAGGCAAAAACCAGGCCGATGCCGTCAGGAACCACCAGGTCGGCCTGGCGGACCGCGCTACGAAAGGCGTCGTCCGTCTGGGCGGCCATCACCATCTCGGTGCCCAGGGTCACTACGAAAGTTAGCCTGTCGCCCGCCAGCGCCTGGCTCAGCAGGGAGCGCGCGGTGTCCCTGGTCACCGGGTGGAAGGGGACCCCCAGTGCCTGATAGCGGGGTAAACTTTCCAGATCGGTCACGGGGCGCTCCTCAAGCTTCATCCACGCCGTCCCAGTCGGCCTGGCGCGGCAGGGTCATAGTGAACTTCGAGCCTTTGCCGAACTCGCTTTCGGCGGTCAACTCTCCGCCGTGCGCATCGATCAGATGTTTGGCGATGGACAGACCCAGCCCACGTCCGCCAAAGCGGGTGGAGCGAGCTTTCTCGACCCGGTAAAACCGCTCGAAAATGCGGGGAAGATCCTCGGCGGGGATCCCCTGCCCTTCGTCTTGAATCTCGATGGTGGCCCGTTCGGCCGAGAAGAACAGCCGCACGTAGACGTTGCTACCGGGCGAAGAGTACTTGACCGCGTTGTCGATCAAGTTCAGCAGGACCTGAGAGATTCGGTCGTGGTCCAGCTTCCAGAGCGGAGCATTCGATGGCAGTTCGGCGTGAATCACCATCTGGTTCTCTTCGGCGCGAGGCTTGAGCACCGTGACAGTGTGGCTGACGATCTCCTTGAGGTCGCAGGGGACCATCTGCAGATCGACCTGGTCGGCCTCCATCATGGAGATGTCGAGCAGGTCTTTGATCAACCGCTCCAGACGCTGGGTCTCGGTGTAGATGGTCGAGAGCCAACGTCGGGTTAGCTCTTTGTCCTCCATCGCCCCCTCGAGCAGCGTCTCCGTGTACCCTTTGATACAGGTCAGAGGGGTGCGCAGTTCGTGGCTGACGTTGGCCACGAAAGTGATCATAATTTCGTCAAGGTGGCTTTTGAGGGCGGCTTCCTTACGCGCCTCGTAAACCAGGCGGTCGATCGGGAGCAGCGGATCGTGGTCGATCACGGTGTAGCCGCTGCGCAGGTCGACGGTCTCGGTCATCCCCAGCTCGTTGGCCGTGTCGTTGAGGACGGTGAACAGCTTCTGCGTCGCCCGGGTGGCGATCAGTTTCAGGTCGGTGATCGCGAACTTCTCTTTCCGGCGGGGCGGGGCAAACAGGAACACCACGAAAAAGTCCGAGCCGGGGCCGCCCACGGCGACCAGGTCTTCGTCACGGAAAAACCGCCCCTTCTGCCCCATCAAAGTCGAGCGGATGGCGGCCAACAGCTTTTCCGATTCGGCCTTTCCGTACTTGTCCCGCAGCGCCAGATACTCGACCACGTCGAAGTACAGAAACCCCGCCTGCTTTCGATTCTCGAGTTCGCTGGCGACTTGCTCCAGGATATCGGCGATGAAGGGGATAGAAGCGGCTTCAGTGGTCTCGCTCAACGGGTAGCTCCTTCGAGATATTGGCGGTTGGTCAGGTCCATGCCCAGAGGCGTCACCGAGACGAACCCCTGGCTTAAAGCCTCGACATCCGAGCCCGGCTCGGAGATCCCTCTCGGAAGGTCTCCGGTCAGCCAGAAATACTCCCCTCCGCGAGGGTCGGTCCGCTTGACGACGCGCTGCCCGTAGTGGGTGTGCCCCTGGTGGGTGTAGCGCCATCCGGCTAGCTCGGACAGGTCAAGGGAGGGAACGTTGATGTTCAGGCAGGTCTTGGAGGGAAGCTCCAGGGCTCGGTCGCGCAGAAACTCGACCAGCCAGCGGGCGGCCGTGTCGTAGCGCTGGTCCTGATGCGTTCCTGCCGAGATAGCGATCGAGGGTACCCCGATCAGAGCGCCCTCCAGGGCGCCGGCCACCGTACCGGAATAGAGCACGTCATCGCCCAGGTTCGGCCCCGTGTTGATCCCGGAGACTAACAGGTCGGGACGGAATCCGAGCAGGTGGTGGACGGCCAGGAAGACGCAGTCCGCCGGAGTGCCGGTCACCGCGAAGGCGGAGGGCACCGGGGCCGTCCGCGCCACGGCCCGAAGCGGGCTTCGGAAGGTGATGCTCCGACTGACCGCGCTCTGCTCGGTGAGCGGCGCAACCACCGTCACCTCGCCTAACTGAGACAAGGTGACGGCGAGTTCTCGAATGCCGTCGCTGTCGATCCCGTCGTCGTTGGTGACGAGGATCCTCAGATCGTGCTTCTCCCCTGGGCCAGCAGGCGTTCCGCCTCCTGGATCAGTTCGTGCACCTTTTCGGCGCGAGGGTCCGGGTCGACATCGTCTTCCCACTGCCGCCAGCGGTAGGCGGTAGCCAGTGCGGCGGCAAGGACCAGACCGGTCCCGCCTCCTAGCGCCAGCCAGTGCCAGGTGGTAGGGCCGCCGCTGCGGCGGCGGCGAATCTCTTTGCGAGCCGTGGGTTGCATGATCTTTAGCCTTCTTTCTTCTTACCGACGATCAGCCCGATCACGGTACCGACCGCCGTGGATAGAACACCCAACACAGTCCCAATGAACCCCATGGAAATCGGTGCGATGGCGGGAGCCGTGTCCAGCCCCCAAGCCTTCTCTACGTTCCCGCCGTACAGCGAAGCCCCGATCGGGTTCGTGTCGGGATTCGGCAGCGGAAACTCACCGTCAGCCATCATAAAGTAGATGACCCCGCCGATTACGACCTGCACCAGCAGCTTGGCCCACCAGGGTACTTTCGGTAAGAACCCGATAATGACGAAGATGGCCAATGTTGCAATCGTTTTTCCCATCGGAACACGTTCACCGAGGGGCAGCGTAACCCTGCCCCCTGGGAAGGCTTACTGCAGAACGAAGGTCTTCTCGATCTTGTGCAGCGTCTCGGAGTCGGTACTGGCGATCGGCTTGCTGTTGGACTCGACCTTCAGCTCTCGCTCGGCCGCCAGGCTACCGTGGGTGAGCTTCAGGTGGAAGTTTCCAGGAGGGAACTTGAATCCGAACTGACCGTCGTCGTTGGTCTTCATGATAATCGGGTCGGCCGTCTGGCCAACTTCGGTGATGGCGATCTCGGCGCCCGTCAGCGGCTTGCCCTTGCTATCGTGCAAGGTCCCCACCAGCTGCTGCGGCCGGTTAGGGCCGGGCAAAATGTAGTCGGCGACGCCGCGTCCGTAGCAGGTGTGGCATTTTTCGCCTTTGACCTGACCCAGCCCGTCACAGGCAAGGCAAGTCATCTCTTTCCGGCTGTCCCCCTCGAACAAGGGGGCCTGGGCCAGCTTACCGCTGGCGAATAAAAAGGTAGGAGCGAGCATCATCAAGACGGCTAGCCCCAGCAATAATCTCTGTCTAGTTGCAAATGTCATAGGAGGACCTTCAAGGCTTGAGGGGAACCGGGAAAGCGGTGCCCAATACGTTGGAAATACTACAGTTTATTACAAAACCTGTTGTGGAGCCCGCGTTTCTGCAGGATTGGTCCGCCTTCCTCTGCCAGGAGCAGGAGTTCACGGTGCATCTCGTCTACGCCCCTCAAGCGTTTAACGATGAAGGAGCCGAGACGCTGACCAGCAGGTTTCCCGGGGTGCAACTGCACCGGGTCGAGAAGGTTTCTCGCCACTCTGCCTCGCGACAAGGGGTCGTCTTTCTGGCCGACTATCTGGACCTGAGGTATCTTTCTGGCGCGATTCAGCCGGCCTTGATCCACACTCACGACAGTCGCTCGCTGTTGCTGGCTCGCTACTTTTTTCCCGAAGCGCCCCGCCTGCACTCGTGGTGGATGGAGGACCGGACGGCCCACCGCTACTGGCGGGTGACGCTCGAGCGACTGGCTCACTGGCGCACCTGGGAGACCGTAGAGTCGGATATCGACGAAGCGCCTCCCGCGCTGAGCCCTCTGGTTTCTCGTCAGTACCCCCTCCCTACCCCCATCACCCTGGATGGAGACTATCGACGGGGCAAGGCGTTCACGACCCTACGTGAGATCTACCGCTCCATTCTTCGCTCGACGGAACTGCAGCCTCGCTGAGCGCTTCGTTGCCGTGATGACTCCCGAAGCCGAAGCCGACCCTCCGTCTAGCGCGCCCGACCCCGAGCGCCCGCTCGGGGGCGAGCTTCCCCATCCCGCGCGCACGGCTCGTTGGGGCCCCTGGAGGGCCCAACCGTCGAAAGGCCCGGCCCGTCGGCTCAAGTTGCTCTTGCTGCACGGATTCGCCGGCGCCCCGGGAGAGATGCGCCCTCTGGGCAAAGCGATGCTGGGACGCCGATTCCGCGTTCACGCACCGCTGCTGCCCGGACATGGAGAGAACCTGGATGGGATGCGGGAGATCCGTCTCGACGACTGGCTCGAGGCTGCCACTCTGAGCTACGAGGGGTTGCGCCGCGACGGCAGTCCCGTCGCCATCGTCGGCTTCTGCCTGGGCGGCGCGCTGGCGCTGCGGCTGGCCGGAAGCTTGAACCCACGGGCGATCTGCTGCCTCAGCACCCCGGTCCGCCCGCTACCCGAAGGCGCTTTCCCGTTGGTCGATCCGGAACTTCGCTCGACGGCCAACAGCGTCCTGGACAGTCCCAGCGCCGAGGTGCGAAGGTGGAGAGAGTTGGGAAGCCATAAGCTGGTCCCGCTGTCGTTTCACGCGCAGTATCAGAATCTACTCCGAGAACTCGAAGGCTCTCTTGACGAAGTCCGCTGCCCCTTGCTGGTAGCGCAGTCCCGTGGCGATGGAATCACCCCACCCGAGGACGCCGAAATTCTGGTCGAAGCCGTGCGAAGCGAACGTCGGAAGTTAGTCTGGTCGCGTCACGCCGGCCACGCCCTGCCGGTCGACGTGGGTCGACGGGCCCTCTTCGCCGAACTGGCCAGCTTTCTAGAGGCTGAAGATCAGGCCGCCAGCAGCCCGTTTTCCAGCCGTCAGGCTACGCCGACGGAATAGGTCGCCCGATCCTCGGCCAGTTCGACGGGGATCGTCAGAGTCTGGCTCAGGCTTTCCAGCGGATTCGGCTGACGCCGCAGCACCACTTCATAGAGGTGAGTCAACACCAGACGGGCCGGACCGGCCTGCTGGCAGACTTCGGCCACGTCTTCCCAGGAGAGGTGCACCTGGCGACACGCCACCGGTTCTACCCCTCGAGGGTAGCAAGAGCACTCGCAAAGGAACAGATCGGCCCCGCGGGCGGCCGACACGACCCCGGGGCAAAGCGCGGTGTCGCCGGAAAACGCCACGCTCTTCCCCTCGCTTTCGAAGCGATAACAGAGCGCGGCCATGTCGCCGTGCACCGCCTCGAAGGCCTGCACCGTCAACCCCGCCCAGAGCGCCAGCGGGGCCTCTCCAGCGCGGAGTTCCCGCACCTGGAAACAGCCTTCCGCAGGTCGAATCGACGGCCAGGCGGCAAAAATCCGCTCGAGAAATTCGGCGGTTCCCGGAGGTCCGTAAAAGGTCAGCGGTGGGCATTCCTGCCAACGCTCGGGGGCGTACTTGCGGGCGAACAGAAAGGGCACCAGGTCGGAGGTATGATCCGGGTGGTGGTGAGTCAGCAGCACGATGTCCAGCGAGGCCATATCGACCTCGGCCAGCAAAGCGCTGCGCAGCGTTCCCGCCCCCAGGTCGATCACCGCCCGTCGTCCCGACGCCTCGAGCAAAAATCCACTGGAAGCGCGCTCGGGCCGAGGGTCGACCGTCCCGCTGCCCAGGACGGTGATCTTCATCCGACTGCGGCCGGCTCGATCACTTCGTAGAGGGCGTTGCGGCGCGCCGGGTCGCGGCCGGCGTCTTTGATCAGGTCGCGCAGGCGGTTCTCGGTGACCCCGACCGGGGTTTCACAACCGGCCATATGGGTGATCCGCTCATCGACGACGGTGCCGTCGAAGTCGTTGGCCCCGAAATGCTGCGACTTGACAGCGTTCTCGAGCCCGCTCATGACCCAGTAAGCTTTGATGTTGGCAAAATTGTCCAGCATCAGACGTCCTACCGCCACCTGGCGCAGGACACCTTCGGAGTCCATGATGCGAAGCTTCTTCAGGCGGGTGTTGTCCGGGTGAAAACGTAGCGGGATATAGGCCAGGAAGCCGTTGGTGCGATCTTGCAGTTCGCGCAGGCGGACCAGGTGGGTGATACGCTCCTCGTCGGTCTCGATATGACCTGCCAGCATGGTGGCCGAGGTGCGGATGCCCATCTTGTGAGCCTTCTCATGGATCTCGAGCCACATATCCGGGCCCATCTTGTCCCGATAGAGCTTTTTATGGATCCGGTCGGTGAGCACTTCGGCCCCGCCGCCCGGCATTGACATCAGGCCGTGCGACTTCAGATCCTCCAAGACCCACTCGACGCTTTTGCCAGCGAGTTGGGCGAAATACTCGATCTCGACGGCGGTGAACGCCTTCAGGTGAATCTGCGGATAAAGTTCGCGTAGGGTCGAGAGCAGCTTGGGGTAGTACTCGTAAGGATAGTCGGGGTGAAGGCCGCCCACAATGTGGACCTCGGCGCCGGGAACATCCTTGAGCGGCTCGACCCGGCCGATCATCTCCTGCATGCTCATCTCGTAGGCTCCGTCTTCGCCGCGCTTCTTGGCGAAGGCGCAGAACATGCACGAAAGCGTACAGAGGTTAGAGTAGTTGAGGTGCATGTTGAGGATATAGGTGGTACGGTTCCCGTGCCGCTTCTCCCTGACCGCGTTGGCCATCTGGCCCAACTCGTCGATGGGTGCGTCCTGATAGAGATACAGCCCCTCTTCGGCGGTCAACCGCTCGCCCTGCTCTACTTTAGCTTTGATCGTTTCTAACATCTGGTCTACTCCTGTGGCGCCCTGAATGGGCGGTGCCCCGATCCCGTGAAGTTTTTCACAAACTCCAACCTATCTCCTGGTACCCGGTTCCGTCTTAAATCCCACCGCTCCCGCTGGAGGGGATCCTGGCGTCGCCTTCGATCCAGGCCGTACCGTCGGGTCCGTACTCCTTTTTCCAGAGCGGCACCCTCTCTTTCGTCTGGTCGATGAGATAACGCGCCCCCTGGAAAGCGCCGTCCCGGTGCGGCGACGACGCCGCCACGACCACGGCGACCTCTCCCGGCTCGAGAGTCCCTACCCGGTGCTCGACCACCACGGCGCCCAGGGCGAACCGCTCCATCGCCTCCTGGCAAAGCTGCTCGAGTTCGCGGACGGCCATCGCCTGATAAGCCGAATAATCCAAGCGCTGGGTGACCATAGCGCCGGTGATGTCTCGGACCGTCCCCAGGAACAGCACTACCGCCCCGCAGTCGCGGCGTCGCACTTCATCGAGCGCCCGAGCGCTATCGAGAGGCTGCTCGCTGATAGCTACCCGAAATCCGGACGCTCCCCCGCTCACCGGCGGGATCAAGGCGATCTCGGCCCCTTCCCGCAGCGGCGTCTCGAGCGACACGAAGACCTGGTCCTGGGCCACCCGGTAGCGCCGCTGGAAGCGAGTCAGGCCGGGGGTTGCGGCCTCGAGTTGGTCCAGCAGGTCGGCCACGGTGGCGCCGGCGACGACGCTCACGGTCTCTTCCCCCTTCCCCATCAGGTCGGACAAAGAGGCAAAATACAGTACGGTTACCGTCATAGCGATCTCGAGCCAGGGCGTGTCATCAGTTGGACTTTCGTTGCTATACGAAGAATATTTTCGTCCTCCAGGAGTGAGATTCGCCGCCTAATACCAGGTGTATTTCCGAAGAATGTCGCTCCTGGAGGGCGGAAATAGACGAGTGTAGGGGCGGAAGGCTAATTGATGACACGCCCTAGTCCTTACCCCGGCAAAGAGCGACGGGAAACCCGCTCTCCCATTCCTTGCGGCAGCGCCAGAGATGCTCACGGACGGCTGCCCAGAGCGGGTCGGCGGGCATCGAGGTCAAACGACTGCCCCGCCACAGTTCGTCAAAACTTCGGGCCAACCCCGCCCAGTGTTTGTCCGGCCGAGGGGTGACGCTAAGCGCCTCGAGCCGAAGCGCCAGGTCGCGGACGGCTCGAAAAGCCCGGGTCCAGCTCCGGTTGCCATGGACTCCGGCCGGTAGCCGTCGCACTCTGTCGAGGCGAAGCGAATCGAAGAAACGCGTGGCGCCTTGCTGATGGGCGGGGCTCCACCATGCGGGAGGTTGGTCGCAGCCAAGGCTCTCGGTCAGCCAGGCCGCCGTCGGCTCGAGAAAAAAGCGCCCGCTCTCGAGGTGCAGGGGTACGATTCGAGCGGCGCCCTCAGCCCGAGAGCCGCAGCGCAGGGCGGCCAACGATCGGGAACTGGAAAGCACGAATCCGCTACGCCCAGGAAGGTAGCTGCTCTGAAGCTTGGCCCCCGGCCCCAACCAGCAAAGCAGCCGTTGACGCCGTGAGGTCACTCCAGGTAACAGAAACCGTGGCGGCTGACCAACGGAGGAGCATCCTCGGGAAGCGCCGCGGCGGTGAAAGTCCGCTCCCCGACCGCGACCTGGCCACCGAGCGGCAGAACACCGCCCTGAGAGATCATTTCCGGAGGCAGAGTCTCCAGGACCAGCCGCGTACGGGTAAGTTCGTCCTCTAGCCCTTCGCCGAAGTTCAGCGGCACGGCGTGACAGAGATCGGGCAATCCGAACTGCGCCATGCCGTAGGTCCGAAACCAGTAGTGAGTCTCACTGGTGTGGGCTAGACCGCTACTGACGAAAAGGTAGGAGTGGCCCGAACCGAGCGACTCTGGAGTCAACAGCTTCAGGGTCTCCGCGCTGATCATGGTGCCGCCTTCCGGGAAGGCGACGCCGGAAGCGCCGAGTTCGAGCAAGGCCCAAACCGGGTGACAGAGCGCCTCCATCCGGCTGAGCGGCGTCGAGGGGCGCCATCCGTCGTCAAGCAAGAACACCAGAACCGCAGCGCCGGCTTCGTCGAGCTTCACCAGCAGGCGCTCGTCGTTGGCCTGCGGACCATCGAGCACGGCTCGCTTCACTTCGGGAGCGACCCCTTCGGAGTCGATCAGAAGATGCCACTGAGCGGTGTGTCCGTGATCATCGGTGCGAGCCAAAAGCTCCCCGAAGCTGACCATCCGGGGCTCGGTCGCGGCGCCCCAGCGAGAGGGATCGAGAGGCTGCAAGAGAGGGTATTCTATCTGCAAAAGACGGGTCAGTTCCGTCATCAGGCCCTTCGGCATCTTGTCGAAGAAGACCAGGGCGTGAGAAAGCCCCTTGATCGGCAAAGGCAAGAGCGGACTATCGACTCGAGACATCCAGAATCACCACCACGGAAGTATTTTTCCCCTTGCGCAAGATATCGAACTTGACCTTGTCGCCGGCCTTGCGCTTGTCCAACCCCTGAGACAGGTCGGTCAGACCCAGCACGGGGTCGCCGTCGAGGCGAACGATGACGTCGCCGTTCTTGAACCCGCCCTTTTCGGCTGGCGAGCCCGGAGTCACGCCGCGTACCAGGACGCCCTTATTGGCCTTCA
The DNA here is from genome assembly GCA_023447635.1 of Vulcanimicrobiota bacterium. Taxonomy (GTDB): domain Bacteria; phylum Vulcanimicrobiota; class Xenobia; order Xenobiales; family JADMJV01; genus JAEXNA01. The sequence continues at coordinate 49,387 of JAEXNA010000034.1, read as the reverse complement.
GGTTGTAGGCGTCCGTGATGTCCCGGGTCACGGTGTCGCCCTTGATCCCCAACCAGGGCCGGGAGGTGACGTTGTCCGAACGTCGCGCCATCAGCGCCTTGGCAACCATCATGGCGTGATCGATGGAGATGGCAAAACCCAGACCCTGGGCATGTTTGTAAGTTTTGGGCCCCGTATAGACCAGAGTGTTGATCCCCACCACCCGGCCTTCCAGATCGATCAGAGCGCCCCCGGAAGAGCCCGGATTGATGGCCGCGTCGGTCTGGATCAGGGAAGCGTAGTTGACCCCGCCAGCGTCGACCTGGCGGTCTTTCCCACCGACGGTCCCGATGGTCACCGAGGACTCGAAGCCGAGCGGGTCACCGATAGCGATGGCGGTCTGTCCTAGTTTGACCGTCTTCGAAGATCCGATGCGAGCCGCCGGGAACCCTTTCCCGGCGATCTTGAGCAGAGCCAGATCGTGCTGCGGCGCCTGGTGAAGGATCTGAGCCGTGAACTCCTTCTTGTTGGTCATCAGCACTCGAACCACGTCCGCCCCGTCAATCACGTGGTGGTTGGTCAGGATGTAGCCGTCCGAGCGAATGATCACGCCCGAACCGATCCCTGGCTTGCCGCCACGGTCTTTGTAGGTCCGAATCGAGACGACCGACGGCCGGGCCGCCGCGATCGCTTTGATGCGGCGCTCCTCGGTGTCGGCATGAGCCGACGGCACAAGCCACAGCAGCAAGGTCAGCAGAGCGAAGACACGTTTCATGACCGAGCGACTCCTTCCCAGCGGCGACGCTGGTGAGGGTGGCGATAGCGATAGACCAGCAGTCGGCTCAGCTGGACCAGATAAGCGACAACCTCACGACTGCCCAGCTTGCTACGCCCTTTTTTTCGGTCGGTGAAGGTATACGCGACCTCGGTAAAGGTCCGGTAGCGTCCCCGCACCATCACTTCGAGACCGATTTTGAATCCGATAGGGTCCAGCGAGACGCCTTCGAGAACTTCCCGCCGGAAGGTCAGGAACCCCGAAGTCACGTCCTTGGCCGGACAGAGGAAGCTGCCGAGAAGAACCGCGACCCGGCTGATGATCTGGCGGAACAGCGGCCAGTCTCCCATCCCTCCACCAGCGATGTAGCGACTACCCACCACGACTTCCGCCGGGGTGTGGGTCAGCGCCTCGACCATGGCCGGAAGGATCGTCTCGTCGTGTGAGCCGTCGGCGTCCATGACTCCAAGCAGGTCGCCCCGGGCGGCTCGCCACCCTTCGATGACGGCCGAAGCCAGTCCGAATTTTCCGGCCCGTTTGACGACCAGGACGGTCATCGAGCTTTCGGGTTGATAGCGTTCGGCAAAGTCCGCCGTTCCGTCGGGCGAATTGTCGTCCACGATCACGATTTCGAGATGTCGGTCCATACCGGCGGCGACACGATCGAGCCGGGGCAGCAGGACTTCAAGCGACTTGACCTCGTTATAGGTCGGTACTACGAGTGAGAGCATTCACAAAGAGATCACTTTCCAAGCGGTCAATAAGACCTCACAAATTTTGTGCATGTCGGCCTGAGAGCCCACCGCGATCTTCTCTTCGGCCTGAATCTCATCGAGTGAGGACAGGCACGACATCACCTCGACGCCCTGCTCGGACAGAACGGTCAGTTCGCAGATCACGGGTGAGGCGTCGATCGAAAGCTCGACGGCGTCGTTAACCAGGACAATCGCGCGCGGTTTGACCGCCCCGTGAGCTAGCGCCTTGAGAAAAAGCTTCATCAGCTTGACGCCAAGCTCGACGTTGCCTCTTCCCAGAGACTTCGAGCCCAGGAAGATCACGATGTTCTTCTGCTTCGACGAAGTGGGCAGCCGCTCGGGCAGACCCTCCTCGAGTTCGGCGAAGTCGCCGCGAATCATGCGTAGATAATAATTGAGGTCCTTCTCCGCAAAACTCGGAGGCACAGTAGGCTTCATCGCCATTTCCCTTCCACGACCCAACGGTCGACTGCTAAGGTCTCCCACCATCGGCGGGGGTCAAAACCCGTGCGCCCCCGCCACTCTCCCGAAGGATCCGTCGGGCGCCGCGGTAATACTGCTGATACCAGCCTTCGAAAAGAGTCGACGTGATAACGCCGGCCCCCGACGAGGCGTGGACCATCTTGCCGTCACCGGCATACATCCCTACGTGGGTGATCTCGCCAGGCTGGCCAAAAAACACCAGGTCTCCCGGAAGCAGCTCTTCCGGGGTGACGGCCTCTCCTACCTGGAACTGCTGGTCAGCGTCCCTGGGCAGAGTGACGCCGGCCATCCGATATGCCACGAAGGTCAGGCCGGAACAGTCGATACCCACCTGAGACATCCCGCCCCAAAGGTAAGGCGTGCTGCGGAGCTTGGTGGCATCTTCCACCAGTTCGCCGCCGCGCGACAGTCCGGGCTCGATCTCTAACTGTACCTGGCCCGCACGGACCCAGGCGTCCCGACCATCGGGGAGACGAACGGGATACCAGCTCTCTCCCCCACTATCTTGCCGTAGCGCCTGCTGCGCGCTCTGTCCGGCGGACACACGTACGGGAAGCCGAGTCGACATAAAGACCTTGAGAAGGGCCGGCGCCTCGGTGCTTGGGCTCTCTCGCAGCGCGACGACCGGGAAAGCCGCGGCAACGCGCGGCGCTCCTGGCATAGGTTCGGCCTTCAGCTGCAGAGCCGAAGTTTTGATCCAACCAGGATAGCCCTTTTCGGTGCGATACTGCTCGGAAACCAGCACTCGAGACCACTCTCCGTCCACCTTGAGCACGGTGACCGGGTCCCAGAGCAGGACCTGGGTCACTTGCTCGCTCGCCGAATCGGCCGCAGCGGTGACCGAAGCCAGCGGAACCTTGACTCGAGCGCTCGATTGAGCGAGAGCCGGTGCCAACAATAACCCGGTCAGCAGAAGGAGAGGTAACGTTCTCAGCACGGATCAGTGAAGAACTTTCTCGTCCGGAACCTTGAGCACGTCGCCGGGGAAGATTTCAAAATCCGGAGCTTTCAGGCGATTGTAGCGAGCAAAGGCCGAAGTGATGTCCGGTCCGGCCTCGGGATAGAACTTCCCGGTGATGCCAGATAAGGTGTCGTTGGCGGCCACTTTATAGAGCTGCACCTTGCCGGCGCCTCCCGCCGGGCCGCCATCAGCGGCCTCGGGAGTCGCGGGGGCCCTGGTGGGAGCAGCGCCGGGAGTCGCGGTGACCGCGTCGGGGTCGAGTTCGGGATCGAGCTCCGGGTCCGTCTCGGGCAGGCTTTCGGCTTCGGCGGCAAGCTTCAGCTGCTGGTCGAGCAGTTGGAGGTCCGCCAGGTGCTGTTCGAGCTTGGCCAGTCGATCTTTGACTTCGCCCACCTGAGCGGAAATTTCTGCCTGACCCCGTTCCAAGGAGCCGCCTTCGAGCTTGGCTGCCGGGGTTGGGCGGAACCAGATGAGCAGCCCGTTGATGACCAGCAGTGCCACGATGACGACATCCTTCGGACTGACCGGAGGTCGCTGTAGCCGCTTGAGAATTTTTTCCAGGGTCCGTTCCAGGTAGCGCTGCTGCTGTTCGGGAGACGGCTGTACCGAAGCCACCGTCGGCCGCGCCCCGGCGACAGGAGGAGCCGGTTCGGCCCCGCCCACGCTATCGCCCTGCGGCTTGCCGTAGATGCTGAAGCCGCTGGTCGGCTTCAGCCCTGTCCCCTCTTTGAGGTAGAACATCCGGTCTTTCGCCTTCGAGTCGATGCGGTAGAGCACCTGATTCTCTTCCGAGAAGAAGCGACGATGAACTCCGGTTTCCTCGGTCGTGGGGTTGATCTCGCCGTGGGAATGCGTATGAAACCATCCTACTACGGTACGATTGGGATGGCGGGCCGCCGCGATCCGACGAGCCCGTTTCCACAGCCCTTCTTCGAAGCGCCCGGTGGTTTCGTCGCCGAGCGGCGACTCGATGGCGTCCTCGATCAGCATAAATGCGGTACCGTCGCCCCGCTGGCCCAGTCGTCCGACCAGCAGCCCGACCTGCTCGCGGTGACTTTCCCGACCAGCAAACTCGTCGAGAGCCTTGAACAAGGGGTAACGAAGGTAGATCAGCAGACGGCTGTCGGTCTGACCTACCTGAAAGTATTCTTCTGGCTCGGAAACTTCTGTTTTCATGGTATTACAGGGGGCACGCCTGGTGCCGATATCTACCTAAATCGCCAGGCTCCTGGAGGTTTCGGCGATGATGGTAGCGCCTTCGCCAGGAGACTCGCTCATCCATTCCGCCCCCTTCTCGAGAGCGGCCCGCCCCAGGCGGAGAGGCCGACTACCCGGCGGGATGAGCGACAGCCTGGCCGTCGGGGCCAAACACGTGGATGGCCTGGGGATCGAAGGAGAGCGGTACGGCGTCGCCAATGGCGAAGCGCTGAGCCGCCTCGGTGCGCACCGTGATGGTCTGCCCGGACTTTTCCAAACGACAGACCAGAAAATTCTCCGACCCCAACGGCTCGATCACGTCGAGTCGGGTCTCCAACAAGACCGCGCCGTCCCTGGGACCCACGGAAAAAGCTTGAGGGCGAACCCCCAACGTGACCTCGCCCTGCAGGGCCGAAGCGCCGGCCGGGGCGGGAACGGTAAAGTCGGGATACTCGAGCTTGCCGCCGCCCGCCGTCGCCTTGAGGAAGTTCATCCCGGGAGAACCGATGAAGCCCGCAACGAACAGGTCGGCCGGCTCCTGATAGAGCTTCAGCGGAGTGTCGCACTGCAAGATGTGACCGTCTTTCATAATGACGATCCGGTCTCCCAGAGTCATCGCCTCGGTCTGGTCGTGGGTAACATAGATGGTGGTGACCCCGAGTTTGTGGTGCAGGCGCTGCAGTTCGGCCCGCATCTGTACCCGCAGCTTGGCGTCGAGATTCGAGAGCGGCTCGTCCATCAAAAAGACCTGAGGACGACGTACGATGGCCCGCCCCATCGCTACCCGCTGGCGCTGCCCGCCGCTGAGCTCTTTGGGACGCCGCCCAAGCAGGTGAGTGATGTCGAGCAGCGCCGCCGCTTCCGAGACCCGAGTTTCGATCTCGGCGGCCGGGTACTTCCTGAGCTTTAGCCCGAACGCCATGTTCTCCCCGACGGTCATGTGAGGGTAGAGGGCGTAGCTCTGGAACACCATGGCGATGTCGCGGTCTTTGGGGGAGACGTCGTTGACCACCCGGTCGCCAATGCGAATCTCGCCCTTGGACACATCTTCCAGGCCGGCGACCATGCGAAGGGTGGTGGACTTACCGCAGCCGGAAGGGCCTACCAGGACCATGAACTCGCCGTCCTTGATCTCGAGGTCGGCCCCCTTTACGACGTGAACCTGACTGGGCCGGCGACCCGGCTTCCAGAACTCCCACCACTGCCTGGGCAGGGGCTCCGAGCCTTGATAAATCTTGTGAACCCCGTTGAGTGTGACACCGGCCATGCTGCGGGACATTACCGGTTGTCCAGGGCCGTTCCTGCCGAACGAACAGTCTGTCCCGGAGGGCTATTCCCGACTGGAAAGATATTCCGAGTTCGACATCGTCTTGTGCAAAACGGACTGGTTCTGCATCTTGAGCAGACGGTTGTAAGCCTTGGTCCAGAGCGCCTGGACTTCGGGATGCTGCTGGGTAAACTCTAGTCCGGCACGATACGCCTTACGACGCTCTTCTTCGGCTCGCGACCACACCACCAGCGCCTGCAGCCCCAGTTTGGGCAGGTCCGGCATCTCGAGTTCGAGGGTGACGTTGAGGTAAGAGTTCAGCTCTAGCATCCCTTCGCACTGGATCTGCGCCCCGTGCAGGGAAAGGTCGACCGTGACGGCTCGGAACCCCGGTAATTGCTGGCTGAGCATACGGATACCGATGGGGATTCGCTCGCTGCGACGGGCCAGGCGACCCAGGTCGGGGCGAGGGACCGTGGCCATCAGGTCGGCCAGCCCCGCCAGTTCCGCAGGCTGAGCCACGATATGACCGATGACCAGCGTGGTTCCGTCAGGAAGCGGGCGAAAGGAATCGAGCACGATCTCGAGCTTCAAGGTCTGCACCGCACCATCGAGGGGGACTAACAGGCCGATTTTCACTACCGACCCGACCTTGTGCTTCTTCTTCCTGGAACGGTAGGTGAGCACAGCCTCGGAGAGGTCGATGTACTCTACTTTCTCGGGCCCAAACAAGCCAAACACGATAAACTCTCGCCCCTCACCGCGCTTCGCCCCATCGCGTAAGCCCCGACTACTAAAGGTGGACTTCTTGTGACTGCGTCAGCTTCCTGTCTGTTCGGGATCGGATGCGACGGCCCGGCGCGGCTTCGGCGTGATGCGGGAAAAGTACTGACGCAGTCGCTTGCTGACGCGGTCGAAGCTGCCTTCCATCGGCTCTGCTGGACCCTCGACCCGCCAGCAGCAGCGTTCTGGGAAAAACTCCAGCGTCGCTTCGAGGTCCTCGAGACGCGCCTGGAAACGAAGCGTTCCCTGCAAAGGAGCCAGGGCCGCTCGTCCTGAGAACCAGACTTCCAGGCGCCAGCGGAGGCACGCATGGTAGTTATTCACCAACAAAGTCGAGGGCGCGATCTGGCAGGGAGGCTCTGGCATAGCGAGGTAGCCCTTCCCAGCAGGTGTGAGGAATCCCCCCACCCTCGATTATGGACGCGTCCTCTGGTGCGAAAGGTCGGCCTGGGACGCGGCCTCAGCGAAAGGTCCTTAGAGTAATTTGAGTACAACCACGGGTGACAAAGTCGAAGATTTCGAACTTGTCGACAACAAAGGCCAGAAGCACCGACTGAGCGAGACGCTGAAGAACGGCCCGGTCGTCCTCGCCTTCTTCCCCCTGGCTTTCACCGGAGTCTGCACCGCCGAGATGTGCGAGTTCCGGGACAGCCTGAAAGACTTCGAAGATGTGGGTGCGACGGTGTTCGGCATCTCCGTCGACAGCGGCCCTACCCTGCGAGTCTTCGCCGAACAGCAGAACCTGAACTTCCCCCTGCTCTCGGACTTCAACAAAGAGGTCGCCGGCAGCCTTGGGATCCTCTATGAGAACTTCAACGGGATGCGCGGCGTTGCCAAACGGTCGGTCTTCGTGGTCGATCGCGAGGGCGTCGTGACCTACCGTTGGTCCACCGACAACGCTGGTGAAAGCCCGGTGCTTGCCGAGGTGAAAGAGGCGCTCGCCGGCCTGGCGTAGCACGCTCTTCCCCTACAACGCATCAGGACCGGCCTCGAGGCCGGTCCTGATGTTTTTGGTGGAGGTGGCGGGATTCGAACCCGCGTCCGAAAGACCCCTCAGCGAGGTTTCTACGAGCGTAGTTCCAGTTTTATCTTGGACTCGCCGCTCCCCGGAACCGGATCGTCGAGCCCTGTCTCTCACTTGAGCTTCGCGTTGGCGTCAAGAGAATTACCGCCGCAGCTATCCGTTAAAGGTTGACAGTCGACCCCTCTCCCTAACGGCGAGGAAAGGGCGACTGTAGCAATTTAGGCTGCTAGTGCCAGTTTAGGTTTGGCAGTTGTGTTTTCCGGTGCGCGTTTAACGAGACTTCACAGGAATTGCTCGGCTCGCTTCCCCGAAGAAGCCGATCCCTCGTCGAGACCAGTCACCCCCGGGTGCTTGTGTGCTCCTTGCGGAGCACAGCTTCAGTATAGAGACTGAAGGCTAGAAGTCAACCAGAGCTGCATTGCAATTCCGTAAGAGCCCGAGAGCGCGACGCGGGAAGGGCGCCGCTACAGGATCTGAACCAGTTGATTCACGTTGACCGGTTCGCGTAGGAATACGCCCTGAGCGTACTGGCATCCGAAGCTCGACACCATCTCGAGCTGCTCGCGGGTCTCGACCCCTTCGGCCAGCACCGGGATCTCCATAGCGGCGGCCAGACGAGCGATAGCAAAGCACAGCTTGGCCGTCTCGCGGTCGCCGGGAAGCTTGGCGATCAGAGCGCCGTCGATTTTGACCAGACGAACCGGGAACTCGCGGAACATCGACAGCTCGGAAGACCCACTGCCAAAGTCGTCCAAAGCGATACCGACCCCCCACTGGGCCAGCGCGGCCAGCGTATTGCGAGAGCGCTCCGGGTCCATCCGAGTCGTCTTCTCGGACACCTCGACCATAACTTCGTTAGGCATCACCTGAGCGCGCTCTAACTGCTTCATGAAGCGGCTGGGGAAACTGGCGTCGACGAGTTGACGGTGGCTGAGGTTGAGCGACATAAAGCGACGCTTCATGAACTTCTGTTTCGCCACGGTCAGCGCTTCGGTCATGATCTGGTCCGAAAGCGGCAGGATCACGCCGATCTCCTCGGCCACGGCCAGGAACTCGGCCGGCTCGAGCAGGCCCCGCTGGGGATGCGACCAGCGCACCAGCGCTTCGAGGCCGACCACCTTGCCAGACGGAATCTCGACGATCGGCTGGTAGAGCAGGGTGAACTGACCTTCCCCGACCGCCTGCCGTAGCTCCCGTTCGACCCGAATCTTGCGGTCCCGGTTCTGATGGATCTCCTGGGTGTAGAAGCTAACCCGCGCCCGACCTGACTCCTTGGCTTTGTACATCGCGTGCTCGGCCTGCTCCAGCAGCGCCTCGCGGTCGGCGGCCGGGCCGGGATAGAGCGCGACGCCCATCGAGGCCGTGATCTGGACCCGCTGGTCTCCCACTTCGAACGGCTTGATCAGTTCGCTAAGCAGGTTGTGAGCGATCCCACGCACCCGAGCCGACAGCGCCTCGCCATCGACGGTGGCTCCTTCCAGGAAGGCCACTATCATGAACTCATCCTCGCCTCGGCGAGCAATGGCGGTATCTTTCTCTACCACCGTCCGCTCTAAGCGAGCCCCGACCTGGCGCAGAAGTTCATCTCCGGACTTGGTTCCCAGGGCGTCGTTGACCCGACGAAAGTTATCCAGGTCGACTAAAATCAGAGCCAGCGCGCCCTCTCCGCGGCCGCTCCGTTCGAAGCAGCCTTGCAGGTACTGGCCCGTCAGGTTGTAGTTCGGCAGCCCTGTCAGCTGGTCGGCATAGGCCAGCTTCTTGGTCTCGCGGTCGCCTTCCATGGTGCGACGCAGTTCGCGAGCCATCTCATTCATCTGGGCGTGAGCCTGGGCCAGCTCGGCCTCGAGCCGCTGCTTCTCCGCCCCATCTGGCTCGGCGGGCGCCCCGCCCTGCCCTTCGAGTTCTGCGACCCGCTCCCGGAGTTGGGTCAGTTCTGGAGAATCCTCGCCGGAGCCCGCCTGAGCCAGCCGGGTCTCGAGCTCGGCGATCCGCTCTTGCCAGGACGAGTTGTCCAGGGTCAAGCCGGTCTGGCTGCTGGCCAGCTGGTCCTCGAGTTCGGCGATTCGAGACTGAGCCTCGAACAACGCCTGGTCGGCGGCCTCGCTGCCAGCCGTGGCACCGATCAGCGACGCCATATCCTCGTTTTCGAGCGTACTTTCCAGTTCGGCGATGCGCTGCTGGGCCGTCTCTAGCGCCGCCTGTAAGGTCGGGTCCGCGGCGGGCGCCTCCAAGCTCTCCCGGACCGGCGGATTGGCCTTGGCCGCGCTGTAGAGACTCTGCAGCTTGGCCAGAGCGCCTCGCGCCTCGGCCAGTTCCTGGTCGTTGTGAAGTCTCAGTTCGGCGATGACGGCGCGGGCGTCGTCATAACGGCGAGTCAACTCGTGGACCTCCGCGCTATCGGCGGTCGGGATCTGCGAGGTGGCTGCGGCCTCGAGTTCGGCGACCCGCTGGCGCAATTCGGCGCATTCTCCCTCGAGCGCTGCCAGGTTCGCCAGCAGGGCGTCGTCCTGGACCGGCTCGGTAGCCTCCAGGCGGGCCCGTCGCAGCTCGCTCTCCAGCTCGGCAACGCGCTCGCGTAGCGCCCGGAGTTCGCCTTCATCGGCTCCCCCACCGCCGGCGATCGCCTCGAGACTTCCCCCGTCGAGCAGACGCTGGGCTCGGTCAAGGCGGGATTCAGCCGTGCGGAGCTTGGCCGAAAGCAACGCCGTCTGCTCTTGCGAACGGGTCATCTCGACGTCGAGCTCTTCGTAGACCCGGCGATAACGCTCCGACTTCTCTTCGGCCTGCGACAGGGCGCTCTGCTTCGAGACCAGTTCGGCCTGCAGCGACTCGAACGCCTCGATCGAACGGTGGCTGGCCTCCTCGACCTCGAACCGCTTCTCGTCGAGTTGGTGCTTGAGCTGGTCGGTCTCTTCGCGCAGTCGGTTCAGGCGTTCGAACAGCGACTGCCGTTCCGCCTTCTCGGTCTCCAGCGCGTTCCGCGCCGCTTCAAGCTTGGAAACGGACCGCTGATGCAGGTCGCGCAGCTTGGCTTCGAGCTTCTCGCGGTCGCTTTCCACCTGCTGGCGCTTCTCGCTTTCGATGGCAGCGATTTCGATCGACTGCTCCAAGCGGACCCTCAGGTCGTCCGAGTCGCCACCTTCGGCCGGGTAGGTCAGCAGGTACCAGGCGGGGTTCCCCTCCCACATGATCTCGGCCCAGAGCATGCGGAAGGTGGTGGGGTGGCCTTCGAGTTCCAACTCGACCCGCTCCCGGTCCATCCATTCCGGCGGCAAGGCTCGGCCCACCAGGTCGACGCCGCCAAAAAGCGTCTGGGCGGGAACGTTGCAGAAGCGCACCGCTCCATCTTCATCACAAACAACGATCGGGTAGACGTACTGCTCGACCAAGCTGCGCAGGTCGGTGGCCGCCGCAGGCAGCATTCGGCGCTCAAACTCACGTGATTTCAAGACAGACTCACTTCTTTTTCACTTTACCGCGACGAGGCGGTTTGGATTTGGAACGAGAGGGCTGTTCCGATTCGACGGGGCGGGCTAGACCGGCCGGGGGCTTGCGTCGCCTGACCAGTTTCTTGCGCTCGCCGCCGCCTTCCTCGGAAGGTTCGCTGGGAACTCCGCGAAGCGGCCGCAGGGTCGGTAGCTCTGCGGCCAGGTCCGAACTTTCGTGCAAGGCGTTTGGGTCTCCCTCCGGCGCCTCGAAAAAGCTCAGGTTCTCCTCCAGCGGTCCGCGCAGCAGGGTTCGGTTGGTGGCGGCCGCCAGTTCGCGGAGGGGGTCCGGCGCCCCGTACCAGTTTTCGATCTGGCGACACAAGTCGTAGGTGCGTCGCAGAATGCGGAACAGGTCGCCCCCGGACAGCCCGCTGATCCCGACCAGCGCCTCCCAGGAAAGGTTGCTCGCCCACATCTCGGCGACCCCGCAGTACAGCGTCTCCGAGGGCACTTGTCGATCCACTCCGTGGTCCAACTGCTGGGCTTCGATATCCTCGCAAAGATGCAGAATCTTAGTCAGAATCGGCCGGCTCTTGCGCGAGATGGCGGGCGGTTCGAGGCGAGGGTCGCGTCGTACCGGCTCGGAGACCAGAAGGCAGCAGATGGCGGCGAACTGCGGCGGAGCAAGCTCTTCGATGTCGTCCATCACCGGCCCCAGCATGGTCTCGCCCACGGCATAGATGTTCTCGGCCCGGAGTTGAGCCATCATGCGACCAACCTCGGTCGGCTGCTCGTTCTCGAGATGCGCGGTCTCGGTCAGCACGCTGACCAGAGCCTGGAACTCGTCCCAGTAGGAAGGCTTGTCCGACTCTCCTAACTTTTCATACAGCTCACCACACTCGTGAAACACCGAACAGCCGTGGCACGGACTAGCGTGGCGCAATGTGGCGATCTCGCCCAACTCTTGTTCGATCTCGCGCTTTTCCGACTGCAGGGCCTGCAGAGAGTTGTCGCGGCAGCGAGAGATGGCGCGATCGTAGTCCCGCAGCATTCCGCGCAGAGCACGCCGTCGGCCGGTCGCCTTCAGGTACGCTTTGCGATCTCCCGGTTCGTCGGGACAAGGCGGCTGGAACTCTTCGCCCAGTCGCGCCGCATCCAGGCCCATTCTTTCCTGTCGACGCCGATGCAAGAACTGTCCGAAGGAACGATCGAGCAGCTCTTTCACGGCTGCCAGAGGACGACGCTGGAGCAGATTCAGAACCATGCCGTAAGAGGGCAAGAAGTGGCTTTCGAGCGCTTCCGGCCGGGCCCGCGCGAGACTGATCACCATCTCGACCGGCTCCTTGGGATGGGCTCCGATCACCACGTTACCCGCCGAGTCCATACCGCGTCGACCGGCTCGCCCAGACATCTGCAGCATTTCGCTCCCGGTGAGCGGACGCAACCCGTCACCGGTGAACTTCGACAGCGCCGAAATCACGGTGGTACGGGCCGGCATATTGATGCCGGCTGCCAGCGTCTCGGTGGCGAACACCACCTTGACCAGACCCTGGGCAAACAGACTTTCCACCAGCGACTTCCAGAGAGGGAGCATCCCCGCGTGGTGTACCGCCATCCCGCGCCGAAGCGAATCGAGATCCGGATGGTCGAGGATTTCGGGATTGCTCGCCGCCCGGGCCAGCACCGCCCGGTCCAGCGCCTTCCGTTCGGCCGAGGTCAGGGTGACCGCACCGCGACTCTCTTCGAGAAGCTTCTCGCAGCCTTTGCGGGAGAAGACGAAATAGATGGCCGGCAGCATGTCGCGCTGTTCCAGGCGCTCGACAAGTTTACGAGGTTCGCACAGCGTCACCCCGGCAGGCTGGCCGTCCCGACGCCGGGGCGCGCGCTCTTCTTTGTAGCGCAGCATGCGCGGGTTGACCACTTTACGACCCGCCGCGATGCTCTCTTTGGTAAAGACATCGAGCAGGTCGTTCTTACGGAAGTAAAAATGGCGCAGCGGCACCGGACGAAAGTCGGTTTGCACCAGGCGGGTCGGACCGTGCGTGTGCTCTAGCCAGTCGCGCATCTCTTCGGCGTTGGCGATGGTGGCCGACAGTCCGATAATCTGGACCTCTTTCGGGGTGTAGATGATCGACTCTTCCCACACCGTTCCGCGGTCCGCGTCGTTCATAAAGTGAACTTCGTCGAGAATCACCGAGGCGACCCGGTCGACCGACGACTTCTCTTTGCCGCTGGGCGCGTTGCCGTACAGCATGTTGCGGTAGACTTCCGTGGTCATCACGACCAGGTCGGCCTTGCCGCGGACCGAGACATCCCCGGTCGAAAGCCCGACGTACTGTTCGCCAAACATCTGGCAGAGGTCGAAAAACTTCTGGTTAGAGAGCGCCTTGAGCGGTGTAGTATAGAGACAGCGCTTTCTGGCCGTCAGGGCGACCATCATCGCCCATTCGGCGATAGCGGTCTTCCCCGCCCCGGTGGGTGCGCAGACAAGGACGTTCTCGCCGGCATCGATGGCCTGGCAAGCTTCTTCCTGAAAAGAGTCGAGCGGGAACTTGAAAAAGGCCTCGCGGTGAGCATTCATGGCGCCCCCATTCCCTGCCGACCAGGGAACGCCTCTCTACTCCTGGCGTCGAGCGTCGGAATCGCGCGCCACCGGCTTGCCCGCCGACAGGTTCGGCGCCGCATTCGACTTAGGGCTTGTGGACATGACCGAAGCGGTAATATCCACAGGCTCTAGTGGTCGCCGCGACCGGCTTTGACGGCGCGGTCGATGTCGCGTTTGGCCTGGCGACTGGCTATGTCGTCGCGCTTGTCGTGCAGCTTTTTACCGCGGGCCAGAGCGATACGGCACTTGGCCATGCCGCGCTCGAAGAAAAGCTCGAGCGGAACGATGGTCAGCCCTTTCTCTTCCAGGCCTCGGGTCATCTTCTCGATCTCGGCCTTGTGCAGCAAAAGCTTACGAGGGCGGGTCGGCTCGTGGTTATTACGGTTGCCCTTCTCGAACGGCGCGATATAGAGCGAACGCAGCCAGGCCTCGCCGTTCTTGATATCGACGTAGGCGTCGACCAGGTTCACGCCGCCGTCGCGCAAGGACTTGACCTCGGTACCCTGGAGCACCATTCCGGCTTCGAACTTGGTGGTCAGATGGTACTCGTAGCCCGCCTTGCGGTTGCTGGCGATACGCTTTTTTTCGTCAGATTTCTTTTCGCTCATGACCAATCGACATCGTACAGGCTAGAGTACTTGGACTGCAAGTATTTCACGAAGGGATCGATGGTAACCCCGTGTCCCAGGATCTTATTCACCAGCACCTCGGGCTCGTAGCGAGCGGCGTGGCTGTAGACGTTTTCGATCAGCCAGTCGAGGAGCGGAGCAAACTCGCCTCGGGCCATCTGGGCATCGACCTCGGGTAGCGCCTTCTCGATCAGCAGCCACAGGTCGGAAGCGATCAGGTTTCCGAGAACGTAGGTCGGGAAGTAGCCGATCAGTCCGTCCGACCAGTGCACGTCTTGCAGACAGCCCTGGGCGTCGTTGGGCACCTCGACCCCGAGCGACTCCTTGAGCTTCTGGTTCCACAGCGCCGGTACGTCCTTGGCCTGGATCTCTCCAGCCAGCAGCGCCTGCTCGATCTCGGAGCGCAAGATGACGTGCAGCGAATAGGTCACCTCGTCGGCTTCGACCCGAACCAAGGTCGGGCGAACCCGGTTCACCGCCTCGAAGAAATCGCGCGAGCCGTAGCCGCCCGTTTCCCGGGGATAGATATCGCGAACCTGAGGATAGGCCCACTTCCAGAAGCTCTCCGAACGCCCCACCAGATTTTCCCACAGGCGGCTCTGGCTCTCGTGCACCCCAAGCGATGCTCCGCCTCGCAGCGGCGTGAACTCGAGGCGATCGGGAGAATGAAGCTCGTAGAGGCCGTGACCGGCTTCGTGCAGCGTTGCGAAGATCGCCGTGGGCAGTTCCAGAGGTCGATAGCGGGTCACCAGGCGTACGTCGTGAGACGAGTTGGCCGAACAGAACGGATGCGCCCCCACGTCGATGCGGTTGCCCGCCGGGAAACCGATCTGGCTGGCGAAGCGGCGGGCGATAAGTTCCTGACCAGCCACATGATAGGACTGGTCCATCGGGCCGTTGGCCAGCGCCCGAACCTTGGGGGAGACGGCGATCTTGGCCACTCCCTGGGCCAGGTGAGGACGCAGTTCCGAGAACAAACGCCGCACGGTAGAGGCCTTCATGCCGGGCTCGAATTCGTCGAGCAAAGCGTCATAAGGGCTCTCTTCGAAGCCGATCTGATGGGCTTCCTGACGCTTGAGTTCGAACATATTGTTCAGGTGCGGCTCGAACAAGGAGAAGTCGGACTTCTCCTTGGCTTCTCGCCAGGCGTTGAACGACTCGGCCCCAGCCAGCGCCAGCTTTTCCACCAGGTCGGCCGAGACGGAAGTGGCTCGGCGCCGTTCCCGCTGCCAGGCGACCAGGGAACGAGCGTCGTCGCTCTCGTTGTCGCCTCCCAGTTCCTCGGCCATCCGGGACAGGAGATCGCCAAAGGCGGGGGCCACCATACGCTCGTGGGCCAGCCGAGATAGCGCCGCCTTCTGGCGTCCACGAACCCCGGTGGCGGCGGCTGTGGATGGCATCATGATCTGCTGGTCCCAGTTAAGTAACCGGGCCGCGTTCTGCAGATGGCAGATGGTCTCGCCTTCTTTACGGAACTCTTCGACAACGCTCATGGCAATCTCCTAAAAGCATCAGAACTGGGGAAATAGAAAAGCCGCCTCCCACGAACGTCACGTAGGCCGACGGCTCGAAAAGGCTAGTGGTGATGAGGCTCGGGGTGCGCGTCGTCCTTTTTGGGCCAGTTGCGCGGAGCGGTTCCGCCCGTAGCGAAGGTCAGCACCGCAGCGGCAGCGCTGATCCCCACCAGCACCAACAGGCCGTTGCCGATGGCGTGGCCCAGGGCAGCCCAAAAGTGGGGGTTCAGGAAATCTCCGGTCAAAGTAGGCATATCGTCGTCAATCCTCGCTTCGTGAAAGTCAATCTTTGGGCTAGCGGTTCTTGCCGCTTTTCGCCCGCTCCTGCTGAACCCGATTGTTGTACGAGTTCACGATCCGGGCGACGTAGTTCTGGGTCTCCTGGTAAGGCGGGATACCTCCGAACGAGGCGACCGCCCCGGGGCCCGCGTTGTAGGCGGCCAGCGCCAGGTCCAGCCGTCCAAAGGAGCTCAGCTGCTCCGCCAGGTAGCGGGTCCCGCCGGCGATATTGTCGGCGGGATCGTTCGGATTCGTGACCCCCATCTGGGCCGCCGTGCCCGGCATGAGCTGCATCAGCCCCTGGGCGCCCACGTAGGACATGGCGGTGGGCTGGAACGCCGACTCCTGACGAATCACCTCTTCGATCAGCAACGGGTCCAGGTTGAACCGCTTCCCTTCCCGCTCGACGATAGCGGCGATATCGACCCGCTGCCCCCCCAGGTTGACCCAGCGCTCGTCCAGGTCTTGCTTGACGCTGGAGGCGTAGGAGACGCTGGCCGGGATGGTGTAGTTGCCGGAGCGGACCCCCGGGGTCGCCTTGGGTCGAAGGGTCACCGGCGGCTGCACGTTATAAATGGTGCCCCCGCTGCCCTGCCGCATGGTGCGGTAGTAGTCATCCGCGCCGGTGTTCGAGTAGCTGTTGACCGTCTGACCGCCCACGCTGGCGCCGCCAGTGCGCTGGATTGGGTCGGCCGAGGCTGTCATCGTCAGTCCTGCCCACAGGAGGACCGCCGAACTGGTAGCCAAAATGTTTCTCACGGGTTGCACCTACTGCCTGGGCCAGCGCCCAATTGATCGGGGTTGGCATATCTTATCGGGGTGCGCTCACAATCCTGCATGGAGGAAAAGGTTTGCGTTGTCCCCGTTGCATCGGCTCTGGCCGGTGCCCAGACTGCCAGGGAGCAGGAACTCAGGAGTGTCCCGCCTGCTCGGGATCGGGCACCCGAGAAACCTCTCGCGGCGTCTCCTATCCGTGCAAGGCCTGTTCCGGCCAGGGAGTCATGCCCTGCCCGGTGGACTGCTCGTCGTGCGGCGGCAGTGGAGAGATCACTGAAGCCCTGCAGAAGGAGACCCGGGACAAGTACATCCTGCGTTTCGCCAACTTCAGCCCTTCGAGTCGGATGACCCGGGCGCTGATCTCCGTGAACAGTCTGGTCTTCATGGTGGCCTTTATGGACCCGTCGATGACCTACCAGATCGCCCTCAAGCCCTCGACCTTCAGCGCCCACCACTACTGGGAGCTGTTGACCAGCGTGTTTTCCCACTCCGGACAGTTTCCGTATGGCTTCCTGCACCTGGCCCTGAACATGTCGTTCCTCTGGAACTACGGCCCCACTCTCGAAGGGCTGCTCGGCAAAGGACGCTTCCTGGCTTTCTACCTGCTTTCTGGAGTGGTAGCCAGCCTTATCTCCTGGCTGGGCCACACCTGGCAGTTCGGTGGAGGCTGGATGGCCATGGGCGCCTCGGGAGCGCTTTTCGCCCTCTCAGGGGCGATGGTTGCCATCTATTGGCGCTGGCGCATGGTGCCCCTACATCAGGTCCAGCAGATCACATCCTGGTCCCTGATCATCCTGCTGGGAGGGGTCGCTTTAGAGATGTCCGGCTACGGCTTTCTGGACAACTGGGGTCACGCCGGCGGAATGCTCGGCGGCTTCCTCATTGCGGCGGCGCTGCCCCGTCCTCAGGGGAACTGACGGTCTCGGGCAAGGCGGGGGCAGTCCAACCGAGGCGCGGACCGCTGCGCAGAAGCAGCCAGCCGGCCGCCCCCCAAAGCGGGTAAAACACCGCCTGATAAAAGAACAGCACGACGGCCGCCCGTAAAGCGACTTCGCGTTCGGCCCCGAAAACGACCATCGAAGCCGTCAGCAAAAAGTGGTAGTAGCCCGGCTTGCCGGCGGCGGTCGGCGGCGCAAAGGCCATCACCACGCAGGCCATCACAAAACTCTCCGGGCCGAAAAACGAGTCGAGGATGAAGTTGGTGTGAACCAGCGACAGGCCGAACGAGATAGCACCCCATATCAGCGCCTGCTTCCCCCCAGGGCGGCTGCCCATCGTGGCCAGGTCGGTCAGAGTATTACGCACGAAACGCTCGACCGTGTCGGCATTGAGCCGCGGCAGGCGTCCAAACCAGCGCCCGGAAGACCGCGCCAGGGCGATCCTGTAGCGCACCATCAGCCCCACCGCGGCAAAGACCGCCAGCGTTCCCACCAGGATCCCGAGCAGCCTGAGGTTGGCTCCGGGACCGCCATTGGCGCCGGCCAGCACCAGCGATAGGGCTAGAAAGAGCAGCCGAAAGAGCTGGTCGGCCAGGCGCTCCTGCACCACGCCCGAGGTCGCGATCTCGGGAGGGAACCCTCGCTCGGCCAGAGCATAGACTCGCAGCGGCTCACCGCTGCGTCCGGGGATCAAAAGATTGCCCGCCATGGCGACTCCCAGGGTATGGAAGGCCGGAACGAAGGCCAGCCGATAGGCAAGGCAGGCTCTCCAGCGCACGGTCATGGCCAGCAGAGCCAGAAAGAAAAAACCGGTCCCCCACAGGTAGTCGACTCGCCTCACCTGGCTCACCGCGACGACCCATTCCGAAGGGCTGATAAAGTACGCCAGCAGGCCCATCCCTGCCAGGAACGCCAAGATGGCCGAGAGCACGCTTCTCCAGCCGGCGGCGGGTCGATTCTGTGGTGATTCGAGAACGCTGATACCTTTGGGGTTCCTAACCGAAGGGGAGCTTCCTGGTTATGCCTGCGGGAGGAGTTCCCATCAGGTCGAGGCAAGCTCAGCGCGTGAAGCGAATCGTTGTCGGAATAACCGGGGCCTCGGCCGTTCTCTACGGCATCCGCCTGCTCCAGGAGTTGGGGCGAAGCGAGGGTGTCGAGACGCACCTGATCCTATCCAAGGCGGCTTCGGTCACCCTCTCGCTCGAGTGTCCCGACTGGTCGGTGAACGGAGTGAAGGCGCTGGCCGACGTCTGCCACAAGGAGAGCGACATCGCGGCCTCCATCGCCAGCGGCTCGTTCCCGGTGACCGCCATGGCGATCGTCCCTGCCTCGATGAAAACGGTGGGACAGGTGGCTCACGGAGTTGGCGAGACGCTGCTGCACCGGGCCGCCGACGTCACTCTCAAAGAGCGCCGTCCCCTGATCGTGGTGCCGCGAGAAACGCCGCTGCACCTGGGCCATCTGCGCAACTTGACGACGCTGGCCGAACTCGGGGCGGTGATCGTTCCTCCGATGGTCGCCTTCTATCACCGTCCCCAAACCGTGGAACAGGTGGTCGACCATACGGTCGGCAAGGTGATGGAGCTGCTGGGCCTACCCCATCAGCTGTACCCGACCTGGACCGGGCCTCAGGGGGCCGGAGAGACCTTGGGAGCCGAGGGCCCCGGACTGTAAGTCACCTCGGGAGTTGGGAAGGTGGAGGGGACCCCGCCCTTCGTGGGACACTGGCTCAGGTCGAAATGCGCCTTGGCCATCATCGCCTCGAAGTCCGCTCGCCGCTTCGGCATCTGAGACGCCTCGGTCGTGCAGCAGACCAGAACGCCGTTCCCTTCGGGGAGCTGGTGCACAAAGAGAAGCTGGGACAGAGGCAGCGACGAGAATCGAGTGTCATCGAGCTGAACCAGCATCGGTTTCCCATCGGCCAGCGGTTCGACGATCTGAACCTTCTCGCCCATGGCGGTCAACTGGCTGTTGATGGCGGCCGTCGGGTCCTGCAGCTCCTGAGCCGTCAGGGTTCGAGCCACCACCGACTCGCGGAACTGCCCCTTGCTGGGCGGGGAGAGGCAGACCACGTCCGCCCCCTCGAGCTTCTCCCGGATCTCCCAGTCGGAGGGGACTCGGAAACAGTAGCCGTCCCCGTCGCCGCGGTCGACGCGGACGTGCCCCCGCAGGTCCACCTTTTCGAAGGTGATGTGCTCGCCGCAGCCCGAGAAGAGCACGGCGCCTAGCGCAGCGCTGGCCAACAGGTTCGCGGCCGCACGGAGCGGACGAGGGGTTCGATAGGATTGAGAGCGGTTCACGGCGCCGCCGTTCGACGGTTTCCTCGAGAAAACCCTTTCTCGTCGCCGGGCCGCTCAAAATGGAGTTGGGTCACCACCGATTTTCCAACCGCTGCGGCGCTTTCCGAGTTTCGCCAGGCGCACGGCGAGCCCCCAACGGAGGTGCAAATCTGTCTTCAGGTAGGGGCTTTGTCCCTCGGTGCGAAGGGGGGCTGGCGATGTCTACCGACACTTCCAAAAGCCTCTTTGATCAGGCCATGAAGGAGATCCTCTCCGGCAACTTCATCACCGCCGAGCACCTGCTCCAGCAAGCTTCGGAGATCAACGAGGAAAGCACCACCCTTTATGCGGCCTCCTGGGCCGTTCTGCTAGCCCTGCGCAACCGCGAGGAGGAGGCGATCTCGATCCTCGAAGAACGCCTGGAGACCTACTCGACCGACGCCAACCTGCTGCTGGCCTACGGGATCACCCTGGAAAAACAAGACAACTTCGACGACGCCGAAGACGCTTTCCGGGAAGTGATCGCGCGCGATCCCAGCAACCCGGGCGCGCTACGCGGCCTGTCCGCCGTCATGAAGCGCAAGGGCGACATGATGGAGGCCGGCAAGTTTGCCGCCATGGCGTTCTCCGAGTCGCCCGACAACGCCATCTTTGCCAAGCAGGCCGCCGACATGATGGAGTCTCTAGAGCAGCCCAAGACGGCGCTCGAGATCCTGGACCTGGGGGCGCTTTACAACCCCGAAGACGAGGAGCTGGTCAGCCGCGCCCTCAAAGGCTTCCTGGCCAACAACATGATCGAGCGGGCCCGAGAGCTGCTCTCCATCGTCGATATCAACCAGCCCTGGGCCGCTGGCTGGAAAGCCTCCTTCCTGGACTGGCAGGGCGAGCAGGCCAAGGCCGACGAGCTGATCTCGCGCACCCTGGCTCGCCCCGCCGGCAACGACACGCAGTTTCTGTTCCAGTGCGCCTGCATCATGATGCGCCGAGAGAACGTCGATGCGGCCGAAGGCTACGTCGAGAGAATCCTGGCTCAGGACCCGCAACACACCGGCGCCTTACGCATTCGAGCCGACCTATCCCTCGGACGAACCGACCTGGACGGCGCTATCGACCCTCTGATGAAAGCGTTTGCCCTCTCGTCGGACGCTCTGACCGGTTGGCGCTTGTTCTGGTCCTGCACCGTCTCGCAGCGCTGGGAGGCCGCCGAGGAAACTCTTTCCACTCTGGCCGAGGATGAAGAGCTGATGTCGGACATGCTCGAGGCGCTACGCCTGGAGCTGGCCGGCGCCTTCCTCGACGCCGCCCAGGACCACGAGGTCGCCACCGACAGCTTTCCCAACCTCGATATGCTCCCGGTGGAAGCTTCCTGCGGACTGCTGCTGGAGTTCCTCGAGGCGATCGAAGACTACAAGAAGCGGACCCCCAGCATGGACCGCCTCTACGCCAACCTGTTCGACGAACTCGGCGATCGCGACCCCGTGCTTCGCCTGAACCGACTGTACGCCCGCTCTTCCTGGAAGCTGATGGAAAAGGCGCTCGACGAGCTTTACGCCGGGATCGAGGATGGCGAACCGGTTCTCGGCTTCGAGCAGACCGGCAGCGTCCACCGTCTCTACAGCCTGCTCACGGCCCTGGCCAAACAAGAGCAAGAGCGGGTCGACAAACTTTCGAAGCACATGAGCGCCGAGCTTCGCACCGTACTCAACAATATTCTGGCTCAAAAAGCGCAGCGCAATCCGCTCGAGCAGCGCTGGCTGGATCGGGTGGACAGCAAAGAGACCGCCACCTCTCCCCCGCCTCCTTCGCCGGAGCCCCTGCAGACCACCCCAACCGGGGTCAACATCGACAACCGTCAACTCGCCGGGACCGTGGTGAACGAACGCGAAGGCGTGCAGGTGGTCTACGAAACTGAGGATGGTGAGCTGATCACCGACCTCTCTTCGGGGAACTACGAAATCGTCGACGACGACGAGGACGACGAAGACGGAGAGTACGAGTACATCTGGGTCGAGGAAGAGGTGCCGAACGCGACCCCTCCCGAGGAGCCCAAAGAGACTTACTCGAAAACCGATAAGACCTGAGTTGGGGGACACCGTCTCCCGACACCCAGCAACGAAGAAGGCGCCTTGACCGAACCGGTCGAGGCGCCTTCTTCTGTGATGCGAGAGTCGCTCGGAGAGAGCGACTCAGCGCTGGAATCCGCCGCTGCGGATCGAGCCCGAGCGGGAGCGCGCCGCCTGCTGCCAACCCGAGCGGGCCGGGGTGGGAGGCGTCAGAGTCGAACTCTGTCCCTGCTTGTAAGCCAGCAGGGCTGCCAGATGGAGAAGGTCGTCGGCGGCCACGTCGTCGGTCGGCAGTCCGTCGAACTCTTCTTCCAGGAAATGAGTCGAGAAGTCGCCCGCTTGGAAGCGCGGATGCTGCAGAAGCCAGCGGTGGAACGGGATTGACGTCGCAAACCCCACCACCTCGAACTCGTCAAGGGCGGCCAGGGCGCGCCGAATGCAGCTCTCCCGGTCGCTCGCCGTGATGATCAGCTTGGCCAGCATCGAATCGAAATCGTTGGGGACCTGATAGCCCTGATAGAGGTGCGTGTCGACCCGCACCCCGGGGCCCGAAGGCAGGCGTAGCGCTTCGACCACACCGACCGAGGGGGTGAAGCCGTTGTCAGGGTCTTCGCAGGTGATACGGCATTCGATCGACCAGCCTCGAGTCTGAGCCTTGACCCCTTCCTGAGTCAGCGTCAACGCCTCTCCAGCCGCCACTCGCAACTGCTCGGCCACGATGTCGACCCCGGTGATCTCCTCGGTCACGGGGTGCTCGACCTGAAGCCGAGTGTTGACTTCGAGGAAGTAGAACGACTGATCGTCATCGACAAGAAACTCGAAGGTGCCCGCGCTGGTATACCCGGCGTTACGAGCGCCGCGAACGGCGGCCTCGCCCATCGCCAACCGGGTCGCCTCGCTGATGAACGGGGACGGCGCCTCTTCGAGCATCTTTTGGAAGCGGCGCTGCACGCTGCATTCCCGCTCGCCCAGATAGAGCACGTTACCGTGACTGTCGCCCAGGATCTGAATTTCGACGTGGCGTGGCTTGGCGATGTACTTCTCGAGATAGACCGAACCGTTGCCGAAAGCCGCCTCGGCCTCGCGCTGAGCCTGCCCAAAGCCGGAAGTCAACTCTTCCCGGTTGTGGGCCCGACGCATGCCGCGTCCGCCGCCGCCGGCGGCGGCCTTGATCAGGACCGGATAGCCGATCCCATCGGCTAACGACAGCGCCGTCTCCACGTCGGGGCAAGGGCCGTCCGAACCGGGCACCAGCGGGAGGTTGGCCTGCAGCATCAGCTCTCGGGCGCGGTTCTTGTCGCCCAGCGCCGCGATCACCTCGGGCGAGGGGCCGACAAACACCAGACCGGCGTCCTGGCACGCCTGGGCGAAGCGGGCGTTTTCGGAAAGGAAACCGTAGCCGGGATGAACAGCTTCACACCCGGTCCGCACCGCCGCCGCCACCACTTGCTCGATGTCGAGGTAGGCCGCCCGCGGCGAGGCTCCCTCGGGCGCGGTCAGTTCCACCGAGAAGTCGGCGAGCCGGACCCCCAGACTAGAGCGGTCGACGGCGTGGAAACCGATGACCGAAGTGATATCCAGAGCCCGGCAGGCTCGGATGACGCGACAAGCGATTTCGCCACGATTGGCGACAAAGAGTTTTTTGAACACAGCAGACGTCCTTAACGGTCCCAGGTCACAGGAGCCGGCTGCTGAGACGCCATGTCCGGATCCGTGTAGAAGTAGAGGCGGGTGATGAGGCTGTGCTTGATCTCCAGCACCGCACAGAAGCGGTGGCCCCGGAAGCTGACGCCGCCCGGCAAACTGCCGCTACTGGTCCCTTCCACTACCACGCTCGATCCGGCCGCGATATAGCTGAAATTGTCGAGGTCGAAATCGACGTGGTCCCAATAACCCGAAAGTCCACGGGTCAGCTGAGCGTAGGCTTCGGCCCCCTGGGCTACGCCAAAGCGGGGGAAGAAAAACTCGAGTTCGGGATGAAGCTGCTCCTCCACATCGCCGGCCGTCGCGAAGGCCCCAAAATAGGCCTTGGCGACCGCGATCATGTCGTGATACTCGTCCTGGTACTCTTCCATCTCTATCGCCTCCAATCTCAGGCAAGCCCTTTCCGAAACGGGTCCGGCGGCTCCTCCCGTTTCCGGACTTCTTCCTAGTGCTCCGTCAGACCTAAATCACGGGATCCTGACGGCGATCCATCGATTCTGACATTGTTGTTTTTCAGTTACGTACAACTCGGTATGCGCCTTCAAAACAACTTCCTCAGAATCGCGCCTCACCGTCAGGATCCCATCATTTAGGCCTGACAGAGCACTAGCCTCGAGGCGGCTCAAGGCGCCTTTCGGCCCTTCCACCAGTTGTGGAAATGACGCGAGCTTCGCCTCCACCAGACTCGAAGCGGGTCGTCCTGCGGCGAATCGCGGAACGCCTTGAGCATGGACAGCACCAGGCTGGTGTGCGGACGCTCTTCGGGCGCCTTGACCAGCATCGCAGCCAGCAGCCCTTCGAAGTCGGAACTCAAAGCAGGATTGAGCGTCGTAACCAGAGGATGGTTGAAACTGAACTCGGGCGGTTCATACAGGGTGGCCGCTCGATGAAGAGTCACGCCCAGAGCGTAGACGTCGGAAGCCGGCACGGTCCTGCCCTGATACTGTTCCGGCGGGGCGAATCCCGGCGTGCCGTAGGCGGTCGTATCGCCCGCCCGAAGCGGATTCATCGAGCGGGCGATACCGAAGTCGATCAGCTTGACTCCCCCGCTCAAAGCCAGCATCACATTGGCCGGCTTCAGGTCTCGGTAGACCACCGGGGGGCGACGATGATGCAGGTAGTGCAGAACATCGGCCAGGGCGAACCCGAGTTCCACCACTCTTGCTTGCGGCAACGGCTCGCTGCGCCCCCGTAGAAGGCCTTCGAGAGTCGGCCCCTCGACCCGCTCCATGACCAGGTAGTCGCAATCCCCCTCTTGGAAGTAGTCGACCACCAGCGGCAAAGACGGATGACGAAGCCCTCGCAGCAGCTCAGCTTCGCCCTGGAACCCGGCGCGAGCCTCGGCGAACTCCTCGAGCGGCAGGGCGGAATAGTCGATCTCCTTGACGGCCCAGACCGAACCGCGCTGCCGGGTGTCACGGGCCAGGTAGACTCTTCCCGACGCCCCCTCGCCCAGCACTCTTTCCAGACGGTACCGCCCGGCCACCACTCGACCCATCATCCCCCTCGGGTTCGTCTGCCTGCACCCTGCCACCCTTTTCGCAAAGGTAAAGCGCCGGGCGACGAGAAGCTTCAGAATGTGCTTAAAGGTGAAACTCTGCTCGAGGGCCGCTACAAGATAGTAAAAATTCTGGGTCAGGGCGGGATGGGCGCCGTCTACCTGGCTGAAGACCAGCGCCTACCCACCTCGTGGGCCATCAAAGAGATGAAGCGCGAAGGGCTGGGCGCCGCCGAACTCGAGGAGGCGGCCGAACTGTTCCGCACCGAGGCCCGCCTGCTCTCGGACCTGCGCCACCGCAATCTTCCGCGCATCGTGGATTTTTTCCAGCAGGACGTGCAGCTCTATCTGGTCATGGACTTCGTGGACGGCGAAACCCTGGAGGCCAGGATCGCTCGAGAAGGCCCGCTGCCGTTGCCTCTTGCCCTGGACCTCTGCCTGCAGATCTCCGACGTGCTCGACTATCTGCACACCCGTAAGGAGCCGGTCATCTTTCGAGACTTCAAGCCAGGGAACGTGATGCTGACGCCCCAGTCGGAAGTGAAGCTGGTCGACTTCGGAATCGCTCGCATCTTCCGCCAGGATCAGAGCACCGATACCAAAGCGCTGGGCACCCCCGGCTACGCCGCTCCGGAGCAATACGGAAAAGGCCAATCGGGACCGCGCACCGACCTCTACGCTTTCGGCGCCACCATGCATCACGCCCTGACCGGACGCGATCCCACGAACGAGCCGTTCAACTTCCCCTCGCTGAGCGACTTCCGCCAGGATCTGCCGCCCGGCTTGGTGAGCCTGATCGAGAGCTGCCTTTGCATGCAGCCGGCCGGCCGCCCCGAGTCGGCCTTCGCTCTCAAGCGCGAACTCGAGCAGCTTTTGGGGGTTAGCGGTAGCGCCTCCCTGGCCGGCCGTCCGACGACCACCCGATTAGGCGATCCGGCGCCAGGAACGCTTCCCCTCCCCCCCTCCCCCGCGACCGCTCCTATCGCGGCGGCTCCCGTCATGGCTGCGCCTCCCGTGTCCACAGCCGTGTCGCCGCACTCGGTAACCTTCATGCCAAACGGCCTGCAGTTCAAGGACCTTGCCGTAGGACGGAAGGCGACCGCCCGCTTGCGAGTCAAATCGGCGCTTCCGATCACCCTGTTCAGCTCGTCGGCCAACCTGACGGTCGAGCCCACCGCGCTGCCCGCCGGAACCCATACCGTGATGGTCACGGTGGACAGCTCCGGTCTGGAGGTAGGGTCGATCTACCGCGCCTCGGTTGAAGTGCAGGAGGTCGAGGAAGCGGACCTGCCGGTCGAAGCCCAGCTCGCCAACCCACGGGCCTCCACCGCCGTGATGATGACCGCCGTCCTACTCGCGGTCGCCACGCTCATACCGTTCGTGAACTACCTCTGTACCGTGGTTCTCTCGGTGGTGATCCTTTCTACCTCGAAGCCGCAGCGTCGTAGTCTTCGTATCCCGTGGCGCCTCTCGGTATTTTTCTCCCTGTGCTGGACGGGGCTGTTTGCGGCCGTCGCCTTTGGCCTGACCCGCGTGGATTGGCACTCCCTGATGCAGCGGTTCTGAATCCGACCTCCCCGCCTTTATCCTCAAATTGGACGGAGCACGAGAATGAGGTCGAGTGGGGTAGATAGAACGTTGAGACCATGAGCGCCGGAGAAACCATCGTGATCTGTCAGATCTGTGAGCATGAAAACGAACCCGATCAGCGGTTCTGTGACGAATGTGGGGTGGAACTCAACCCCGCCCCGGCCGAGGCCTCGCGTCCGGAAAACTCCCAGGGCCTGGCCACGGACACGGTCATCGAGGGCGAGGACGGAACCCGTATTACCGTTCTGGGAACGCTCTCGCTCGGACGACTGAACCGCTACTCTTGCAAGGTCGGCGAGGCCGCCGGAATGCTTCTCGAAGAGTCGGCCAGCGCACCGGGCTTCCTGGCCGCAAGGTTGGAGGCGCTGGGCCAGAAGCTGGGCGATCTCCAGGGGCTGTGGCGACCCGAGACGGTGTTGACCCACAACGACCACTCGCTGGCCTGCGGGCCCACCCCCAGTTGGCCGACCCTGGCAGAAAGAGTGGCCCAGGAGGGCCCGTTGCCGGCTGCCGGCGTGCGCCAACTCGCCCTTTGCCTGGGACGACTGCTGCAGGACGTGCACGGCCGCTCTTTCCTGATGCGCTCGTTCCAGCCGGGCCGCCTTTGGTGGGATGGCGAGGACGGCCTGGTGGTCGACAATCTCGACCGCATGGTGCCGTTCGAATCGGCTGGAGAAGACTTCCAGGTGGTCAACGGCTTTTCACCCCCCGAAGCCTACGGAGTCGGCTCGGCTCCACTTGGCGTGCCTGGCGACCTGTTCTCGGTAGGCGCCATTCTGCACTTCGCCGCCTCCGGAGCCAAGACCGACCTGGAAAGCCGAGAGAACTTCTTTACCTTCGGCCCCCTCCCGGACCTGGGAGACGAGGTCTTGCAGGGAACCATCGGACGACTGACCGCCAAAAACGTCTCCGACCGTTTGGGCAGCGCCGAGGAGTTCCTGGACTTCCTCGCCCTCGACGAACTCCCGGCCCCCGCCCCCTCGGCTCGCCCGGTTCCTGCGGCGCCCGCAGCGTCCGCGCCCCCCATAGTCAACCGCGCTCCCACTCCCTCGAGCGGAGCCGGCTGCTCCTACGACGTGGCCCTGGTCAGCCATGTCGGCGTGGTCCGTCAGATCAACCAGGACGCTTGCCTGCAGATGCGCTTCACTTCCATTGAGAAGTCCGTCCGTAGCGACACCCACCTGGTGGTCATGATCGACGGTATGGGCGGCGAGGCCGAAGGCGACAAAGCCGCCTCGCTGGCGCTGCGTACCATCGCTCAAGACGTGGTCGGTAGTAACCTCACCCTCAAAGATCAACGCGCGACCTCGCCGCTACTGCCCGACACCCAGCGCGAGCGCAACAAGCTTCTTTTAGAGCGCGCTATCAAGCGGGCCAACCGGACCATTTTCGAATACGCCGAGCGCGACATCCACCGCCGCGGCATGGGCTGCACCATCACCGCAGCACTACTCGAGCCCGATGAGATCACCCTGGGCCACGTCGGCGATACTCGAGGCTACCTTTGGCGAGCCGGCCAGCTCCAGCGCCTGACCACGGACCACTCGCTGGTGGGCCGACTCGTCGAGATGGGTCAGTTGACCGAAGAAGAAGCGCGAAACTCTCCGCAGCGATCGATCATATATAGGGCGATGGGAACCAACCCCGACGTCGAAGTCGACCTGTACCATCAAGAGTTGCAGCCTGGCGACCGCCTGATGCTGAGTTCGGACGGCGTGTGGGAATACTTTATGAACGACGAACTGGAAGGGCTGATGGGAGAATTCGACGCCCCCCAACCGATTGCGGAGAAACTGGTGGATATCTGCCTGTCCCGCGGAGCCGACGACAACGCCACTGTGGCGGTCATCTTCGCCCACTAAAGCGATTCGGTTCGACCGGAGCCGGGACGAACCGCGTAGGATTTTCGCCCATCCTAGGGAAGGGCGAGGCTAATTGGCCAAATAGAGAGAGGAAAATCGTGCCTGAAGTCCACTTACAGTCTCACCTGAGCTACCGAAATATCGCCGTGACGAGCGAGAACAAGCTAGTCTACTTGTTGGTCGACGTCGCCCCTTCAGCCGGTCTGGGCCTGGGCCCGGCAGCCCTGAACCTGGCCATCGTGCTGGACAAGAGCGGTTCGATGTACGCCCACGAGAAACTCGAGTATGTGATCTCTGCCGTCGGGCACGTTCTGGAAAAGATGCGCGGATCGGATATCGCCTGCGTCATCGCCTTCGCCGACAAGGCCAGGGTCTTGATCCCCTCGTCGCAGATCTACGATCGCGAGTCGGCTCGTCGCATGGTGCGCAACATCGATTCCATCGACGTCGGCTCCGGCACCGAGATGCTCAACGGCATTCGGGCTGCCAACGACGAACTGCGCAAGAATCTCAGCGCCGAGCGCATGAACCATATGGTCTTGCTCACCGACGGCCTGACCCTGCACGAAGGCGCCTGTAAAGAAGCCTGTATGATGGCCGCCGCCGAAGGGATCTCGGTCTCTACCATCGGGGTGGGCGACGACTTCAACGAGCAGTTCTTGCTCGACATCGCGACCGCTTGCCGCGGAACGTCGTATTACATCGATATCCCTCGCGATATCCCCGCCATCTTCGACCAGGAGCTCAAAGGTGTTCAGAACGTGGTGGTTCGCCACCCCCGCCTGTCTCTGAAGCTCTCGCGCGATATCAGTATCCGCAAAGCGTATAAAGTTCGCCCGATGATCAACGATCTGGGCACCCTGCCTACCGCCGACCGGGTGGCCCAACTCGACCTGGGCGAGCTGCAGAAGGACGAGACCCAGAGCTTCCTGTTCGAGCTGGTGCTGCCGTCGCGCAAGCCCGGCACCTATCGCCTGGGCAAGACCGAGGTGATGTACGACATCCCCGAGCGGGGCGAGCGCGACAAAGTCGTCTCCGAGGAGATTCTGATCACCTACACCGATGACCAGTCCCTGGCCTCCGTCGTCACCCCTCAGGTGATGGGCGTGGTCGACTCGGTCTCGGTTTTCCGACAGCAGACCCGAGCGCTCGAGTTCGCGGCGACCGGCGAACGGGGCAAAGCGACTCAGCTTCTTCGCTCGGCCGCGACCCAGCTGCTCTCGCAGGGCCAGCAAGAGCTGGCGCAGCAGGCTCTGGCCGAAGCCGGCCGCATCGAGCAAGGGGGCGGCGCTTCGGCTGCCGGCACCAAAAAGCTGCAGTACGGCACGCGCAAGCTGACCCAGCTGCTCGAGCCGATCGACCTCTCCGCCCTGACCGGGTCGCCCGACGGCGGCCGTACCGGAGCAGGACAGGAGTAGGTGTTCCCAACGAGAACCGAGCGAAGAATTTTAGGACGAACGAGGAGAAGAGTAACATGGCGATGATCTGTACCGTCTGTGGCGCCGAAAACATGGAAGGCTCCATCTACTGCGAGGATTGCGGAGCCCGTCTGCCGGTGAGCGGCGGAGCGGCGGCCCCGATCGCCCCGCCGAGCGCTCCTCCCGTGGCCCCTCCGGCGTCTCCCACCCCGGCTCCCACCTTCACCCCCGCCGAATCGGCCGAGCCGACCCGCGAAGCCATGCCGGCCATCGCCGAAGCCGCCGCTCCCAGCAGTGGAGGAGGCGGCACCTGCGGCACCTGCGGAGCCGTCAACGGGCCTGGCGAGAAGTACTGTGAAGACTGCGGTGCTGCGCTCGATGACAGCGGTTCGGCCTCGCCGATACCGGTCTCGGTTCCTGACGCGCCTCTCCCGATCTCGCCTCCTCCGGCCACTCCGACACCGACCACGCCTCAGCAGGCCGTGGCTCAGGCGGTCTCTGGTAAACCTCGCCTGGAGGCGATCAGCAACGGACAGACGTTCGTGCTGGTCAAAGACGAGAACGCCGTGGGACGTCGCTCTCCCGTGGACGGCATCTTCCCCGAAGTCGACCTGACCGAGGCCGACACCGACAGCTACATCTCGCGCCGTCACGGAAAGATCATCATGGGCGAGCAAGGGCCCGTGTACGAAGATCTGGGCTCCTCCAACGGCTCGTTCCATAACGGAACTCGCCTGCAGCAAGGCGTCCAAGCGGTGCTGCGCGAGGGAGATCGGCTTCGCCTGGGCAAGACCGAACTCGTCTATCACGCGAACTAACCTTCGCCTTTTCCAAGAAGAGGAGGCCCGAGCATGGCCGTGGACCGAGATATGTTGAACAATCTCAAAGGGGGCCTGGGCTTAGCCAGTCGTCTGGTAGGCCGCTCCTTTGACGAGGTGACCCGAGCTATCGGCAAGGGCGAGGAAGGGGCCGATGGCGGCGAAACGGGGCTCTACTTCGTTTCCGGCCATCCGGCCATGACGGCTCGTCCCCGCCTGACCTTCCTCGAGCCCCAACTCGCCCAGCGATTCAATATCAACTTCCTCAAAGGGTTGACCATGTCGGGCAGCGAGCGCGGCTTTATCGACGCGCTCCGCCTGATCTTGTCGGGCCAGCACGACGAAGCTCTCCGCAAACTGACCGAGGCGACCGGGTCGGCCCGTGACGCCAAGGTAGGATTGACCGACGCTTTCTTCACCCTGGGAGCCTTGCGGCTTCACCGGGGCGAGACCCGAGAGGCCGTCTCGGCGCTGAAGACCGGGCTGCTGGCTCAGCAGGGGTTAGGGAAGACCCTGGTCCGCTATCTGCCCTCCTTTCACGTCGCCGTACCGCTGACCCCGACCAGCCACTTCTGCCTGTTCCCTGACCTGGTCGGACTGAACATCCTGCTCAGCTGCGCGTTGTTCCAGGAAGGCGAAACCGCCAACGCCCTGGAGACCCTGGAGGGGCTGCTCGGGCTGATGCCGGGCGAGCCCAACGCCGTCTTTTTCGCCAATCTCTACCGTTGCGCGCTGGGTCGCCATCGCGAGGTTTTCAACTCCCTGTCGACTCTACTGCCCGACTCGAACCTGCAGGTCGCATGCCTTGTCATGCTGGGTCAAGCCTGCCAGGCCCTCGACGACCCGATGACCGCGCGCGAGATTTTTCGCAAAGCGCTGGAGCATCAAGGGACCGACCCGGTCCTGCGTTGCGACCTGCGTCACTCTCTGGCTTCGGCTCTCGAGGTCGAAGGCTGGACCGAGGAAGCGCGGCGGGAACTGGCGGTCATTCACGAGCAGTTCCCCGACTACCGCCCCATGTTCGAACGTTTCTCTCTACCCCTCGAAAGCCCAGCCCGACGACCTCAAGCCACTCGAGCGGAGAAGCGGACCGAAGCCTTGCTCGACGACGCGCTCGAACCCGCACCCAAGGACACACCGGCTCTCCCGCCCCCGGCCCCTCGCCCCTTGCTCAGCGAAGCCACCGGACCGCTGACTCTGGTCAGTTCGGACGGAAAGAAAGAGATTGTGTTGGACCGCCCCTCCCTGACCATCGGTCGAGAAGAAGGGGACATCGTGCTGGGAGGAGACACAGCGGCATCGCGCCTTCACGCCCAGGTCAGTCTCGAGGACGGCCGAGTTTACATTGAAGACCTGGGCTCGACCAACGGCACCTGGGTCAATCAGCATCGGGTGGGGCGCCGCGTCGAACTGCACCGTGGCGACTGGCTGCAGGTGGGAGAGACCTCCTTCCAGCTCCGGTAGAACCCATCCCGCCCCATACCTTCGAGGGGGTGGATACCCGCCGATAGAGTGGCTTTCTGGAACGACGAGAGAGGTTATCTTTCCTGCATCCCCCGGCGCGCTGCCGAGCATCCGGACGGACCTACACTCATTCTCTAGAAGGTATTCCCTTGAAACTGACACGCTCTTCCCTGACGAGCCAACTGCTCGCTTTGCTTTGCCTATTTCTGATCAGCGGCTGTGGCGATAGCGCCAACAGCAATGACAATCCGGCCTATTCCGAAGCCCCTGCGGGCGGACGGGTCGCTCACGTCAACTGGAGCACCTACAACCTCTACTCCTATCAGGAGGGAGTCTGGGTACCGATCATCTCCCGCGGGGCCGTTATCGACGAGTTCCCCATCATCGGAGACCGTCCCAGTATCATCCTGCACGGACTCGGTTCCGACATCCGCAGCGGACGCTTCGACAACGTGGCGGACGGACTGGTCGCCTCGGGTTCGAGTGCTGTCTTCGGATTCGAATACGACAGCCTCGATAGCATCGCCAAGAACGGCGGCTACTTCTTCGAGGCCCTGACGGCCTTGACCGAAGAGTCGCCGAACACCGACTGGCGGATCGCCGGACACAGCATGGGCGCCCTGGTCGCTCGCGTGGCCCTGGAGAACGAAGTTCCTCTTGACGTGGCTGAGGGAAGCCGGGCCGTTCTGATCGCCGGGCCCCACACCGGAAGCGAAGTCGCCGACGAGATTCAAGACCGCGGCGACGTGATCGGTGAAGCC
Source organism: Vulcanimicrobiota bacterium (assembly GCA_023447635.1). Lineage (GTDB taxonomy): Bacteria > Vulcanimicrobiota > Xenobia > Xenobiales > JADMJV01 > JAEXNA01. The sequence continues at coordinate 16,536 of JAEXNA010000034.1, read as the reverse complement.
CTGGGCGACCTGATCCTCAACGGACGCCTGGAGTTCCGCAACGTCGACGGCTCGCTGGTCAATGTGACCGGCGACGAAGAAGGCTTCACGGACCTGCGCCTCGGTAGCCCTTTCCTCCAGACCCAGAACTTCGAGGCCGCCAACCGTCACCCGCAGTTCCCCTACCTGACGCTCGCCGGTAACGACCGTGGCGACGACTACGAGGCCCTCAATCGAGTGCTGGGCGTCTTCGCTGACGACGGCGTGGTCAACATCGACAGCGCCAACGCCCCGGTGATCGGCGCCATCAACTCGGAAGTGCTGCCCTACGACCACTCGACTATCGCCGAAGCTCCCGAAGCGGTCGCTGCTATCCTGACCTTCATGGGCTTCTAAAGAACACGCCCCGCAACGGCCCATCGCCTCTCTCCCGGAGTGGCGGTGGGCTGTTGTCGTTTCCGCCTGGTTCCCTTGAGTGGCGGCGCCATGCCTACCAGGCCCGCGCGCAGGAAGTCCCCGGGAGGGACGAGAACAGCCGGTGACCTAGCCATCCGATGGTCGCGGGTACTCGCCCGTCGGATACTAGCCAGAACATTCTTGGTCGGAGTTCACCAAATCGAGGGGGCTCCTAGCTTGCGGAGGACAATGATGAAGAAATATCTTTACGGACTGGCCGTGGCGGCGGCGATGGCCGCCCCCCTCTCCGCCGAGGAGCTGTACGTTCGCAACCGCGCCTTTGGCGACGCCTATTTTGTATCCGGCACCACCTATGTGCCGGCCGGTAGCTTTCTGAAGGCGCTCGACGTCGCCTGGGCCGATAGCGGCAGCGTCGTCAACCTGGGCTCGGGAGAGTCCCCCGAGACCGCTTTCGACAGCGAAACCGTCACCGTCAAACACGGCGACAAGACGCTCGACCTGGCGGGAATGATGCGTGGCGGTAAGCTCTACGTCCCGGCCAAAGCGCTGGCCACTTTCGTAGGCTACACCGTGATCGCCAACCCTGACACCGGCATCATCGACGTCGTCAAGTCCCGCGACTACAACGCCACCGACAGCGCGGCGGAAAAAGATGTCGCGGCCGCGCAGCAGGCCTCGAAAGACGCCATCAAGGCGACCCGCGAAGCTCGTCAGGCCAAGGAGAAAGCCTACTCCGAAGCTCGCGCCAAGGCGGAAGGCGAGACGGAGGAAGCCGCTGAGGAAGTCGAAGCTGCCGAAGGCGATGCCGCTGCGGTAGCCGCCAAGCCCGCCGAAGCGGCCCCTGCCGAAGCCGCCCCAGCGGCCGCTGGTGCCGAAGAACCCAAGGAGCCGCCGAAGGCCAACCTGGTCGTTCTCAGTAGCGAAGCCAGCCCCAACTACTATACGGGTGAAGTCGTCTTCCGCGCGGTCATCCAAAATCAAGGATTTGCTCCCGCTGAAGGGATCTCTGCCGCCTTCAACGCGACCGGTCCCGATGGCCGAGTCTGGGTCAGCAAGACCCTCTACAACCCCCCTATTGCCGTCGACGGCCGTTGGGAGATCACTGAAACTTATCGCCACCGCGCCGCGTCGGCCATGCCTCGCGGGACCTTCGAAGTGAAAGTCACTCCGAAATTTACCAGCGGCGCTGTCGCCGAAAAGAAATAGAAAGGCCCCCCTTTAGTAACCATGATATCCGTCAACGACTTCAAAACCGGAATGACCATCGAAATCGAAGGCGACCTCTGGCAGGTCATCGATTTCCAGCACGTCAAACCCGGTAAAGGCGCCGCCTTCGTGCGCACCAAAATCAAAAACCTGCGTAAGGAGTCGACCATCGAGCGTACCTTCCGCGGCGGTGAGAAGGTGATGCGAGCCATCGTCGAGCGCAAACCTTACCAGTATCTGTACAAAGAAGGCGAAGACTTCGTCTTCATGAACAACTCCTCGTACGAGCAGGTCACCGTTCCCGAAACTGCCATGGGCGACGGCCTGAAGTGGCTCAAGGACTCGATGGAAGTCTCCATCACCTTCCACGGTGACAGCATCCTGGGTGTCGAGATGCCCAACTTCGTCGAACTCAAAGTCACCGAAACCGATCCTGGTATTCGCGGCGATACCGCTCAGGGCGGTTCCAAACCGGCCACCCTGGAAACCGGCGCGGTCGTTTCGGTTCCTCTCTTCATTGAAGAAGGCGACGTCCTGCAGATCGATACCCGCTCGGGTGAGTACCTGCGCAGGGTCTAGGGCCGGAACCGTTGATTCTGATCTACGGCGCGGGCGCCATCGGCCAGTGGCTGGGGGCGCTCCTTTCGTCCGGGGGAAACGACGTGCAGCTGCACGGACGTCCCCGGGTGGCCGAGGCGCTCGCCGAACGGGGGGGAGTCTCCTTAAACGGAGGCTCCCCCATTCCGGTCGCTTTTTCGACGCAGCCTGACGAACTCACGGGCAAAAGGTTCAGCACTGTCATCTGCACGGTCAAAACCTACGCCGTACGGCAGGCTCTCGAAGAGTTGGCTGCAGCTCGTCCGCAATTCGAAGACATCGTTAGCTTCCAAAACGGTTGGGGCACCGAGGACGACTATCTCGAGCTGTTTCCCCAGCACAAACTCTGGACCCTCACCACCACGCGCGCCGTTGGGGTAGAAGGGCCCGGCGATCTTAGCCCCTCCGACAAAGGCGGGCTGGCTATCGCCCCCTGGGAACATAACGGCACCGCCACCACCTCGCCGATCGAACTGAGACGAGTTCCTATTCCTCTGGTGCAGCCGCAGCGCGGTAAGGACCAGAAGTGGTCCAAACTTCTCCTCAACGTCATGGGGAACGCTACCGGCGCCGTGACCGGCCTTAGCCCCAAAGAGTTCAGCACTCGGCCCAAGCTGATGCGCCTGGAACTGCTCTTGCTGCGGGAAGCGATGCAGGTGGGGAAAGCCATGGGTCTACGTCGGATTGAACTTCCCGGTTTCCCCATTCCGCTTTTCTGTAACCTGATAGAGAAGCTCCCTGTCTCCCTCATGGCGCCGATCGTCGGAAAAAAAATGAGCGGTGCCCGGGGCGACAAACTTCCCTCTCTGTTCGAAGACATCGCCTTCCCCGAGCGCCCTTCCGAGATCTATCAGATGAACGGCGCCGTGGTCAGCGAGGGGGCTCGACTCGGGGTCCCCACTCCTTACCAGACCCTCCTGATGGAATGCTTCGAGCGCTGCCGGCGAGAACCAGCCTACTGGGAACGGCTCAAAGCCAAGCCAGAGCGGCTCGCTGACATTCTGGAGCCGGCACGGTCCGATAGGTGAGCGAGCCGAAGTCCACCGAGGACGATTCTGCCGCCGCCTTCGAAAGCGTGATGGCGCCATTGCGCACGCCCCGGCCGGAAGACGACCTGGTCCCCATGAGCGCACCTCGTCCCCGACCCGAGGACGATGTGGTTGGGACCGGGGGGGCAGAACCGCTTCTCGAGGTCCACGCCCTACGCAAAGTTTACGGGGACAAGATCGCCCTCGAAGGCCTCTCTTTCGCCCTTTTTCCAGGCGACATCCTGGGCTTTCTGGGCCCCAACGGGGCGGGCAAGACAACCTCCCTGCGCCTTCTCGCCACCATCTTGAAGTCGGATTCCGGCAGCGCCAAGATCGCCGGCCACGACCTGGGCGACGTGAGCGAGGTGCGCAAGAAGATCGGCTACATGCCTGACTTTATCGGCACCTACGACGATCTCGACGTGCGGGAGTACCTGGAGTTCTTTGCCCGAGCCTACCAGGTCAAATCCGACCTCCGCGACTTTGCCATCAAGGAAGCGCTAACCACGACGGGACTCCTCGAACTTCGGGACAGCCCTGTCGACGGGCTCTCCCGCGGCCAAAAGCAGCGTCTGGCTCTGGCCCGCCTGCTGATGCACGACCCGCCGGTCTTGCTGCTGGATGAACCGGCCGCCGGACTCGACCCGCGAGCCCGCGTCGAACTCCGAGACATTCTGCGAAGCCTGCAGAAGCGCGGCAAAGCGATCATAGTCTCTTCTCACGTGCTCGAAGATCTCGCCGATCTCTCGACCAAGATCGCGGTGATCGACGAAGGCCGCCTGCTGGCCTTTGGGACCACCTCGTCGCTGCTCTCTCGTCTGCGCGACTCGCGACGCTGGAAGCTACGCCTGCGCGACGCCGAGGAGACCGAGCGTCTGCGAAAATTCTTGAAAGAGCAGCGCGAGGTCGCCGAAGTCGTGTACTCGGGCGAAGAGCTTTACGTGACTTTTCGAGGCGGCGACGAGGTGGTGGAAGAGATTCATCAGCGCCTCTTCGAGAACAAGTTTCGCCTGGTCGAATTCGCCGAAGAGGCCCTGGGCCTGGAAGAACTTTATCTGCGCATCACCAGCGCTGGAGGACAATCGATATGAGCGATCCGCGCGACTTACTGCTAGCCGATCTTCAACGTTACGCCCTGGCCTGGCCTGGGGACGACGCCGCACCGCTGGCCCGTTATCGCGAGTTTGTACTGTCGACCCCCGACTGCTGCCTCAGGGAGCATCTGGCCGGGCACTGTACCGGGTCGGCCTTGATATCGTGCCCCAGAGGGGAAAATGTGCTGCTACTTTTTCACCCGTACCTCAAGCGGTGGCTTCAGCCGGGCGGACACGCCGACGGAGACCCCGATCTTCTCGATGTCGCCACTCGCGAAGCGAACGAAGAGACCGGACTGGGCCTGGAACAACTGCTCCCCTACCGCCTGGGTGGGCTGGAACGCGTGCCACTGGATCTGGACATCCACCCGATCCCCGCCCGCAAGCACGAACCGGACCACTTCCATTACGACCTGCGTTACCTGCTGATCGCTTCGCCCGACGATCAGCTCACCCCGGAAACGGAAGAGCTTCAGGTCGCCTGGCTAACCCTGGCTCAGGTCGAAGAGCGGACCGATGAAGAGAGCGTTCTGCGTATGATCCGCAAGCTACGGGCGCTACCTCGCGATGCCGAAGGACGCCTGGTCTAAGCGCGAGGGGTCCGGGCGTGATGGATCGTGACGATCCCACCGCTCAGCGGGATCACTCGAACCTGCTCTAATCCGCCCTCGCGCATCGAGGCCGCCAGCGCCTGAGGGTCGAGGAACCCCGCGATGGTTTGACTGAGATAGTCGTAAGCTTCCTTGTCGCCCGAGACCAGCCCGCCCACCATCGGCACCACAAAGCGCAGATAGATCTCGTGGAAGAAACCCACGATACCGGTCGGGCGCGTCAGTTCCAGGCTGAGGATCTGCCCGCCGGGCTTGACCAGCCGACGCATCTCCTTCCATAGCGCCGGCAGGTCCACGATGTTGCGCGGGCCGTAAGCGATGGTCACCGCATCAAAGCTATGGTCTGGGAGCGGCACATCAAGCACATCTGAACGCAGGTACTCGATCTCCCCATCTTCGGGGGGACTCTCGTGCTTCATCGCCGCCGCCAGCATGCCGTCGGAAAAGTCGACGCCCACCACGCGGCCTTCAGGCACGGCGGCGGCCAGGGTTCGACTGACCGCGCCGGTTCCGCAGCACAGGTCGATCACCTTAGCGGTGGGATGAAGGTCCAGCAGACGGCGGGCCCGCCACAGCCAGTAGCGGTCCAGGCCAAAAGAGAGCAAGGCGTTGTTCAAGTCGTAGCGGCCCGACACGCGATCGAACATCTGACGAACCAGGTCCGAGCGCTCTTGGGGCTGCTGAGTGACTAGCGGGGAAGAGGTCGACACCTTAGCCTAAGACCTCGAGAATCTCGTACTTCGAGTTGCGTACCGCCGGAACCCGACCAACCGCCTTGATGATGGCGGCGATCTGCTCAGCGTTGTAGGCGTAAGCCACACCGGTGGCCGAAATCACCAGCTCCTCCATCAGCACGCTGCCCAGGTCGTCGGCGCCGTAACCCAGCGCCAGTTGGGCCAGCTTGGCGCCTTCGGTCACCCAACCCGCGTGGATGTGGCTGAAGTTATCCAGGTACAGTCGAGCGATCGCCATGATGCGCAGGTACTCCTGGCCTCCCGGCGGGATCGTCCGCATCATACCGGTGTTCCCCGGTGTGAGGCTCCAATGGATGAAGGAGCGAAACCCGCCTGTGCGGTCTTGCAGAGCGCGTAGTCGTTCCAGATGCTCGATGCGCTGCCGGTTGGTCTCACCGAAACCGAACACCATGGTGGCGGTCGATTCCAGGCCAACCTGATGCCCCACCTCGTGGACCTCGAACCAGCGATCGGCCGAGGTCTTCAGCGGGGACACCGCCGTGCGGATGTCCTCGACCAGCATCTCGGCCCCGCCGCCGGGCAGACTATCCAGGCCGGCTTGGTGCAGACGAGTCATACACTCGTGCAGGTCCAGTCCGGAGACCTCGGCCAGGTGGTCGACTTCGGTCGCGGTCATCGAATGCAGATAGACGCTGGGGAAACGCGCCTTGATCGAAGAGAAGAGGTCCTCGAAGTAGTCCATCTTGAGTTCGGGATTATGCCCGCCCTGAAGCATCAGCGTGGTGCCGCCACGCTCGAGCATCTCTTCGACCTTCTTGAAGATCTCGTCTTTGGTCCGGACATAGCTTTCCGCGTGGCCCGGGGGGCGATAGAAGGCGCAAAATTTGCAGTAGGTGATACAGACGTTGGTGTAGTTGATGATGCGATCCCGCACGAAGGTCACATAGCCTTCGGGGTGCAGCTCTCGGCGCATCTCATCGGCCGCCGCGCCAAGTTCCAACAGGTCCTTGTCGAACAGTTCGACGCCTTCCTCGAGGGTGAGGCGCGGGCGCGAGGTTTGGACCCTGAGGTCTCGGATGGTGCTAGTGCTCATCTCGTTCGTGTCCTTATCGACCGGCCAGAGCGGTCGGTTGTTGCTTGAGGCGATCAAGAGCCAATCGCCCGCCAAACTCTACCAGCCCCTCGGCGGAGCGTGAAGTTGTCTTGTATTGCAGACGGGTGTAGTAGTTCTTTAGCCGCTCTTGCGACGCGCCACAGCGGCTTTCCCCTTCGGCCAGCAGTTCGGGGAGAAGCTGGATGCCCCAGTCCCGGGAGGCGCCCAGGACGCGGTTGGCAAGTTCCAGACGGTCCGCATCGAGGTCAGCCCGAGCCACCCAGACGGCAAAGGTCATAGGCAGGCCGGTTTGCTCCTTCCACCACTCGCCCAGGTCATGAGCCTTGAGGTTCCCAGCCCATTCCGGCGGGTGCAACGCTTTGTCTCCGATCAAGAGCACGCCCTGATAGGTTCCGTTGGCCAGACCCGCGCCGGCCTCGTCGAGGCTGCTGAAAGTGACCAGGCGCGCTTGCGGCGCCAACAGGTGCAGCAGGGCGCTCGAGGTGGCCGTTTCTGGAGTGCAGGCGAAGACCGGCTCGGACATCGACGCAAGGTCGGCCTTCTCGAACGGCGAGTGAAGCGTGACGCTTTCGACCCAGCCGTCGCACCAGAGCGAAAAATCAGGCAAGCGCTGGTACAGGCTACGACGGTCGAGGAACTCGGCGGTCGACACCAACGAGACGTCCAGGTCGCCGGCCGCCATCATGGCGTTGAGTTCGGCCGGGGAGCCGTGGCTGATGCGCAACCTCGGATCGCCCACTCGACCGGTCTCTAGAGCCAGCGTGACAGGAAGGCAGTTCACGTAGGAGAGCACACCGAAACGAAGCGGCTCGCTCATCGCTGGGCTCCTCCGGTGGGACCGGACCAGCGGAGGTCGCTCAGGCGCGACTCTTCCAGCCCCTCGTCCAGCTCTTTTCTTTCCACCCGCGAGGCGGCGCGAACCCGCCCGCTGTAAGCCAACGTCTCGGCGGCGGTCCAGCCGGCGATCTCGTCGGCGCCGTAGGCCAGCGCCACCTGGGCCACTTTCCAGCCCAGGGCAGCCCAGGACGAACGGACCCGCACGACGCTGGGAAGGAGCAGGCGCAGCACCGAGATCACCATGGCGTCGGTCGAGCCGGCGGTGGTCAGGTTGGGCAGAGGGATCCGGTCGCCGGCGCCGGCCGGTAGCGGAACCACGCCGACCAGGTTCGGCAGGGCTCGCAGGGCCGTCACCGCCGACTCGAGAGCTTCCGCGCTGACGTCCGGCGAGTAGACCAGCACGGCAGTGACTGGCAGAGACAGAGTCGCTGCGGAGGCCAGCTCCTCAGACGGCAGAAACCGATCGGCCGCTTTGCCAGCCGAAACGACCGCGCGGTCAAGTCCTTCGTAGCGCTGGCTTAGGGGCGCTTCGAGCGGACCGAAACCGGCCAGTTCCGCCCCGGGATGAGCGGTCCGAGTCTCTGCGAGCAGAGCGCGGAACTCCTCCAGGCTTTGCCCCTTCCCCTGGGGGGTCAGCGCCACGGCCAGGGGGGGCCGGTCTTCGCCGGCTTTGGGTCGGGCCGACAGCCGAGCGGCCTCGGAGGCGCCGCCGAGCAGCAGAATCTCGTCATCGGCCAGGCTGTGCACCTGCCCCCCGTGGTTCTCTTTGGCCCGCTGTCCCAGCAACGCGTGACGCTGCTCGCGGAAAAGGTCTTGCCAGCTAAGTTTGGCGGCGGTGGTCATAGATAGATATCTCCCAGAGTGGCTAACAGAAGTACCGTCGAAATGATGCTGTTGATCCGGAAAAAAGCCATCGGAAGATGCTCTAACTTGCCCGGTCTCACCAGCACATGTTCCCCAACCAGCAGCGCTCCAACCACTCCCAGTCCGGCTGCGAAGTAGCTCCCGGCCCCGACGCTCAGGGCGAAAACACACCACAGAGCGAAAGCGGCCAGATGGCAGCGCCTGCTGATCGAACACGCCGCTACGGCGCCGAAACGAGAGGGCACGGAATGGATCCCGTGCTTGCGGTCGTGAGCTTCGTCGGCCAGCGCGTACAGGATGTCGAAACCGGCCATCCATAGCGCCACTCCCAGCGCCAACCACATCGGCGCCCATTCGAAGCGCCCGGTCACGGCAAACCAGGCGCCCAGCGGTCCACAGGCCTGCACCGCCCCCAGGCCAAAGTGACAGGCCCAGGTGAAGCGCTTGAGGTACGAGTAGATCAGGAGTAGGAAAAAGGCCAGCGGACAAAGCTGGAAGCAGAGGGGGTTCAGCCCGTAGGCTGCCAGGGCCAGAACGGCCAGCGAGGCGAGCAGCAGTTTCAGCACGGTACCGGCGCGCATGCGGCCCGCCGGCAAAGGTCGGTCCTTGGTTCGCGGATTGGCGGCGTCGATGCGCGCATCGATCAGGCGGTTAGCGCTCATCCCTGCGGTACGCGCGCCGACCATGGCTAACACGGTCAGGAACAGGACGGAGAGTTTGGGCCAGCCGCCGGCGGCCCAAAGTCCAGCGGCAAGCGCAATCGGAAGGGCGAACAGGGTCTGCTCCCAGCGGACCAGATCGCCTAGCGCGGCTAGCTGTTGACGAGGTGTTTTTTTCGCGTTGTTGCTCAGGCTGTTCTGCATTTCAAGCCTCCACCCCGGCCCCGTCCTTCCCTTTGAAAGGGTCGAGTCCTGCGAGATTTTCCCTCGCTTGGGGCGGGGTGGAGAGATTGTTGACCGAGCGACAAGCCAGGGTTCTATAGAGGAGTGCCCCAGAAGTGCACGTTCTTCTCGTCGTGCACGCAGGTGAAGTCGAAGATCGCTTCGCGCAGTTGGGCCCGGTCGATCGACCCTTTTCCTTCGGCGTCGAGCGCCGCGAACACACCGGGCGTCGGTCGGCGGCCAAACACGGAAAGCAAGCGGTCGTATTCGCTTTCCATCACCTGACCGTCGCCGTCTTCATCGAGCAAGTCAAAGATAAAGTCGCAGTAGTTCTGAAACCAGACCGGGAAACTGTCATAGCTGTCCGCGATATCCCGCATCTCCCGCCACGCCTCGAACCACTCTTCGATGTCGAGCCGATGGTCGTGGTTCAGGTCGAGCGAGGCGGCCAGAAACCGCCAGAGCTGTTCGATGTGCTGGTTGAATTCGCCAGAGCGTCCCAGCTTGGCCTCTAGCAGTTCCAGGTCGTGGCGAGTGATATAGCCGTCCCCATCCAGGTCGTAGGCTCGGAACGACTCCGCATACTGCGGCCAGATCTCGTTGCTCATTCAAGGTGCCTCCTTTGGCGCTTCTCCCTGCTCCTTGGCCAGAAATCGCCAGTTTCCTCGCCAATTCGCTCGGAAAGCGGCGACTGAGGGCCGCCCGGCAAGGGGTCGAGGGCCCGGACGCGAAGGCGGCGGCCTATGAAAACTTTACCGATCTCCGAGCGCGGCTACGCCAACGCCGATATCCTGGTCACCACCGACTGGGTCGCCGAGCACAAGAACGACCCCAATATCCGTCTGGTGGAAAGCAACGAAGACATCCTCCTTTACGTGGCCGGTCACATCCCGGGCGCCGTCCAGGTGGACTGGACCACGGACCTGAACGACCCTTTGACGCGCGACTACCTGTCGGCCGAGAAATTTGCCGCCCTGATGAGCCGCATCGGGGTCACCCCTGACACGACCGTGGTCTTCTACGGCGACAAGAGTAACTGGTGGGCCGCTTACGCCCTCTGGGTGTTCACGCTGTTCGGTCACAAACACGTCCGGCTGATGGACGGCGGTCGGGCCAAATGGGCTGCCGAGGGTCGAGAGACCACTCGCGAAGTGCCCAAATTCGAAGCCTCGTCCTACCCCGTTCCTACCCGGGACGACTCCGGAATCCGCGCCTTCCGTGACCAGGTTCTCGAGCACGTCAAGGCCTCTCGCAAGCTGGTCGACGTGCGTTCGCCCCTGGAATACACCGGCGAACGTCTGCACATGGAAGACTATCCCAACGAAGGCGCCCTGCGCGGCGGTCACATTCCCGGCGCTGCTTCGGTGCCCTGGGCCCGGGCCGCTAACGAAGACGGAACGTTCAAAACCGCCGAAGAGCTCCAGGCGATCTACCTCGACGAAAAGGGGCTGAAAAAAGACGACGATATCATCGTCTACTGCCGCATCGGCGAGCGCAGTTCGCACACCTGGTTTGTGCTGCAGCATCTGCTGGGCTTCGAGAAAGTCCGCAACTACGACGGCTCCTGGACGGAGTGGGGCAATCTGGTAGGCGCCCCGATCGAACGACCTTGAGCGCTCTGCCCGCCAGACTGGCCGAACTGATGGAAGACCTGAAGTTGGTCGAGGATCGCAACGATCGTCTCCTGACGCTGGTCGACTTCGCCGACCGTTTCCAGGACGTTCCCGAGCGGATCGCCGTTCGCCCTTTTTCCGAGACCAACCACGTGCGCCGCTGTGAATCCGAGGCGTTCGTGTTCTCGGAGCCGGCCGGCAGCGACGGCGTGAAGTTCCATTTCGCGGTCGAGAATCCGCAAGGGATCAGCGCCAAAGCGATGGCCGTCATTCTCGACGAGACGCTCTCGGGGGAAAGCCCGGACGTCATCGCCACCGTCCCGGCCGATATCGTCTACCAGATCTTTGGCAAAGAGCTCTCCATGGGCAAAGGTCAGGGGCTGATGGGGATGATCGAACTGGCCAAGGTGCTGGCCAAAAAGGCCAAACTCGAGAAACTGGCCTCCGAAGGCGTTTGACCTTTCGCTGTCCCAACGAAAAACGGCCTCCCGAAAGGGGGGCCGTTTTCTTTCCACGCCAGGGCTCCCCAGCGTTCAGGGGAAGATGGCGCGATGCAGGGCCGACAGGGCCGGCACTACCACCAGCGAGGCGACGCCCAGGGCAAAGCCCAAACCGAGATAGAATACCGAGACGCTGGCCAGTCCCAGGCGACCGACCCAGAGCGGGGTGTCCAGACCCGGACGCTCCTCGACCATCCCGATCAGGACGGCGATGGTCAGCGCGGCTCCCGCCAGCGGCAGGCTCAGCGCCTTAGCCAGGCCTCCGAGCATCAGGGCAGCCAGCAGCACCATCGTGGCGTGCCGGTTCCAGTCCAGGCAGTTGCGCTCGGTAAAGGCGAAGTGGCGAGCACGGACCTGCTCGGCGCTGGGTTTCTTGGTGGTCTTCAGGGTGTATGCGAACATCGTTTCTATCTCCTTTGAACAGAACATACGTTCGCACCCTTAAAAAACTCATGAAAGTTTTCGCCACACCTCGTCGAGCAGCGAGCGCAGGCTTAGCGGAGCGCAGCCCTCCGCCTTATTGTTAGCCGTGGCGTAGACTTTCCGCCCCGCTTTCAAGGCTCGAGCGATCAGATGCGCTAGCAGATCGCGACGAGACAAGTCCGGACTTTTCAGGGCGTTGAAAGGCGAGAAATCGTCTTTGGCCTCCTGATAGCCCAGGGAGGGGCGCAGATTCCAGCGGACCACGATGGGGACGCCCGGGGTCGGCGGCACGGTCAGCAGTTGACGGTCCGGCCCGGGTAGCTTGGGGTGAACCGAGGCGCACAGGCTGACCGACGTGTCCCGCATCGCCTGATGAAGGCGCGGGCCGAGCAGCTCGGAATCGCGAAGCTCTAGCGAGTAGGCCAGTTCGGTCGGTAGCGCTTGCAGCAGGGGGGCCAGATGGTTCAGGAACCCCTCGGGTGAACCCACCGCCCGAAAAGCCCCTGGAGGAAACTGCAAGAGCACCACCCCCAGCTTGGGGCCCAGCCCGCGCGTAGCGGGACCCAGGAAAAAGCGCTCGAGCCCAGCGCGATCGAAACCGTCCCTCGGGTCGGGCACCAGCAGATCGCGCGGCGCCTTGACTACGAAGCGGAAGTCGTCCGGCACCTGAGAGGCCAGGCGGACATACTCCTCCTCCTGAGGCGGTCGGTAGTAGCTCTTGTCCAGCGAGACCGAGCGGAAGAGCGGACAGGCGGCGTAGGCGGCCAGACCGTCGGCAGCCAGTCGAGCTTCCTTGTAAGCGCCGTCGAAGAGCAGGCCGTCCCAGCCGGGAAAGCTCCAGGAAGAGGTTCCCAGGTAGAGCCCCGGAGGCGGAGCGACACCGGCCAGCGGGTGGCGCCCTGCCAGCTCCGCCCAGGGCAACGGACGGACCGCCCCGGGGTTCTCGTCGAAAAGGTCTAGCTGCTCGCCCTCGTCAACCATGGCCGGTCCCTGCTACAGCCTGGCCCAATCCCCTGCCCCAGCCCTACTTTTCGCGCTTCTCGGTCGGCTAGGTCCGTGAGAAGTGCGAAATGTAGGCCTGGGTGGGATACGAAGCAGAGCTTAAACGGGGGCCCCGACCTCGTAGCGAAGCTCGTCGGCCAGCGCCACGAGCTCCCGCTCCAGGTCCGAGAGCGCCCCCCGGCACTCCGCCTGGGAGGCCGAGCGCAGCAGCAGCTCTTCCAGGCTCAGCGCCAGCTGAGCCGCGTGCTCGGCCGCGATGGTCAGAAGCATCCCCTTCAGAGTGTGGGCCTCTCTAGCCGCGTCCGCTGTGTCGCCCTTCTCCAGCGCCGCCTTCAGCTTGGCCGCCTGACCAGGGGCGTTATCGAGATAGAGCGTCAGCAGCTTACGCAAGTTCTCTTCGTTCCCGGACACGCGAGCCAGCATGGCGGCGCGACCAAACCTTGGCAGGACCCCTCCCCCGAGGGACAGGCTCGTCCCTCCGCGCTTGTCCGCCTCGCTCCAGCGCTCGTCCAGAAGCGACGGCGACAAGACGGTCGCCACCGTACTCCAAAGCTGCGCCTCGGACAGCGGTTTGGTCAGGTAGCCGTCCCTCCCGGCCTGCAGGCAACGCTCCCGGTCGCCTTTCAAGGCGTGCGCCGTCAGGGCCAGGATCGGGGTAGCGTCGCCGCCGGCGCTAGCTTCGAGAGCGCGGATCTGGCGACTGGCCTCCAAACCGTCCATCACCGGCATCTGCACGTCCATCAGGATCAGGTCGAAGGGGAAGGTCTCGAACATGGCGAGCGCCTCTTCCCCGTTGGCCGCCACTTTGACCTCGTGTCCGTAGCCTTTGAGCATCATCAGCGCCAACTGCTGGTTCACCACGTTGTCCTCGACCAGCAGCACCCGCAGCGGAGGAACCCCGCGCTGCCCTTCTTCGGGTAGCGAGCCGGCCGCCTCCGAACGAGGCAGCAGAACGTTCCACAACTCGGAGTGGCTGACCGGCTTGGCCAGCAGCTGAACCCCAAACTTGCGATGGTAAACGGGCGCTTCGCCGGGCCCGACCAGCGAGACGATCTTTAGCTCCGAGGCCGCCTCGAGCAAAGGCGAGAGGTCGCCCGGCAGATCGGCGTCGAGCATCAGCAGGTCGAAGTTCTGACGGGTCAGCGCCAGCGCGGCGGTCTCCCGCGTGGTCACTGTGGTGGTGTCAAGGCCCCAGTGGTTCAGCACCTCTTCGACCTGGGTCAGCAGAGCGGTCTCGTCGCTCACCAGCAAGACCGCCTGACGGGTCAGCCCACCGCCAAAGCGGCCCCCAGAGCCACCCCTACGGCGGCTCCTCTCCTTCCGTCATCACTGACCCCTCCCTGGACTCCGGTTCGAACTTGGGAGTAAGAGCCGGACAAAATCTCTTTCAACGCTAACACGATCAAGGCAGTGCAACAAGAGGAGATTTTTTCACCATGAAAGGACAACAGGGGAGAGATTCGTGGGGATGCCCCCCCTGAGTCCCATCCTCCCCCATCCGGACGGCGCCTTTGAAAACGAGCCAGAGATGGCATTCTGAGAGGAAGACTCGCCGCCAGGAGTAGCCCCGAAAAGCCATGAAACGTATCCTCAATCGCCTTTACTATCTGACCGAATCGCTGTTTGCGCGTTCGGCCACCTCTCAGCTGTTTTGCGTGGTGGTGGTCGTGGTCGGTCTCTCGGTTGGGGGCGGAGTGTTGGTGCACCTGTTCCAACCTCAGGCTCACGAAACGACGTCCGACGCCGTCTGGTGGGCCTTCTTGCGCCTCACCGACCCGGGCTATCTGGGCGACGACCAGGGGCTGGCCTCTCGTGTCATCTCGACCGCCCTGACCCTGGCCGGCTACGTGGTGTTCCTGGGCGCGCTGGTGGCCATCATGACCAACGCGCTGAACCGGCTCATGGCGCTCCTCGCTTCGGGTCGCAGCGGCATCTACGAGCAGGACCATCTGGTGATCATCGGATGGAACCAGCGACTGCACGCTCTGATCGAAGAGCTGATCAACAGCTCCGAGCGCAACTGGCTCTCCCCCGGCTCCCATGCCGTGGCCGTCCTGGCCGACCCGTTCGAGCCCGGCATGCGGCGCGACCTGATGCAGCGACTGGACCCCTCGGTGCGAGGCCGCTGCCGGATTCTCGTGCGCTCGGGCGACCCGCTCGAGGCGGAAAGCCTGCAGCGGGTCGACGTGGCCCACGCCCGGGCCGTGATCATCCTGGCCGGCGAAGGCGTCTGCGCGGCCGAACGGCGCGCCGGCGACATCCTGGCCGCCAAAGTTCTGCTAGGCGTCGCCGAACAGTGCGCCGAGTTTGGGACCGCTCCCGATGTCGTGGTGGAAACCTCCAGCGCAGCCAACGCTCCGCTGCTGCGCTCGGTGGCCGGTCCGGGTCGGTTAGAGTTGGTCACCAACGACGATTTCCTCGGTCGCCTGTTCAGCCAGACCCTGCGTTTTCCGGGCCTCTCCCGGGTGCACCGACGGTTGCTCACAGACAGCTACAGCGACGCCATCGTGCTGCGTCCCGCCGACCACCTGAGCGCCGTGGGAAAGACGGTGGGAGACCTGGTCGGCCGGTTAGAGGAAGGCACGGTGATGGGAGCCTTCCGCCAAGGCGATGAAGAGGCCGACCTGCTGGGAACCAGCTACCGTCTGGGCCAGGGCGACCTGCTCGTTCTGGCCGTGCCCGCTCAGCCTTCGACCCGCTCCGAGGCCCCCCAGGGGGAGGCCATCTGCTGGCAACCAGTTCCGCCCACGGGAGAGCCGAAAAAGGTCCTCTGTGTCGGCCAGAGCCCCTTCCTGGCAGCCCTGCTGGGCGAATTGGCCAGTCATCCCAGGGAGCGCTACCAAATTCTGCTGCTCTGGGAGCAGCCTTCGACTCGGGACGAGGCGAGGCTGCGCCGCCTCGAGCAGGCGGCCCAGAACCTGGAGCTGGAGTTCGGGGTGGGCGACCTGGTGGACATCCACGAGGTGCGGCGTCTCTGTCCCGAACGGTTCGACAGCGTCCTGCTGCTGGCCGACCAGGCCAAGGAAGCGCCGCTAAGCGACGCTGAGACGATCCTTGCCTATACCCTGCTGGACCGCTATATGCAGGAAAAAGGAGCCGCCCCGAACTTCGTCCTGGAGCTCAACGTCGAGGACAACCGCCCCCTGATCAAGGGGCGCGACGTGGACGTCATCATGAGCGCCGAACTGGTCAGCCATTTTCTGGCCCAGGTGGCCATCGATGAAAAGCTGGCCTGGACCTACGAAGAGCTGTTCACCGAAGAAGGCTCCGAGCTACGCCTACGGGGTCTCGGAGGCTTCGCGGAGACGTCCTTGACCTTCGGCGCCTGCCAGCAAGCCTGCCTGGCGCGAGGCGTGATCGCGATCGGGATCCGCCGGCCCGACGATCTGGTGATCCACCCCTCTGCCGGCGAGAAGCTGCGACCCGATGATCGCTTGATCACGGTCGAGTGGAGCGAGCCCGGAGAAGGTCAAACGGCAGCCCAAATCCGAGAAGAAGAGCCGGCGGCCTCCAGGGGAGCAACCGGAAAGCCCGCCGACATCTAGCTCGTCTATTATTGTGCATGCGAAACGGGTCGATTCGTCGAAAATATTCCCGATATTACCTCGATCGCCCAGTTCCGCCTGCCCAAAATATACGTCGCTATATGTCAACGGGGTTTCCGGCAGCGCCCCT
>JAEXNA010000127.1 GCA_023447635.1 Vulcanimicrobiota bacterium | reverse complement strand
CGAAGTCGTCCTCGGGCACCCAATCTCTTATGTCCGGCGGGAACAGGAACTGTTGGTCGAGATTGTACTCACGAAACTTCTTCGTACGCATTGAAGCCCATTCGAGCTATGCGGGCGCAGCCACCTGTCATGCTTTAACCCTAATCTTCAACAGCCTCATCTTGGCGCTTACGAACTCGCAACCCCGCCTTGGCCGCTTCGAAGCCGCCAACCTTGGCGCTTACGAACCCGCAACCCCGAAGACCAACCCACGTATCAGTCGCGCGGAATCGCGCCGTTTGTCTGTCAAGGAGCGTCCCCCAACCTGTTGGCACCGTCAGAGAGAGCCAGGGAAAACGCAACAAGTTGGATGACATGTTTGTCTTGGATTCCGAATCTCGGGTCGATTTCGACGAGCAGGGTGGGTTGCGTCCGCGCGGCGGCCCAGCGCTGCATATCTCGACCGATCTCGTCGTCTACAATAGCGACGGGGACATCCCGCAGCCATCCCTTCAGACCTGGTAGCTTGCGGGACTCGCCAAGGCTTGGCGCGGGGTAGAGATCGAATGGAATAAAAGGGAGGTCCCCGGGCAGACCAACTAGCGGCGCGATGAGATTTCCCGCACTCCTCTCCCACGAAGTCGACCAGACGATCTGGAAGTGCCGCGCGAGCACACGCAGCCGACCCTCGAGCTTCCGGCTGATTGAGACCGGTATGTCGCCAGCCCAAACTTCCAAGGTGCCTTCATCAAGTTGAGTGCCGAAAAGCGCTAGCGGCCCATCGACATCGAGCGCCAGGATCGGCTTATCGCGTTTCTCTCCTTCGCTGTTCCTCATCCCGTGGTCATTTCCATAGCAAGCGTCCTCGAGTCGTACGGCGCGACGCTTCAGCACCCACGCGAATCAACCACTTTTCTGGCGAAAGCGATAAGTTCGACAACGTGCCGGTCCTGAAGTCCGGTACGCCGATCAACCTCGAGAATGAGCGTCAGCACACCCCGCTCGAGGGCCCAGGTCCTCAGGTCGCTCCCGACTTTGTCATCAACGATAGCGACAGCGTGATCGCGTAGCCCGACCTTGAAACTCGGAAGTTTGCTCGTCTCTCCGCAACCTGCTGCTCGATAGTGGTCAAAATTTAAGAACGGTAGGTCATCGGGCAGCCCGATCAGCGGGGCGATAAGCCGGTTTGCCAACCCTTGATATGACGTCGACCAAACGATTTTGTAGTGCCTTTGCAGAACAGCTAGTCGTGACGGTAGCCTTCGCGAGTACGCGACGGGAAACGACCCGACGTGGGTCTCGAGAAATTCTCCTCGGCTGTTATCATAGCCACGAACGAGGACTGGCCCGTTCACGTCGAGCGCCAGGATAGGCTTGATTCCCTCGATAGCGGTCATTAGGAGAGACCTTCAGGTACGGCGGCCAATTTGTTCACGACTGCCCCCCTACCCGTGGCCCTCATCGGCCGCGAACTTGGTGGAGGACGGCATCGACTTCCTGCAAGTCCTCACGGGATGCACCCTCCTGAAACATTTTCTTCTGGAGAGCCTCGAGAGCCGGAAGGGCGGCGCTTGCGTCTTTCCCCAGGAGGCTCAAGGCCGCGAGAGCGTCCTTGCGATAGTCGGGGCTGTCGAGGGCGGGCGTCACTACAGGCAGGACCTGATCTGCGTGCTGTGGGCCCAGGGTCGCCAGCGCCGTCGCTGCCCAAAACCGCATTTCTAGATCCTCGTCTCCGAGGACGACGCCCAACGTAGGGATGATGTCTTTCCTCCCTCGGCAGCCATACAGAGCCTGCAGGGCAAGACCACGGACGACCTTGGAGCGCTGGTCCGATCTTACCACACCGTCGAGAGCCGTGAAGGTCCGTGAAATAGGCTCGGCATCGAGGAGAAGCAAGGTCTGCAACGAGGCTATGGCAACCTCTTCATCCTCGCTCTGGACCAACGGCTCTAACAGAGCAGCAAGTCGTGCTTGATCTACCACCTTACCCTCGTCGGTTTTCAGGTGGTCGCTGGTCTGCCTGAGCAGATGCAGCACCTCGGAACGCCCCACTCCCTCTAAGCGGTCGTAATGAGGAAACTCCCAGTTCTCCACGACGGCTCCGGTTGGCGAAAGGGGTGCGCCGGCCGGCACTGCCGTCGCGTAGAGTGAGACGCATGACCAAAGGACGAATAGGCTCACTGCCCGCTGGTAGATTTTTGCGACGCTCAAGCCGTGGTCTCCTAACGGTACTTAGGGCCGATTTCCCGGCCCTGAGGTGTCACTTTGCCCGGAGAACAAACACCCCACTTCAGGGCTAGCCCTCTCAACGTTCGGAACGAAGACTCTCGATGACGTCTCGGGAAAGCTCCGTCGCGTGCTCTATCTGCTCATCGCTAAGATCCATATCTAGCAAACGTCGCGCTACGGCGAGTCGGCCCTCTTCTCGGCCTTGTTCGCGGCCTTTCTCGTGCCAACTGGTAATGTACTCGGACATAACTGCTTGCTCCTTGGGTGATAGTCTATCAAACTCGCGGTCAAATTGTTCTTCCTCGGCCGGCTCTAGCCGCAGGTAGTTCTCGAAAAAACTACCGATCAGTCGGGCCTGGGCAGGAGGAAGCCCAAGTTGGCCCAGCAGGCGAAGGCAGGCCAACTTGACCAGCGGTCGATCTTGCCGCTCGATGCCCATTCGGCTCATCAGCGCCGCTGCCACGGGATTGGGGATTCGGCTGTAGTCTCGCCGGTTCATCCGGTTCAGTTGGATGACCCGGTAGCAAAAGCTCAACGCCTCGAACCCGGCACAACGGATGCGGAACTGGTCGGTCAATTGGCGTCTGGGCTTGCTGTAAGAAAGTAAAGCGATCAGCCTTCGGCTAGAACAGGGCTGTGCCCATCTGCAGCGCCTCTTTGACGGCACGGGCGATCCCTTCGGCGTGCATGCCGAAGCTCTCCAGGCTCAGCGGGTGGGGGTCTTCGGCCAGGCGGGCTTTCAGGTCTGCCACCTCGACCGAGAGTCGCAGCATTCGCGTCGTCTTGAGTTCGGAGGTGAAAAGGTGGCTGGCGAAGCTGCTGCTCTGGGGTCCTTCTTCGACCGTGACCAGCAGCGGATAGCTGGCCCCCTCGAGGGCCAGAAGGTCGCGGTCCATCGGACGGCGGTAGCGCAGATCGTAAACGGCCACCTGCAGTCCGACCGCCTGCAGCGACTCGGCCGCCAGCAACGACGGAAACACGGTCGACCCCAGAGCCAGAATCGCCAGGTCCTTCCCCTCGCGCAGCCGGCGCCCACGCCCCGGAGCATCGGGAGCCGGACTCTTCAGCCCCACCGCGGGCGCCTGAGAAAAGACTAACGCCGCGGCACCCGGATAGGCCATCGCCTCGGCAAACAGCACGCGGGCTTCTGCCTCGTCAGCGGGTTTGGCCACCATCAGTTCTGGAATGCTGAGCAGCAAATGCCCGTCGGTCAGACCGCCCGCCCCGCGCGAGCGGTCGGCCGGGATACCCGAACCGTGTACCACCAGCAGCGGCGGCTCGCCTGCCGGTTCGGTGCACCAGGCGCGCAACTCGCCGTAAAGCCCCGGCAACAGCGACGACGGCACCACCAGCACCGGCCGCCCCGAGCGGTCGCGCTCTAGAGTGGAAAACATGCGCAGATGCTGCTCCATCGCCTTCGGCGCGTCGGCCGACGACTCGTCCAGCCAGAGCAGTTTGTTGGGCGCCACCAAACCGGGCAGTTCCTGAGCAAAGCGGGCGTAAACCGTCGGCGACGGGTCGGCTTTGACCGGACGGCGGCTGGGCGGTAGCACGTAGGGCGTCTGGCGGGCTTCCGCCTCGAGGTCTCCCCCGGTGTCCTCGCAGGTGACGACCACGTAGCCCAGCGCTTGAGCCGTCGCCGTCTCCAGCGATTCCAGCAGGCGGACCTGGTCCTTCTCGGTCGACTCCCACTCGATCCAGCCGCCCTCTTGAAATCCTAGCTCCTCGAGATAGCCACCGGTAGCGGAATGCCGCTTGATCAGCGGGCTCAGTGAGGACGGCACCGTCCAGCCGCCAAACGAGGTCGGACGACGCCGTTCGAGTACCACGACACTAGCCAGATAACCCACCGACTGCAGCGAGAGCAGAGCGGCCAGCTGATCCGGCGGAGACGGCGCGGCCAACACCACGGTCAAGCGGCGGTCCTCGTCCGACTTGGAAAAGGAGAGATAGCTCAGGTAGCCGTCGACGGACTCCGGACCCCACTCCTCGCCCACCGCGTCACGCAAGGCGTCCGGAACGGCGTCGAGAAAACCGACTCCCGACCAGAACACCAGACCAGGCGCCAACTGCTGTAGCGTCTGGGCCAGATTCTCCAGGTGCGCGGCGGTGTCGAGCACGGAGCGCTACGCTTCCCGAGAAACCAGGAACAGCGCCAAAGCGCGCAGCGGCTCGGCGTTGGGGCCAAAGCCTTCCAGAGCCGCCAGGGCCTCGTCAGTGGCTTCGCGCACCAGGCGCTTGGTCTCGTCCATGCCCAGCAGGGCCGGGTAGGAGACCTCTTCGGGGTCTTCCTCGGCGTCGAGAATGTCGTCCGTCATCTGGAAGACCAGACCGACCAGTTCGCCGTAGCGGGTCAAGGCCGCCAACTGCGCCTCGTCCGCCCCGGCCAGCAAGGCGCCGGCGCGAACAGCGCCGCAGATCAAGGCGCCCGTCTTGGCGCGATGCACGCTCTCTAAAAACTCGATGGTGACGGCTTCGGTGCGAGCTTCCATGTCGATAACCTGACCGCCCACCATACCGGGATGGCCGGAGGCGCGAGCCAGATCCTGGACCAGCTTCAGACCGACTTCGGCGGGCACGCCTTTGGGAAGTTGGGTGATCTCGTGAAAGGCCCAGATCGACAGCCCGTCGCCGGCCAGGAGAGCGCTAGCTTCGCCGTAGACCTTGTGGGTGGTGGGCTTGCCGCGACGCTCGTCGTCGTCGTCCATGCAGGGCAGGTCGTCGTGAGCTAACGAGAAGCAGTGGATCATCTCATAGGCCAGGGCCGCACCCATAGCGATACGCCCCGGCTTGCCCAAAGCTTCGGCGGCGCCGAACGCCAGAATCGGGCGAAAACGCTTGCCGCCCGAGAACATGCAGTAGCGCATGACCTCGCCGACGTTCCCGAGGTACTGACCGTCGGCGGGAAGCGAGCGTTCCATCGCTTCCTCGACCCAGGCCGTCCGCTCGTTCCACCAGGTTTTCAGGGAGAAGGTTTCTACCGTTTGCGCGCTCATGCTTCGTTGACACTTTCCAGATTGATGATTTCCAGGTCGATCTCCTTACGGGTCGACAGCTCCTGGGGCGGGCCGCTGACCAGCACCTT
Organism: Vulcanimicrobiota bacterium; assembly: GCA_023447635.1. Lineage (GTDB taxonomy): Bacteria > Vulcanimicrobiota > Xenobia > Xenobiales > JADMJV01 > JAEXNA01. The sequence continues at coordinate 24,184 of JAEXNA010000127.1, read as the reverse complement.
CACTCGCTCTTCCACTGCGGACAGCTGACCATCGCACAGGCGGCTCAGCTCCATCCCCTCCTCGAACAGCTTGAGCGAGTCCTCCAGCGACAGCGAGCCCCGCTCGAGCTGGTCCACCACCTGACGGAGTCGGGCCAGGTTGTTTTCGTACGGTTGGGCTGCCTGCTGCAAAGGTGTGTCCTCAGGAACGTGGCGTGGGGGCCACGGATTTGACAGCGACCGTGACGGTGCCGTCGGCGAACTGCAGTTCAAGCTCCTCCCCCGGGCTCCTTCCCAGGGCCGTGGTCACCGGGGCCCCGGCCGCCAGGACCATAGCAAAGCCCCGTTTGAGCACCTCGCCTGGACCCAATCTCAGGGCGCCCTGGCGCAGGTTCTGAATCTGCTCCCGCTCCCGGGACAAACGGGACAGCTGAGCCTGCTCCAGACGCCGCTGCAGTCCGTCCAGCTCCTGACGGCGACGCTGCAGCTGCAGGGCCCAGGGGAAAGCCTCCAGACGTGTGGTCACGCTCTCGAGCCGGCGACGCTCTCCCGCCACGCGCTTTTCTAGCGCGCTGACCAGATCGTCGCTCAACTTATCCCAAAGGGTGCGCGAGCGAAGAATCTGGGCGTGCGGACGCTGCGAATGGCACAGTTTGCGCAAGGTCGAAACCTCACGTCGCTCGGACCTGAGCCGCCCCTCCAAAGCCTGCCGCGCCGCCCGGCGCAACAGCTCATGAGCGCGCAGCAAGTCCTCACGGACCGGGGTCGCTAACTCCGCAGCGGCGGTCGGAGTCGCCGCGTGAGCGTCCGCCGCCAGGTCCAGCAAGGTGCTATCGCTGCCGTGCCCGATCGCCGAAATCACCGGCAGCGGGTAGTCCGCCACCAGGCGCACCAGCGCCTCATCGGAAAACGGCAGCAGCTCCTCGAACGAGCCGCCTCCTCGGGCCACGATCACGACATCGACTCGCTCGCGCAGATATCCCAGCGCCGTCCGCAGTTGGGCCGGCGCTTCTGGCCCGCTGACGGCCGAGGGCGACAGCCACAGCTCGACGGCCGGGTTACGACGGCGCACGCACTGAAAGATATCGTGCAGCACCGCTCCCCCCAGAGAGGTTACCACCCCGACCCGGCGCGGAAAAAACGGCAGCTCGCGTTTGGGTCGGTCCAGCAGCCCTTCCCCCTGCAGCCGCTCCTTGAGTTCGGCCAGCTCCGCCATCTTGTCGCCCTGGCCGACTCGGGCCAGGGCGATCGCTTGCATCTGCAGTTCGCCCTTGCTGGGAAAGACGGTCAGGCTGCCGCGCACGATAACCCGTTCACCGGCCGCCGGCAGACTGCGCAGCCGCATCGCCTCGCGCCGCCACATGACGACTCGAAGTTCCCCCCCGTGGTCACGCAGGCGTAAGTAGACGTGCCCGTTGCGGGAGGTGAAAGGGTCGACCACTTCGCCCGTCACCACCAGAACGGGAAAGGCTCGGATCAACGACATCTTCAGCCGGTCCAGGACCTGCGTGACAGTGAGCGTTTCCGAGCCCGTTTGGTGCAAAGGAGATTTAGGGAGCGGGAGCCGGTGCCGGGGCAGCAGCAGGTGCGGAAGCAGGAGCCGGAGCCGCTCCAGCAGCAGGAGTCGCTCCGGCTGTGGGGGTCGCTCCGGCGGTGGGGACGCCTTCGGCGCCGGCAGCGCCACGGAAAAGGACCTTGCCGTCGGCCGCGACCAGGTCGAACACCGTCTCGTCCTTATCGTTGACCCCGACAATCACACGAGGGTTACCCTGGCGGTCGTAGATGACGAAGCCGTCCAGATACGGGATCGAGTTGAATTTCGTTTCCAGCGGCAGCGCGCCCAGGGAATCGTAGAACAGGTAACCCAGGTGACCGTTGGGAGTCGTGGTCAAGGTTGCGCGCGGACTCTGACCCGAACCGAAGATCACCGCTTCGGAGTAGAGTGCGCTCCGCTGACCCACCTGGGTCCAGATGAGCAGCCCGCCTATCAGCAGCGTTAAGCCCAGCAACATCTTCCCGACGCGTTTGAGCCCTTCGTTTTGCTCCTCGAGGTAGGCAAGCCGCTCTTCGATGGTCATCGGCTTGTCGACGCCGGCTTCGTCACTCATAGGTAAATCCTCATTTGCTCAGGGTTTTAGTCCAGGCGGGGCGCGGTCCGACTTCCGCTCGGGAAGACGGGCACGTAGCCGGGCGACGCAGCCTTTGACTGCGGGTTTTCCTGGTCCTGCCGCGCCGCGCGAAGGAAGCGCAACATCGCCTGGTCCTCCCAGGCCCAGGCCGCCCTCAGCAGGCGAGCATGGTCCTCTTCGAAGAGGTCCGGGTCGATATCGGGGCGCCGCGCGTCGAGACGCCAGGCCAGCAGACCGAAATAGCGAGCCAGCGGATTCTCGACCCCCAGGTCAGAGGCGGTTTCCAACAACTGCTGGCGTAGTTTTAGATACTCCGGATCGGCGGGAGACGGTACCTCGGCGACCTCCGCGCCCGAGGGTTCCGACCCCGGCTCGACGATCGGCTCTCCATCCCCTTCGCCCTCTTTGACTTCGACGGCCGAGGTGGCAGCGTTCTCAGAAGGAGCGCTCACCGGTTCGGGCGAGGTCGGCTCCTCAGCGACCGACTTCTTCTTGCCTCTCCCCTTTTTCTTGGAGACCGGCTCTGCAACCGGCGGCTCTTCCGCTGAAGGCGCCTCGACCACCGGTTCCGGCAGCTCGACCGGATGCAGTTCGAGGTAGGAAACCACCTTGTGGAGTGCGGCCAGGTAAAGTCCCAACAGGCTGTCCTCTTCCCAGCGGTGGCGGTAAACCTCGGCTTCCTTCCAGCGTCCCAGGTAGAGCAAATTCAGCGCCTGCTGGTCTTCGAAGGTCGGCTCCAGGGCCGAAGCGGGCCAGCGCGGCGCAGCCGGCGCCTCGGGCAAAGAAGGTGACAAAGGCGCGGCCCAGCCGCTGGCCTTGTTCAGCCAGCTGGTCATCCCACGCCCAGCTTCCTGGGCCAGACTGCTGGTACGCTGGGCGATATCTCGCAGAGCGTTCGCCAGCACCGGCTCGGCTGACTCGGCGGGAGTCTCGGACTCGGCAGGTTCAGGCCCGGGGGAAACCGCGTGGCCCGGCTCGGCGGCCTGGCCACGCGACATGGCGGCCAAAGAGTCGAACCAGTGGCGATAGTCCTCGAAGTTGGCCGGAGTCAGCACCAGGATCTCGACCGAGATCCCTCCCCCATCCCGCAGCATCTGGCGGATGGCGCTAACCAGTTCGGCGGCGGCAAAGCGGTCGGGCAGCCCCGGCTGAGGCAGATGAAGGTGGGTAATACTCAGACGGCGAGCACCCAGACCGCGCGCCTGCCGCAGCGTCTTCTCGCAAAGCGCACGGAACGAGCGCGGCGACGGCGCCCCCTTGTCGGGGAAGATCACCAGGTGCCGGTAGTCCAGCTTACCGGGCTCGCGTCGGATCGGATTCTCGCTAGGTTCGCCAGACTCGTCATCCAACCCCGCCTGCTGAGCGATGTAGTGACCCAGCCGGTCCCAACTGCCGACCGTGATCAAGCAGTCGCCCTGGCCCAACCGCTCGGGGTCGAGATAGCGCAAGGAGACCCGTGAACCGGGAGGCGTCAGGGTCGCGTCCAGCGAGACTCCCCGCGTCGAGCGGCCCTGCCGATAGAGGCTGACCAACTCTTTCACTTCGCTCTCCCTGGAGGCGGGCTCCCCCTCCTTGGGCAACGCCAGCAGGCCCCGGTACAGCGCCTCCTCGTCGGCATCCAGGCCGGGGGGTGGAGTGTCGTCCAGCCAGTGAAGCGGTAGCAGGTTCCAGCGAGAGGTCAGCTGAGCAAAGTCCAGCTTCTCCAAGAATTCGTTCCAATGTTGCTCGGTCACCGTGCGCTCTTTCTCCCGCGCGCGGGCGGCTCCTTGCTACCGCTGCCTCAACTGACCCCGAAGAAGCGCCGCGTGGAACTCTCGCTCGGCGCTGTCTTGAACTTCGGGGTAAAGCCGGTTGAACTGGGAGTAGAGCGCAGAAAGCAACATGGCGGCTCCGTGCACTCGTCCTAGCAGGTGACGAGCAGGACGACCCAGAGTGACCAGGCCCTCGCGCTCGGACACCGCCGCCGTTTGCTCCGGGTCTTCGGCGACCCCCTGCAAGAACTGGAGAAACAGCTCCTGGTGCGGCCAGTCTCCACGGTCTCCGGCTGTCCCGTGCTCTAACAGACTGGGGACCAGGGAGCAGCGAAAAACCGCTCGGTCCAGGACGGTCTCTTGAGCTGCGATGGTCGGGACCTCGGACGGAACCGTTGGCGCTAGCACGACCTCCGACTCGGCCGGGGGTGGGGTGGGAGGAGCAGGGACAGGGACAGGCGGAGGGGAGTCAGAGACTATGGGAGCTGCCTTTGCGGTTTGGGAGGGCCTTGCGATAGTCGGAGCGGTCGTCGTCGCTGTCCGCTGAGGCGAAGAGATCTCCGGCGATTGGGAAACCGTTGGTGCGGGCGCCGCCGTCTTCGCAGGGACAGGCTCCCAGCGGCAGGCCGTCAGCATTTCTACGGTTTCCCGCAGTGAGCCCGGTAGGTAGACCGCGTCAGCCCAGACTTCCGGGTCCGGATGAGCTTCCTTGCGGGAGAAATAGCGAGCGACCCCGTCCACGGCAACGACCCCCTCGACCGAGACCCGACCGCCCGCCGCCGTCAACAGCAGCTTTTCGGTCGGCCCGCTGTCTTCGCTGAGCAGGTCAAACAGCATGGTCGCCAGCCCTTCAGGATCGGCCTCGAGAACCTGATGGGGCTGCGCCTGCTCCAAGAAGGACCGGGCAAGCTGCAGGCATCCTTCCCGCAAGACCTGCGCCTCCCGCTCGTCGCCAGGCTCGCGCCAGCGCCGCTCTCCCCTCTCGCCGGCCCAGCCGACCGTCCAGTCCAGCATGAGTTCGACCCCGGGGTAGCCAACGGAGCTGTCGCGCTCTGGCAGCGGATAGCCGTGCACGCTCTCCTTGAGACGGCAGGCCGTCGCGTAGCCGCGAGCGGGAAAAATCGCCATCTCGAACCGCTCGATGCCCGGTCCAAGGGTCGAGCGCTGAGCCGAGCTCAGCTCTCCCCTCCAAAGGGACGACGTGACCGCTTTCGCCCTGGGGCGAACATGCCTCAGCGCTGCCGTCATGACTTCGGCGCCCAGCACGGGACGGCCGACCAGTCGTTCGGCCTCGCGGACCACGGTACGCGGAACGCGCAAGATTCGAGCCTCTCTCCAGGGGCCGCACATCCCCTCCTCAACCTCCTCCGTCCAGGGCATAGCATAGAGCGGCGCTTCGATCTGTTCGAGTTCGGATTTCAGTTGAGCTGGCGAGCAGCGGCGGGGATGACCATCGCCGTCGCTAAGGAGCAGCCAGGGTAAAGCCAGCAGCCGACCTTCCCAGCTCCGCCCCTTGAGGCCCAAAATCAGCCCGGTCAGTTCGGCCTCTACCGTCGTCGGAGGTCGAGACGAATAGGCCTCGACCATCGCCTGACAGAGCTCTTCGAGCAGGCGTTGCTCGAGCCTATTAGCCAGGCCCTGGTCCAACAGTTCGCCGCGGAAGGTCGGCATCCAGTCGGCTTTGGCCGTGATCCGCATTCCCGGCGGAAGCCGCCGCCCAGAGTCGCAGAACGAGGTGCCGTCGGGTCGCCGGACCTGCAGCTGAGCCGGGGCTCGCTTCCCCGCGCCAGGTAGACGGAAGATCTCCCAGCGCAAAGCGGCGCCTTCGAAGGTGAACTCTCCCTTCAGCAGCGGCGGCACGGTCTCGGTGTCGACCAGCGGGCGAGCAACGCGCTGAAGCTTTCCCAACTGCTCGAGCACCTGCTCGGCCGACCCCAGGCGCCAGGACGGAAACCGCCCGTTCAGAAAGTCGCGCTCCCGCGTCGAAGTATAGAGCACCAGCGGACGGTCGTGCCAGGCCGGCACCAGCGGAGGCGATTCCCCTCCCGGGGTCGCCGAAAAGGCCGCCACGGCCCGTCCCGCGTCCAACTCGCGACGGATCTCCAGCAGGCTGATCCAGCGCACCTTCCCGTCCGGGCCAGAACCGACCAGCAGGGGGAACTCGGAAAGCGCCCGGTTCAAGGAGGCCAGACGCTTCCAGTCCCGCCCCGGATCCAGGCGGTGACGGACAGCGTAACGTACCATCTCTCGCTCGCTCTCGAAGGCATCGAACTGCGGTTCAGAGCCAGCCACTTTGGGCGAGACCTCGCGAACCCAACGGTCGATCAGCTCTCTCGCCATCGAGCGCACGTTCCGCTCCAGCGCTTGTTTGTCGCGATTGTCCACCAGGCTGGAAAACGACAGGTCGGGGTGCAGCGAGGGCGCCCAGACCATAGCCCGGCAGCAGTCCAGCTCGCCGCCCAGTACGGTCGAGTCCATGCGCAGCCCGTTCCAGACCCAGACGGCCTGGTTGTCCTCTCCCGGCAGCCCTCCCTCTTCTCCTCGGCCCTCTTCGGCCGGCCGGCAGAGGACCACCGCGATATCGTAGTCTCGCTCTAGCCGGTAGGCCAGGGGCGCCTCGATCAGATCGGGCGCCTGACCCGTGGAAAGACTGGCCAGCACCCTCTCCGAGCGCGGAAGGTCCGGGGTCAACGGCTGACCGTTGCAGACCAGCGAGGCGCCTCGCGGCAGCACGACGCGACGACGGATCAGCGCTTCGTCGAAGCCGCCCCGACCGCGTCCGAAGAGGCGGGCTACAAAGCGCATCGCAATCTGGCTCAGCTTACGACGACGAACCCACAGGCTCACTCCAGGGATGGGTACGTCCCCCGACTGCAGCGGGCTCTCCCGCAGCAGGCCTCGACGAACCACCGCTTGGAAACGCCAGGGACCGGCCGCGTCCTGACTCTCCAAACTCCACTCCATCTCGTCGAGGCGCACGCTGGTCAACACAGCCATGGCCAGCAGACGGCAGCCGATCACGGTGGGGCTGTCCGACCCCCGGGAAACAAAGCTCCAGAGGTGGCTGAACGGCTCGCGGTCCAGCGGGGTGTCCGCCTGGACTCGGAAATCGTCGGCGTCGATGGTCAATTCAAAATGACGGCAGCCCAGGGCGTACAGGCCGGCCAGAACCAGAAGCTGGTAGTTTTCCGGCTGGGCCAGGGCGAACTGCTGCAGCTTTTCCCGAGCCTTCTCCGACTCGAGGGTGAAGCCCAGACCGCTGGCTTCGGTGGTGCCAACGCCCGCCAGCCCGGCGAAAAGCTTTTCGATGTCCGCCTGGCTCATCGGGAGGCCACTCCGTCAAGCTGCAAGGCGGGCCGACCGTCTCGCTGAACGACCCGACCCGCGAGTCCGAAGACCTCGGCTAAAAGCGATTCTGTCAGAGCCTGCTCTGGAGGGGCAAAGGCCTGCAGAAGTCCGCCTCGCAGGACCATCAGGCGGTGACAGAAGCGCGTCGCAAAGGTCAGGTCGTGCAGCGCCACGACCACTCCCCCGGCCCGGGGGCGCGCGAGGAACTCTAACAGGGACCAGCCGGTGGCCAGGTCCAGGTGGTTGGCCGGCTCGTCGAGTACCAACCAGGGCGGCTCGGCGAGCAACGCCCGAGCCACCCGAATCCGCTGCTTTTCCCCGCCTGAAAGTTGAGAGAGCTGGCGCCCTCGCAGCTCGTCGAGTCGCAGAAACGCAAGCTCCGAGGTCCGTCGCCAGGCCGCCTCGGTGTCTCCCCCCAGGCCCAGCGACAGAGCCTGGTCGACGGTAAAGTCCAGAGTCGGCTCGGCCTCCTGAGGGCAGGCGCCCAGCAGCCGAGAGAGACGGCGCGGCTCCATCTTCAGCACCGCCTCGCCCTCTAACCGAACCTCCCCCGCCGTGGGTCGAAGGTAGCCGTAGAGCATCCTCAGCAGCGTGCTCTTGCCGCTGCCGTTCGGACCGACCACTCCCACCAGCTCTCCTGCCCGGAAACCGGCGTCCAGCGGCCCCAGCACGGATCGCTCTCCCCGCTGGAACTGCAGACCGCGAAGCTCCAGGCTCATAGCCCGCGCCCTCGCTGCAGTTGGTAGAGGAAGAAAGGCGCGCCTAGCAGAGCCGTGATCAGCCCAACCGGCATCTCTTGCGGGGCTAGAGCGGTCCGCGCCACGGTGTCGGAGAGGACAGTCAGGCCGGCTCCACCGACGGCGGAAAGCAAGAGCAGAGGGCGATGGCTGACCCCACAAGTCAAGCGGGCGAGGTGCGGCACCAGCACGCCCACGAATCCAATCCCCCCGGCGGTGGCTACCGCCACTCCCACCAGCACGCTGCAGAGCAGAAACAGCTGACGACGCAGCCGATCGGGCCGTAGGCCCAGCACGTGGGCGGTCTCGTCGCCGGCCGCCAGCAGGTCCAGGTCGCGCGCCTTACTGCCCAGGAACAAGCAGGCCAGCAGCAGTCCGGACAGCCCAAGACCGGTGGCCAACGGCTCGTGGTCGGCAAACCCGCCCATCAGCCAGAACAGAAGGCCGCGGGTCTTTTCCGGGTCGGAGAGTGCGATGATCAGCCCTGTGATGGACGAGGTCAGATAGGTCAGGGCCACTCCGGCTACCAGCAGATGATGATCGGAGAAACGCTGCTGCCGATAGGCTACCGAGTCCAGGAACAGCAGGGTGAGCATGGCGGCCGCCGCAGCCCAGAGAAAGCGCGAGTCGGAGAAGCCCAGGGCCAGAGCCAGTACGGTTCCGGTGGCCGAAGCCGAGCTCACCCCGATCAGGAAAGGGTCGGCCAAGGGGTTCCGCAGCATGGTCTGCAGCACCGCTCCCACCACGGCCAACGTAGCCCCAACCGTCGCTGCGGTGAGAACGCGGGGAAATCGTAGCTGCCAGAACAGGGAGCGCGAGAGCACGCCGTCCGGCGACGAACTCAACAGCTCGCTCCAGGCGATATCGCCGGCGCCGCTACCTAACCCCAACAGCAAGGCGCCAAGCAGCCCCACGAGCCATGGCCAGATTTTGCCGGGCACGACGGCGGGGCCTAGGACAGCCTAGGACCAGCTCCCCTGGGCGTTTTCTAAAGAGAAACGCAGCAGTTTGGCGTGGAACACACGTTCGTGTTCGTCGGTCAGGTCGGCCTCTTCCCGGTTCAGCAGAGTGGCCAGCAGCGAAATCACGAACACGACGTCAGTTCGCCGACGGGTCGGGCTTTTCAGCAGTCGCTGGACCACGGGGTGGTCGGTCTCGATCAGGAACCGACCCTGCTCTTTGTCCCACACTGCGACTTCCGAGCGGCCCGTCGAGGCAAACTCTAAACGAGGGACCAGTTCGGCCAGGCGTCGACCGATGGGACAGCTGTCGTCGGCGAGAAGCTGAAGATCGCTTTGCAGTTGCTGAAGAAACTTGTTGCTGAGGTCAGACACTGTTGGCCCAGGTTCTCGCGAGGGTCCAAAACTCCTCGACCGTCAGCGTTTCGGGACGACGCGCCGGGTCGATCCCAGCGGCCTCCAGCCGGTCGGGGGCCGACGCATCCATGCTGCGCAGCGAGCGGCCCATCTGCTTTCGCCGCTGCCCGAAGGCGGTGCTCACCAGACGTTCGTAGAGAGGGGCCAGGGCCGGCCGCGGGTCGTCCGCGTCCAGCCCTTCGGGGACCACTTTGATCACGGCCGAATCGACTTTGGGCGGTGGAGCGAAGCAGCCGGGCGGTACGGTGAACAGGTATTCGACCTTGTGAAAGGCGCCCACGATGTAGGTCAGCGCCCCGGCGTCACGATGGGCCGGGCGGCAGATCCGTTCGGCCACCTCTTTTTGCATCATCAGCACGGCGTGGCGCAGCGGGAGCGGGCGATCCCAGAGCAGCCGATCCAGGATTGGGGCGGTAATGTAGTACGGCAGATTCGCCACCACCGTCCACGGCTCTCCCCCTTCAGCGAGCGGCGAGAGGTCCTGCTTCAAGAAGTCGCCTTCGTGCACGATCAGGTTCGCGGGTCCGTGGTCGCGCAAGCGGGCCGCCAGGTCGGGATCGATTTCGAAAGCGTGTACCTGGGAAGCCTGGGCGCACAATCCCCGCGTCACCACGCCTTCGCCCGGCCCGATCTCCAGCACCTTGCCGTCCTGCTCTAGCTCTCCGCCCGCCACGATGCGGTCGATCACACCCTGACTGCGAAGAAAATGTTGGCCCCAACGTCTACCCATAGGCCCGAGGGTTAGCTCCGGGGTTCCCCGAGGCCTGCCGCTCTCGGGAGCGAGAGAGCCCTCCCGGGGCCTTTCCCAGGAGGAGAGACGGTAAAAAAATTCAATTTTCCATCAGCCCGGGACGTCCCGGTACACCCTGTTCCAGACCGGGACGAGAAGGCTGGCGGAAAGCCGAAACTCTCGCCTCCCAGTTTGGTCTACCGCCTTTTGAGGAAAGAGCCCGCCATGACCGACAGCGAGAACCCCACGCCCCCTTCCCCGGGAGCGTCCGCCGACATCCCCAAGCCGCCCGCGCCCCCGGCCATCAAGGCTCGCGCGCCATGGCACAAGCGGATGCCCAGCACCCGACGGTTCCTGCTGTGGAACCTGCTCTGCTGGTTCTTCGGGGCGTCCGCGCTGGTGGGTGGGATCCTCTACACCGAGCACGTGGTCAAACCGGTGGCCGAGGGCGGCGGGACCTCTTTCGGGCCGACCAAACTTTTTGAAAAAGAGGTCGTGGGTCAACGGGTCTTCGGAAACAACGACCGGATGAACATCCTGATCCTGGGGATCGACTACAACCACGACTCGAAGGGGATCATCTACACCACTGGTGCCCGTTCGGACACCATCATGGTCATGTCGCTGTCCCGCGAAGGGAAGTTCCTGAACCTGGTCAGCATCCCTCGCGACACCAGGGTCTACCTGGGCGACGGCTACGGCTACGACAAGATCAACGCCGCCTACTCTTATGGAGGGGTCGAGCAAGCCAAGAAGGTGGTGTCCGCTTTCCTGGGCGTCCCGATCCATCACCACCTGGTGGTTAAGGTGACGGGCGCCAAAAAGTTGGTCGACGTGATCGGCGGTCTGCCTATCGACGTGGAAAAAGATCTCGACTACGACGACAACTGGGGCAATCTGCACATCCATCTGAAAAAGGGGCCGCAGGTCCTGACCGGTGAGCAGGCCGTAGGCTATGCCCGTTTCCGCATGGATGAAGAAGGCGACCGCGGGCGTATTCGACGCCAGCAGCAGGTCATCAAGGCGCTGGGATCGCGGGTCAAAGACCCGGCCCTGGCCATGAAATTCCCCAGCATCGCCGAGGTCGTCAAAGAGACGCTCGACACCGACTTCAAACCTCTGGAAATGGTGGACCTGGCCACCTTGTACGGCAGTTTCGATTTCAAGCAGATGCGGAGCGCCGCCATCGTGGGCGACGACGCCTTTGACAGCAACGGCTCGTCTTATATTGAACCGTACGCGCCCGAAAACGAACGTACGGTGCGCCGCCTGCTGCGCAGCCTGGACTGGGTGGCCAAAGGCGATCTGCGTATCCGCATCTACTTTAAGAACGCTTCGCCCGACATCGCCTACCGCCTGGCCGACCGCCTGGCCGACAGCGGTTTCGACGGCGTCGCGGTAGAAGCGCTGTCGGCCGACGACAAGCGCGACACCAGCACGACCTATCTGGTCTGGTTCAACAAAGTCTCCCGTCTCCAGGGGATTCTCAGCGCGGTGACCGGTAAACTTCCGGAGCGTAAAGGCGAGCAGGCCAAGGGCCGCGACGACGACCTTGTGGTAGTGCTCGGCGACAACGAAGCCGGCAAATGGGCTGAACTTCCTGACCACCTGAAGCAGCCCCGCTCTTCGGCCGGCTACCGCGACAACAATCGCTACAACGGCGACTTCGTTCCCCGCTATCTGCCGCCGCCCGACGACGTTGGCGGCGGGTCTTCGGGCTACAGCGAGGGCAGCGGCGGTTCTGCCGAGGTCGAGGCCGAAGATTCTGGGGAAGACGTAACCGAAGAGAGCTATCCGAAGGCCACCCCGGACCCGGTCGAAGAGCCGAGCGTCGACGAGGGCGCAGACTACAACACCGGCGGCGGTTACGAGACCGAATACCCTCAGGCCGCGCCCGTGGAGCCCGCGCCCGCCCCCGTCGACCCGGCGCCGGCCCCGGTCGAAGTCGCTCCTCCCCCTGTCGAACCCGCTCCTGCTCCGATGCCGGCCGCTACCCCGGTCGACGGGGGAGCCTTATAGTCTGAGAGGTCGAAACAACCGCAAGTGGCCATCTTCGTTGCATTTGCCTGGATGATCGAGGCAGCCGAGTACCTGGGCCTGATCGAGGTCGAGGCTCAGGACCCGGCTAGCCGCGCCTACCGCCTGGCTCACCAGGGGCTGGGACTCATGAAAACGGAACTCGCGGGGTTCCCTCTCGAGGTCCTGGGAGAGCATCGCGTGCGTAAGGTCCCCCCTGGCTCGAACCCGATCGTGGTCGAGAGCACGGACGGCATGGTCAACCGGCGCAGAGACGGGGAAATCGAGCCGATCATCGACCTGGGGCCGGGTGGAGGGATCACTTTCCTGGTCTACGACAAGGGGGTCGAACTCAAGATCCACGCCCGTACCGAAGACGGCGGAGCCTACGACGTGAACCTGATCCTACCGCCGCCTGTCGCCAACCCCTTCCCATCGCCTCTTCGCAAGCGACAGCGCGTGGCTCCTGATCCCCCACCGTCGACCCCTCCCTCTGATGAGGAGCACTAGACCCTCAGGTCGTGGAGATTCGCTCTTCGACGAAACGCAGCGCCTGGTCGATCTTCTGCCGGTCAAAGTGGTTGGTCAGATCGCCCCGGGTGCGCTCGAGACAGCCGCGAGCGACATCGGTCGAGCGCCGCAGCCCTCGCGTGATGGCGTCGGGGAAGTCCATCGAGATCAGGGTGTAATAGATGTCGTCCATGACGTCTAGCAAACGCTCGGACTCGGACAGGTCGCCGACCCGAATCCGGTCCAGGATGTAACGTCGTAACTCGCCCACCGCTTCGGCCATGCCGTTGAGGTAGGGAGCGTAGTCGACCCCAATCTCCTGGGGCTGGGGAAGCGGGGTTCCCATGATCAGCGCCTGCGTCATGCGCCCCTCGGCGTATTCTTTCTGGGCGTCCTGCAGAAAACCGGCGTAATAGATGAACGGATAGGCGCCCAGGGCGGCTTCGGCCTCGTCGAGCAAAGTCCGGGCCTGTCGCAACAACTCTTCCGCCTCCGCAAACTCCTGTCGATGGATAGCTCGTATCCCCAGACTGCAGTGCTTGATCACACGGCGATGCAGGGTCAGGCCCTGGTCCCGAGCGGCTTCGACCTTTTCGAAGTGCTCGTTGATCTCGGAGGCGATCCCCTCGAGTTGGGTACGGATGGTAGAGGCTTGGGGTGCGGATACGGTCATGCTTCTCTCTTCGGCTCGCTAGCAGATTCCCTCCTCTCTTACCCCACCCGGCGGGCCGCGCAATCCTCTTGCCCGGGTCGGGGGGAGCCTCCGAAAGGCGCCGGGAAGGGGTAGGCTATGGAATCCATAGGCTGGTTGATCGCGCTCGGCTTTTCCCTACTGCACTTTCTGGGGCTGTTGTCAGCGCTGCACGCCGTGCTCCACGCGCGCACGGCTTCCGGCGCCATCGCCTGGTCGATCACCCTGGTGACCTTCCCCTATCTGGGCGTGCCGCTCTACTGGATCTTGAGCCGCGAACGGTTCTACGGATACGTCAAACTGTTGCGCGCCCACACTCTGGCCCATCATCGCTACCGCGAGGTCGAGGCGCTGATCGAGAATATCGAGGAGTTCCGGATCGGAGCGGATTCCAGTCATTTCACCGAGGATCCGGAAAGCCGGGTGCTCGAGCGGCTGGCTCATCTGCCGTTCACCGACGGCAATCATGTCGAACTGCTGGTCGACGGGCAAGAGACCATGGACAAAATGTTCGAAGCGATCGATGCGGCCACGGAGTACATCCTGATCCTGTTCTACATCATCGCTGACGACGAGATCGGCCGGGCCTTGAAAGACCGTTTAGTCGCCCGAGCCCGCGAGGGGGTCGCGGTCTATATCCTGTACGACGAACTGGGCTGCCTGAGCCACCTGACCCAACGTTACATCGACGATCTGCGGGCCGTCGGAGCCGACATCCACCCTTTCTATACCACCCGGGGCCGACTGAATAAGTTCCAGTACAACTTCCGTAATCACCGCAAGATCACCGTGGTCGACGGCAAGATGGCCCTTGTTGGAGGGGTCAACGTGCATGACGACTCCATGGGCTCGAGTATGTTCTACGGCAACTGGCGCGACACCCATGTCTACGTGGAAGGGCCGGTCGTGCAGAACATCCAGCTGGTCTGGGCAGAGGACTATTTTTGGGCTACGGCCAGTCTGCCCCGCCTGCAGTGGAAACCGCAGTCGGCCAAATCTCAGAACCGGCAGGCGCTTTACGTGCCCACCGGACCCGCCTCACCGCTCTCGGCGGGAGTGCTGTTCTTCGTTCACTGCATCTCCTGTGCCAAAAACCGACTGTGGGTAGCCAGCCCCTACTTCATTCCCGACCAGTCGGTGGTCGACGCGTTGGTCCTGGCGTCCCTTCGTGGAGTGGACGTCCGCATCATCATCCCCGAACGCTACGACATGCTGATCATGTATCTGGCCGCTCTCTCCTACTTCCCCGAGATCGAGCATAGCGGCATCCGCATCTTCCGCTATCGGCCCGGCCATCCTCACCAAAAGGTGATGCTGATCGACGACCGCATGGCCTGGGTCGGCTCTTCCAACATCGACAACCGCTCCATGCGACTGAACTTCGAAGGCAATCTGGTGGTGCGCGACGAGGGCTTCTGCAAAGAGGTCGAGGAGATGCTTTTGGCCGATCTGAAGCGAAGCGTCGAAGTCGGCCCCGAAGACTATTACGGGCGAAGCTGGTTCTACAAGTTGGGGGTCAAGGTCGCCCGCCTGTTTAGCCCGATCTTATGATTGCCGAACTAGTCAGCTGGTTCCGCCGCGCTACCCGGCCTCTGGGCCGGGCCTACTGGTGGCCGGGTCGTTCGGGTGAGCGAACCGACGCCGCCGGAGTCTTGCTGATCTCGCTGGCCGAAACGGACGACAAAACTCGCCACAAACTTCTCAAGCGGTTCCACCACTACCGCCGTCATCCGCTTCTCGACGACTCTCGCCCGTCGGACCGCGGTCTGACCAAACCCGACTCGAAACTTTCCGTTCTCTACCGCCTGCTGGTGTTTGCGGCCCGCAGCCTGTATTTCAGCAAAGACCTGTGGAGTGGAAGAACTTCCTTGGCGGTGCATCTTTGCGAGTGCGATGGGCTGGCCCGAACCCACCAGGCCATCATGCTGGGCCTGCCGTTCCACCACCTGGGCGACCTGCGGGGGCGCCGGTGGCGCGACCTGCGGCACCTCGAGCGGCTGGTGCGAACCCTCGAGCACCGCCGCTATGAAGTGTGGCTGCTCTTTCGCAACCGCCGGGAGGTCTATGTTCCCGCCTCCCTGGCGCTGCCCGAGGTCCCGCTCTCCGTGGCCGAAGTCGAACAGCTGGCGCGCCATCGCTGCGACCCGCTGCCCACGGTCGAAGGGTTCCGTCAACTGGTCCCGCCCGAGGGCGCGGTCCGGCTGATGACTTACAACCTGCACTCTTGCGTGGGGCTCGACGGGCGTCTCTCCGTTCGCCGCGTGGCCGAGGTGCTGGCCCGCTACAACCCCCATTTCGTGGCCCTG
This sequence comes from Vulcanimicrobiota bacterium, assembly GCA_023447635.1. Lineage (GTDB taxonomy): Bacteria > Vulcanimicrobiota > Xenobia > Xenobiales > JADMJV01 > JAEXNA01. The sequence continues at coordinate 8,611 of JAEXNA010000127.1, read as the reverse complement.
CAAGAGGTCGACGTGGGCTGCCGGCGCAGCGGTAGCCGAGATCAACTTCGAGAACTGGCGGCCCTTTGGCCATCTCAAGCGTTCTTCTTTCCCGCCATGGGCAAAACTGGCGGTCAATACGGCATCGGCTGCCTCTCTCGTCTTCCCGTCGAGCACTGGGAGGGCCATAAATTGCCCCGACCCAAAGGGGTGACAGGCGAGCCCAGAGTGGCCGTGGAGGCGCGGGTCCGCCTGCCCAACGGCGACCTGCTGACCCTGCTGAACACGCATCTCGGTCTGACCCGGGCCGACCGCATGGCCCAGATCGGCGGGCTCGAGCGGCTGCTCGATGCCGCCGATGGACCGGCGGTGCTGCTGGGCGACTTCAACTGTCCGCCCAACAGTAAAGAGGTGCAACGTCTGTTGGGGCGTCTGGAATCGAGCTCTCTGGTCGCTCCCAAGACCTGGTTCGGTACTTACCCCGTGCGGGTTTTGGACTACGTGCTGCTGCGAGCCGCCGGTAAGGTGCGCAAGAGCTTCGTGCCGATCGACCATCTGACCACGGTAGCCTCCGACCATCTGCCGCTGGTTATCGACCTGGTGCCGCCTTCGGGTCCGTCTAGGGACTGACGGAAGCCGGTTCGGTCTCTTCGCAGCCGATGGCGCCGCCCGTCCGTTCGACGTAGTGGCCGTGGCAAACGGGCGAGTAGCGGGCGTCGCCAAGCATCACCTGCGGGCCGTCCTTGATGGCTTGCCCGTCGGCCCCGTGGCGCAGATTGAACACGGCTTTGCGATTACAGAAGGTACAGGTGGTCTTGATCTCCTCGATGGCGTCGGCAAGCTCGAGCAGGCGGCGGGAGCCGGGGAAAAGGCGGGTCTGAAAGTCCGTACGCAGCCCGTAAGCGATCACCGGCACATCATAGAGCCGGGTCGCTTCGCGCAGCCGCTCGACCATCAGGGGGCTCAGAAACTGACCTTCGTCAACCAGCACACAGTGCAGCCCCTGAAAAAACTCGGGCTGAAAGGGGGTGTCGTCGTCGACAATCATGTCGGCCTCGTGCGACAGGCCGGCACGCGAGCGCACCACCTGAGCTCCGAAGCGGTCATCGGTGCGCGGCTTGATCAGCACGACCCGTTTCCCCTGCAGCTCGTAGTTATGACGCACGGCCAGCAGGTTCAGAGTCTTGGCACTGCCCATGGCGCCGAAGCGAAAATACAGTTTGGCCATCGTCGCGGGCCCTTTCCGAGACGGGGTCTCTTAGGTCGGTTCTACCGTCAGGACGGTGGTGCTCCGCAACGTCTCGAGCTGCTCGGCGGAAAGCCCCACCAGCTGCCCGATTTCAGAAATTAGCTTCCACTCGGCCGGGGACGTCTCGCCGTCGGCCAGGCTGAGTAGCAGAAGAAGCTCGATCAGCTCTTCCGCCTCGCCTTCCTCGGTGACGTACTCTTTCAAGCGGTTAGGGTCAAAGTCCGAGCTTTCCGCGACGTCCGGGTCGTCGTGGCCGGGCAGCTCCTGGATCAGCTGGCGCACCCAGCGCTTTTCCAGAACACTCACGTCGCCGTCGACCTCGGTCAGGCGACGCAGCAGGGCGACCATCTGATGGCCATAGTCTTCATTCTCTTGCTCGGTCATAGTTAGGCACGCTCCTCATTGAGATAGTTCTGGAACAGTTGGGCAAACAGGTTGGGGACCTGGGCCATCACTTCGGGCGACTCGACAAAGGCCACTCGGAACTGCGTCCGACCCGGGTTCTCGGGGTTCTCGGAGACATCGTAGAAGCCGCCCATCGGGGCGGTCAGCAGGGTCAGAGGGCCGTGGTCGGTGGCGACGCTACCCCGGGTGGCGCACCACAGCACGAACTCGAGAGAGTCGAATTCCGGGCCGACCAGGTCGCGCACGTCGATGACCGAGTACAACGAGGCTTGCGGCGAGGACACGATGCAGCCCGGAAGGGCCGATTTCATCGCGTTGTGGAACCCTTCGACCATCGGCTTGTAGTAAGCCCGCTGCTCGCCGAACCAGGCCCGGAGGTCGTCGCGCGACTCTTTGAGCAGGGCGCCGAAGACCGACTGTCCCAGGGTGCTAGGGCAAAGGGCGGCCGTGTTTTCCGCCACGCACTGCTGGTGCATCAGGGCGTTATCGGTGACCAGAGCGCCGATGCGCAAACCGCAGGCGTTCCAGACCTTCGAAGCCGTCTCGATGGCTAATCGGCGGCCTTCGATCCCGGGCACGTCAGCATCGCTCAACGACCAGACGCTGGGAGTCTCCTCGCCCGTATAGTGTAGCTCGCGATAGGCCTCATCGGAAACCAACCAGCAGTTGTACTCGACGCACAGGCGCGCCAGGGTGGCCAGATCGTCCTTGCGATACAGCGCGCCGGTGGGGTTGTCGAAGGGGATAATGACGACCGCTCCGGGCTGGTGCTTCTTAAAGGCGGCCTCGAGGACCGAGAGGTCGGGCAGAGGGAACTGTCCGTCCGGGGTCAGCTCTCGACGGACCGAGACAACCTTGCGTCCCAGACGTTCCGCGAAGGCCAGGTAGTTGGTGTAGGCCGCGTCGATCAGAAGCAGAGGCCGCTCGTCGCTGCCGGGTGCGCCACAGCAGGCCAGGATCAGCAGTTCCATCGCCTGCGAACCGCCGTCGGTGACCTGGACGTGAAGTTTGTCCGCCTCAGCGGCACGCGATTCGGGAAGCGATGCCGCGATCACGTTTTTGAAAGCTCCGATGCACTCGTCGGTGCCCACCGTCGCGGTATAACGAACCACCCCGTCGCCCAGCGGACCGCCGGGCTGTCCCAGAGAGGCCAGACGCTGGGCCATGGCCTTGTGCATAGGGAGACTGACGTTGCCGATCGCCACGTTCAACGCTCGGGTGGTGTCGGTACGTTGGGCAAAACGGATGCCGGCCACGCGGATGGCCGAAGGTTGACGTCCGGCCATGTGCGCGGACAGTTGAGGCGATGCCAGGGTGCTCATGGGGACGCTCGTTCTCCCTCCGGGAGTCGGCTCCTTGGCCCCCCTTGCCCGAAAATCGAGCAATTTTCTCGGGACCCGTCAGAAGCTGGACTCTCCTTTGCCATCACCTCGACCGGCGAACACTAGTCAAGGGAAAGAGGACACGGAGAACGGTCCTCTTTGGAGGCCCTAACTGCCGTTGCCGCTGGCGCCGCCCGAGGGTGGCGCCGTGCGCTGCAGCTTGGGCGGGCTCCCGGTAGAAAGCCAGCGACGCAGCAGCTCTTCCCGCTGCTCGAGCTGCTCCATCGAGCACTGGGCCTGTCCCTTGACGTTCTGCAGTCCGTTGAGGTGCGCGTGGATCTGGGCGTAGGTGACCTTGTGCGTGCGGTAAAGGTCGTTGACCAGGGACGACAGGGTGCCGCCCTTACGGCGGACCCCCGCCTTCAGCTCGCCTAGAAGGGCGGGCGGCGGGGCGACGACGACGGGTTCGGGCTCCGGCTCTTCATCGACCAGGTCGGCCGCGAAGTCGAAGAAGGTCTGTCCGTCCTTGTTGGTCGGAGTGATCGTCTCGATCACCCCGGCTCGCTCGGGCACCGCAGCCAGGAACCGATAGTCCATCTCGCTGGGCTCATCCCGTTCGCCGCGAGTCATCTCCTCGACCCCGCCCAGGCCGCCGGCCACGGGGCCTTTCTTAGCGATGGCGTGGCGGCGCTCGTCGGTCATAGCGGCCGCGTAGTCCATCAGACGAGGCAGCGAGGGCAGGTAAAGATAGCCTGACTGATCTTCGAGATCAGGGACCAGACGCACCAAACGCCCCGCCGCCTGGCGGAAGAACATCTCGGTCTGGACTGGCGAAAGGTAGACTCCCACTCGCAAACGGGGGACGTCGACGCCTTCGGAAACCATGCGCACCGAAACGAGCCAGGGAGTGGTGCCGTCTTTGAATCGCCGAATTTTGTCGCCGGCGTCCTTGTCATCGTTGGTCACGGTGACCGGGCGGGTGCCGCTGACCGAAGCCAGCACCTCGGCCAGAGCGCGCACGTTTTCCACGTCGCGGCCAAACACGATCCCGCCGGCCGCAGGGTGCTCGTTGCGCAGCACCATCAAGTGCTGGTGCGCTTCGCGAAGCATCTCGCGCACGAACTCGCCTTCCGGGGCGTAGGCGGTGCGTAGGCGGTCGGCGCTCAACTGCTGACCGACCCGGCTAGACAGGTCTAGCCGGTAGGTCTCGCCGCCCCGCTCCCACTGAAAATCGCCGTCGTGGTGCGGGAAAAACAGCGGGGCGCAGTACTCTTCCCGCAAGGCGTCGCCGTACCCATAAGAAAAATCGGAAATCGAGGTGCCGTGATCCCCGCTGGTGTAGCCCACGAACGGGATCGGGTTGCCGTCCGAGCGGAACGGAGTTCCACTCAGCAGTAGCCGGCGGTGCGCGTTGCCGAACACCATACGCAGAGCGTCGCCCCAGGTCTTGTGGTCTCCGGCGTGGTGGATCTCGTCGAGAATGACCAGCCGACGCGGGTTCGACGGAGTGCGCAACGCCTGCGGCGACATGCCCAGGCGCTGATAGGTGAACACACGGCCGACGAAATCGGGCGCCTCCTGCTCGTTCTCAGGGTCCAGGTGCAGTCCCCAGGCCGCCATATCCTGCGCCCACTGCTTACAGATGTGGACCGACGGTCCGATCACGTCAACCCTGTCGACCGCCCCGCGGGCAAGTTCATTGTAGGCCAGCATGACGGCAAATTTTGTCTTACCTGCTCCAGGGCATGCGTCGACCAGGAAGCTATCTTTGTCGCTTTTCAGGTAACCGGCGTAGGCGGCTTTGGTCCAGGCTCGGGGCTTGAAACCTTTGGTAACTCGAAGTTTCATAGGGGAAAGGGACGGCGGTCAGGAGCCGCGGGTGAGAAGTGTTGGAGCCAGAGTCTTCCACTCCTGCTGGAAATTCGTCACGATTTCGGGGAGCGGGGTGCGGCTACGTCCGGTCTTCCAGTTGACCAGACGGCCGCCCCAAGAGGTCAGACCAGCCGCAAAAGCCAATCGCTCCAGACGCCCAGCCGTGCTTTCCTGAGCCTGCGGGTCGTCTCGCCCTGCTATCACGGCCAGCGTGGATAGGGTGGCGTGGATCTCACTGAGAAAGCGGCTGGGCCAATCCGCCAGCTCCTTATGACCGCTGAGTCGGGCCACTCCACGGGTCTGCCCTCCCCCCAGGACCTGTTCCCAGAGGACCAACCGGGCCGCCAACAGGGCGCGGGAAAGCGGCTTCGAGAGCAGATCGTCCATGCCCGCCTCGAGGCAGCGAACCCGAAGGTCGGGCGCCAGGTGAGCGGTCACCGCAAGAATCGGGATAAAATCGCCCTGGCGACGACGGTCCGCCTCTTCCAGGCCGCGAATCTGCCGGGTAGCGGCGTAGCCATCGACCCCGGGCATCTCGATATCCATCAGGATCAATCGTGGGCGCTTTTCCGAGAAGAACCTCACCACGTCCAGGCCGGAGCCGGCGAACTGGCAGGTGTAGCCCCAGCTTTCCACCATGCGTTGAGTGACCAACTGGTTGATCTCATGATCCTCGGCCACCAGCATGACCGCACCCTCAGGCGGACGCGGCACCTCGTAGGTCTCGACTCGCGGATCGACGGGCGGCGGAGCGGTGTCGGGGTCTCGCTCCTCGACCAGGTAGAGCAGATTTTCGGCCAACTCTTCTCGCAGCACCGGACGCAGCATATAGCGGGTCTCCGGGGTGGCGTTCAGCAACTTCTGATGACGCATCTCGAAGTTCGAAATCAGATACAAGCAGGGGAAGTCGCGGGCCGTTCCCGTGGTTGGAACGATGCCCACCCGACACTCGGCAGGGTCCTCGACCAGGTTCATACCCCACCCTCGAACCAGCCCCAGCAGGGTCTGGCGGTGCTCATCGTCTCGGTCCTCGACCCAGACCTTGATCCCCTCCAGGGCCGGAGGCTGATAAGGCTTGATCGTCTTGAACGGAAGCTGGAAGTAGAAGCGACTACCCTTGCCCAACTCGCTTTCTAGTTTGAGCTCTCCCCCCAGAAGCTGGGTCAAAGAGTGGCAAATCGACAGCCCCAGGCCGGTTCCTCCGAACTGACGGGTGGTCGAGGCGTCGGCCTGGGAGAAGGGCTCGAAGATAATTCGCTGCTTCTCGGGCGCGATCCCGATTCCGGAATCCGAAACCGAAAACTGCAGCAGGCCGGGCGTCGGGCTCTCGACGGTAAGATTGACCCAGCCCGTCTCGGTGAACTTCACCGCATTGGCCAGGAGATTGATCAGGATCTGTTTTAGCCGTGTCGAATCGCCTTCGACCTCGCTGGGCACCTCGGGCGCCAGCCGGACGACCAGTTCTATCCCTTTCTCTTGAGCGCTGTAGGCCACCGTGGCCAGCATGGTTTTGAGCACCTTCTCGAGCCCGAAACTGTGGTTATCCAGTTCGACTCGACCGGACTCGATCTTGGAAAAGTCCAGAATCCCGTTGACCAGAGCCGAAAGCGAGCGCGCCGAGAAGCCGATCTGCTCCAGACGCAGACGCAAAGCCGGCGTCGCCTCGTCGCGAAGCAGGTCTTCGGAAAGCCCCAGCACGCCGTTGAGGGGGGTGCGGAGTTCGTGACTCATGTTGGCCAGGAACAAGCTTTTCGCTTCGGTCGCCTGCTCGGCCTGAGTTCGCGCCTCGTCGGCCTCCCGGGTTCTTTCGTAAACGGTGGCTTCGAGGCTGTCGTTAAGCTTCTGCAGCGCCTCGAAAAACCGAGCCCGCTCGAGCGCGGTCGCGGCCAGATCGGCGATGATGTCGAGCATCTGAAGGTCCGGTCCGGTGAAGGCGTTGGAGAGCCGGTTGTCCAGGTAGATCAGCCCCAGGGTCGATTGGCGGCCCACCATCGGAACACACATCACGGAGCGAATCCCCTGAGCCTGGATCGAGACCGCGCTGGCAAAATCCTCATCGCCCTGCGCATCCACGACCGCCAGCGGCTCGAGCTCCTTCCAAACCTTGTCGACGACCGTTTGCGAGTATTCGAACTCGCCGGTGCGGTCGGAACTGCGGTCGACCGCCAGAATCAGCTCGGGATAGCTTTGCAGATCGGTGAGAAAAATAGCCCCCCGCTCGGCTTCGAGGCTATCGACGACAGAGTCCAAGATGGCCTGAAGGGCGTCGTTGAAGCTATCCGGGGTGTTGATCCGCTTCCCTACCCGGGACAGCAGTTCTAAACGGTGGACATCTTCCGGAGAGAGGTTTTTAAGCGAGGCCGCCTTCACCCCCGGACTTTCGCAGGTCGTTGTCGGGAAACCTCGTGAGGGGACGAACCCCTTTCGTTGTAGCCGTGACCTACAATTTTCGACGGTCGAGCAGCCGCCAAACTTTTCCCCGACCGGGAGCGACCTGAGCTTCGATGGTCGAGGAGATCACGCGCCCCGCCTCTCCTTCGGTCTTGCCCGTAGAGCGAAGGAGAAATCCGCCGACCGGTGCGTCGGACGTGACGACTTCGACCGTGTAGCGCCCGTTCGAACCGACCAGCGTCCCTGCCAGCCAGGGTCCGCTCGGGGGCAACGTTTTGGTCGACCGCAGGCGAAGTTCGGCTTCGACCAGACCGCTCTCGGCGGCATAATAGGCAACCGTGCTGCCGACTTCCGCTTCGGCGTCGTCGTCGGCCCGGCCTGAAGCGGCGGCAAGCCGCAGGAAGCTGATACTGAGCATCGAGACGCAAACCGCCACCAGGACCAAAAGGTAGCCACCACGTTTTCCCAGACGTCGTCTCACGAACTGCTCTTGCCCCAACGTCGTAGCGCGAAACGGCACTGTCCGTCGCCGTGACCCGACTTCCACTGAAGTTTCAGCAGGCCGTCGCCACTGGAAAACTTGACCTCCGAGAGGCGAGCCAGACGCTGAGCCTCTCCGTTCACCGACCGGGTCACGTCCTTGGCCTCGGGGATTGCCTGGTAGACGATCTCGACCGGTTTCCCCTGGCTAAGACCCTGAAAACGGATCTTGCCACGATCGGCCGAAATCTGAAAGGTTCCCTGCTGGTAGGTCATCAGATCGGCCTGCAGAGTCTGCAGCAGCAGTCGAGCCGCCCGATCGCCCTCGGCCCTATCGCTCGACGCGGTAACGGAGACCAGCCCCAGGAACATGAATATGAAGCCCGCCCCCAGAGCGACCAGGGCTCCGAGCAGCGATTTGGCCGTAGAACCGGTGGTCTCTTTTTCAAAGACGCCAGACATAGCGCTCCAAGGACACCGTACGGCCTTGACCCCAGTCGACAGTGACGGTCGCCAGGGCTAACCCCTGCTGGGGTCCCGACAGGGGAACGATCTTGACCCGGCGGTTGAAAGTAAAGCCGTTGGTCTCTTTGCCTCGGGATCCGAAGTTGACTTCGCGCAGACCCGGCGTCGGCGCAGCGATCGCCTCTTCCAGGCCGTCTCGCGCCAGGTCTAACGCTTGCCGGGTGGCTCCAGCCTGGGCTGACGACCGGCTCGCCGAATTCAGCACTGTCAGGTTCGCCGTCAGGATCAAGAAGAAAAGCCCCAGGCTGATCAAAAATTCATTGAGCAGCCGCCCTGAAGGCTTAGTCCCCGCTCTGCTAGACGAACTCACGGGCCAGGATTCTGAGCCAGCCCCCACTCTCCCTGTCGACGTTCTCCTCGCCAGGCGACAAGAAAGCGCCGGGGGCGG
>JAEXNA010000079.1 GCA_023447635.1 Vulcanimicrobiota bacterium | reverse complement strand
CTGTGGGGGGGGAGGGGGCGACGACGGTGTCGGAGACGGTGCTGACGGCGCGGATCTCGAGGTCGATGGGGCGGGGTTGGCGGGCCAGGACGCGCTGGCGGGCTCGCTCTAACACGGCCGAGTCGAGCAAGGCGGGACCGCGCACGTCGGCGGTGGCCTGGAAGCTCTCCTGGCTGAGCGCTTCGCGGAAGCCGACGGACGAGTCGGAGAGGCGGGCGGACCGTCGCTTCACGGTCAGACCAAGCACCTGGTAGCCGCTCTCGCGCTCGATCTCTTGCTGGATCGCCTGGCGAAGCTCGGGAAACGGGTCGCGGGAGGGGTCGGGCGAGTCGACGGAGAGGCGCCCGTCTTCGTTAGCGCTGCTGACGTAGACGGTTTTGACGGTCAGGGTGAGCGGCCTCTGCTTGGCCTGGGCCAGCGCCTGGTTGACCGACTCTTGCAGTTGGGCGACCAACACGGGGCTGAATTCGTAGGGCGAGGTGACGGTGACTTCGGTGCGCGCGCTGGAGACTCCACCGGGGTCCCCTCCCCCTGTCCCCTGGGCTTCTAGCTGCAGACCGTCGAGTCCGACTCCGGGAAAGCGCTGGACGGCCTCGCGGATGGCGGTTTCCACGGCCTGCTTGCGCACCTCTTCGGCCGACGGCATCTTGACCTCGGGCTCGAACAGATAGCCGGTCGAGGAGGCAAAGGTTGAGGGAACGGTGCGCAGGACCAGTTGAGGGGTGACGCCGGAGAGTTTGCCCTCGAGCGCGGCCGTGAGATCGTCTTGCAGACGCCCTACCATGGCAGGGGTAAAGTCGCGTCGCGAGGCCACGGCGGCTCGGACCGAGAGAGTGTCGCCTTCGAGCACGGCTTCGAGGTTGTCCAGGTCGGCCCCGGGGACTTTGCTCAAGCCTTCGCGCAGCACCTTGCGGGCGGTGACCAGGCCCACCCGCTCGCGCACCAGTTTGGTCAGCTGGTGGGTGAGAAAGACCCCGGTCAAGACCAGCAGGATGGCGTTGATGGCGATGGCTCGGCGGAAGCTTGCGCGGGTGCGGTCGCCCTGCTCGCTGTGAAAGCCAACCAGGTAGAACAGCACGCATGAGGCGACTTCGATGGTCAGGTAGTTGGCCAGGAACAGGATGAAGGAGCCGAAGACGGGGCGGAACGAGACGATGCCGTGAAACCAGCCGGCGGCGGTGATCCCGGTGACCGAGAGCGGCGGCACCAGCGCCACGGCGATAGCCACACCGGCGATGCTGGCCTGCAGCGAAGGGTGGACCATACAGAACGCTCCGGCCAGTCCGGCGGCCAATCCGATGGCCATGTCGAACAGGGTGGGACGGGTGCGGTTGGCGATCTCGCTGGCGGTGAAGTCGATCTGGTCAACTCCGGTGACGGTGGCCACGGCGAAGGCGGCCAGGATGACCAGCACGGCTCCGCTGACCTCGGCGGTCAGGCTGCGCCGGAACATGCGAGAGTCGGCCGTGACCAGGGCCAGGGCGACTCCCAGGATCGGACCCATCAGGGGCGCCACGATCATGGCTCCAATCACGGTGGCGGTCGAGTTCGACAAGAGTCCGTAGGTGGCGATCAGGGTGCTCAAGACGGTCAGGATGTAGTAGGTCAGATCGGGGCTGGCGCCGCCCCCGATCCGCTCCATGCTGGCCGAGCGCGCCGCGTTGTCGAATCCGGGGATCCACCATCCTGGTCCACGCGGGACCTTCTTGTCGAGTTCCATCTCAACGAGGTACCGATCTTCATCCAACGATAAACCCTTTCTGCTAGACCGCTACAGTTAGCCCCTGTCAAACACCAACCACACCACTAATAGGTGTCCGTGGGGGACGAATTTCGACGAATTTTGATCGGACGCGAGCCCCGTGGTTGTGGGGCTCGATGGCTCTGCGACGGCACGCGGCTCAGATGCACAGGGTTGACCCCTTGTCAAGACACCTGGTAGGGTGGGGCATCCCTAATTTCTGCGGGCGACGTTATTTTGACGCCTTGTTTCCGCCTGCAAATTTTACCCTTGGAGTCTTGTTGCTATGAGAATAGTCGTGCACAAGTACGGCGGGTCTTCCCTTTCTACCCTCGACAATATCAAGCGAGTCGCTCGGAAGGTGGTCGCGCGTAAGCGGGCCGGTTTTCAGGTGGCCGTGGTGGTGTCCGCCATGGGCGACACCACAGACAACCTTCTGCAGATGGCCCGGGCGGCCAGCAGCAACCCTGCCGGTCGTGAGCTCGATATGCTCCTGACCACGGGCGAACAGGTCTCGATGAGCCTGCTGAGTCTGGCCATCAGCGAGGCCGGAGAGCAGGCTGTATCGCTGACCGGTGGGCAGGCCGGCCTGCTGACCACGGAGGCCCACAATCGGGCGACCATCACTCAGATCCACCCCCGGCGGGTTCTGGCCGAGCTGCGCCGGGATCGCATCGTGGTGGTGGCCGGCTTCCAGGGTCTTTCCACTCGGGGCGAGGTGACCACCCTGGGCCGGGGCGGTTCGGACACTTCGGCGGTCGCCCTGGCGGCCGCGCTGAAGGCTCAGCGCTGCGAGATCTATTCCGACGTCGACGGCGTCTACTCTAGCGACCCCAGGACGGTTCCGGCCGCCCGTCGGCTGGCCGAAATCGGCTACGACGAGATGCAGGAGTTGGCGCGCTACGGCGCTTGCGTCTTGAACCAGGAGGCGGTGGAGTTTGCCCAGCGGGGCGACCTGCCGATCTGCGCTTTGAGCACCTTCACCGAGGGGGACGGAACGCTGGTTTGCCGTCGTCGCCCTCAACCTGGACGGGTGGTTGGAGTGGCCGGACGCGACGATCTGCTGCAGGTGCGCTACAGCCGACCGGAGCAGCGGGAGCTTATCCGCGACCTGTTCGGACGCGACGCTATCGTCTACGAGCAGCCGTGGCAGATGGTGGCCTCCTGCGAGAACGTGGCCAACCCGGCCGAGTTGCGACGCCAGCTGAGCACCGAAATCGAGGGCTGCAAGATCGCCGGGGTCGGCGCTGTGGCGCTGGTCGGACAAGGCCTGCTGCACCATCGCGAGAGTCTGGAGGGGGCCCGGCGCGCCCTGAGCGAGGCGGGCATCAAACCGCTGGATGTTCATAGCGGACCGCTGTCGATCGCCCATCTGGTCGAACCGGGAGAGGTCAAAGCGACGGTGGCTTGTCTGCACGACCGATTCTTTCCCAGCGAGGTGCTGGTATGATCGCCGCAACCGAGCTGACCTATCGCCCGGCCCATCCTAAGGACGGCGCCAATCTGTGGAAGCTGATCGGCGATATCGGGACGCTGGAACGCAACAGCAGCTACTGCTACTTGATGATGGCCCGGATGTTCTCCGACACCTGCGTGGTGGCCGAGTTTCACGGCCGCCCGGTGGGCCTGGTGGTGGGCTTTTGCCCTCCCGGTCGCCGCGATACGGCTTTTGTCTGGCAGGTGGGCGTTCATCCCGACTTCCGCGGCGCGGGCCTGGCGACGGGTCTGCTGACCCAGCTCCTGGAGCAAACCGGCGCGGCCTATCTCGAGGCCACGGTGGGGGTCAGTAACGCTTCGTCGCGGGCTCTGTTCACCGGTTTTGGGCGTCGGGCCGGGGCGGCGTGCCGCATCGATCCTTACTTTACCGAGGCCGATTTTCCGGAGTCGCACGAGGCGGAACAGCTGTATCGGCTCGGTCCGGTCGAGCGGCGCTCGCCGGCCTATCGAGAGCTGCTGGCTCGCTGCCGTCCGGAGGCCTGAGGTTTCGGAGGGCTGAGGTCTTCGAGGCTCTGAGGCTCTTCGAGGCCTGAGCTTCTTCGAGGCCGGAAGCTCGAGGCTCAGAGCCTTGAGCTTCTTCCAGCGCGAGGAGCCCGGGCTGCTCCCCTCCTCCCCCTTATCCTTTCTCCCCTACCTATTTCCCCTTATTTCCGTCCCCTGAAAGGAGACTATCCTGTGTCTATTTTTGAACGGCGAGAGTCGGAAGTTCGTTCCTACTGTCGCTCTTTCCCTACGGTCTTTACCCGAGCTCATGAGGCGTATCTTTATGACGAGCAAGGGAAGCGCTACACCGATCTGTTCGCCGGAGCCGGCGTGCTGAACTACGGTCACAACCCTCCCCGCCTGCGCCAGGCGCTGATCAACTATCTGCAGTCCGAAGGCGTCACTCACAGTCTGGACATGTACACCAGCGCTAAACGCCGCTTTCTGGAACGCTTCGAGCAGCTGATCCTGGAGCCGCGAGGGTTGGACTATAAGGTACAGTTCCCCGGCCCCACCGGGACCAACGCCATCGAAGCGGCGCTGAAGGTGGCCCGCAAAGCCACCGGACGGCAGAACGTCCTTTGTTTCACCAACGCTTTCCACGGGATGACCCTGGGGGCGCTTTCGCTGACCGGCAACCAGTCCAAGCGCGACGGCGCCGGGGTACCGCTGAACCATTCGCAGCGCATGCCGTTCGAGGGCGACCTGGGCGGGGCGCGGGAGACTCTGGCGTTCCTACAGGCTTCGCTAGAGAACAGCTCGTCGGGATTCGACCTGCCGGCCGCTATCGTGATCGAGACGGTGCAGGCCGAAGGCGGCGTGCGCGTCGCCTCGACGGAGTTCTTGCAAGGGCTGGCCGACCTCGCGCGTCGCTTCGAGGTGCCGCTGATCGTCGACGATGTGCAGGTCGGCTGTGGCCGGACGGGAGGGTTCTTCTCCTTTGAAGAGGCCGGAATCCAGCCGGACATCGTCTGTCTTTCCAAGTCGCTATCCGGCTACGGTCTGCCGTTTGCCCTGGTCCTGATCCGGCCGGACCTCGATGTCTGGGCTCCGGGCGAGCACAACGGCACCTTCCGCGGTCACAACCTGGCTTTCGTCACCGCCACCGAGGCGCTGGAGCAGCACTGGCGCACCCGCGAGCTACAGCAGGAGGTGGAGAAGAAGTCGCGGCTCTGCCGGGAGGCGCTGCAGCGGCTGGCCGATCGCTGTCCCGCCCTGGGCGAGGTGCGGGGCCGAGGGCTGATCCTGGGAGTGGAATGCCAGGTGGAGGGGCTGGCCGAGCGCTGGTCCCGGGAGTGCTTTGCCCGCGGCGTGATCGTAGAAACCGCCGGGCCGGGCGACAGCGTGCTGAAGCTGCTGCCGCCCCTGACCATCGCCGAACCGGTGCTGCTCGATGCCTTGAGGGTGCTCGAGGAGGCGCTGGCCGCGCTGCCCGAGGGCGAGGCGCTGAAACCGCGTGAGCTGGTGGGAGGTGCCGTGTGATCGTCAAGCATATCGATGAGATCCGAGGCACCGAACGCGACGTCGAAGGCGGCAACTGGGTCAGCCGTCGTCTGCTGCTGGCATCCGACGGGATGGGCTTCTCGATGCACGAGACCATCATCCGAGCCGGAACGGAAACCTTGATCTGGTACAAGCAGCATCTGGAGGCGGTGTACTGCGTGGAGGGGCGCGGCGAGATCGAAGACCTGACCACGGGCGTGGTGCACGATATCCGCCCGGGCACCTTGTACGCTCTCAACGACCACGACCGGCACTATCTGCGCGCGACGACGGCGGATCTGCGCCTGGTCTGCACCTTCAACCCTCCCATCACCGGACGCGAGATTCACGACGCGGACGGCTCGTACGAGCTGGTCCCCACGGCCTCGCCCCACGCTATGAAAAGGAGCCTTACCGATGTCTACATTGACTGATCCTTATCGCACTCGAGCCGGAGGCGGGGTGCAGCTTTTGCAGCGCCAGGACCCCGTGCTGCACGGTGGGCGCGGCGCCTCGCCGGACGGCGTGGTCAGCGCGGCCCAGGTAGAGGGTTACGAACGTGACGGCTATCTGTCCCTGCCCTCGTTCTTCTCGGGCGAGGAGCTTGCCGACCTGGCCGGGGAAAGGGACCGTCTGCTCTCCGACCCGTCGCTGAGGGGGCGTCCCGAGCTGATCGTCGAGCCGCAGAGTCAGGCTATCCGTTCGATCTTTGCGGTGCATCGCTCTTCCCCGGTCTATTCGCAACTGGCGGTCCATCCGCGTTTGCTGGACGTGGCCAGACATCTGCTGGGGTCCGACGTCTACATTCACCAGTCGCGCATCAACTACAAACCGGGCTTCGTAGGCAAGGAGTTCTACTGGCACTCGGACTTCGAGACCTGGCACTCCGAAGACGGGATGCCGCGCATGCGGGCGCTGAGTTGCTCGATCTCTTTGACCGAGAACAACGAACACAACGGTCCGCTGATGGTGATGCCGGGGTCGCACCGGACCTTCGTGAACTGTCCGGGCGAGACGCCGGAGGACAACTTCAAGCAGTCGCTGCGGCGCCAGGAGGCAGGCACCCCGGATCCGGCCTCGCTGGAGAAGTTGGCCGCCGAGGGTGGGATCGTTTCGGCCAAGGGGCCGGCCGGTTCGGTGCTGTTCTTCGAGTGCAATCTGATGCACGGCAGCAGTTCGAACATTTCGCCCTGGCCGCGCAGCAATATCTTCCTGGTGTTCAACAGCGTGGAGAACCGTTTGCGCGATCCGTTCTGTGGACGTGCGGCGCGGCCCGACTATATCGCTTCGAGGTAGACACCCTGGCGGCTCGGTGCGTTCGAGCCGCCTTTATGGCCTGGGCGGGGCGACCCCGTCGCAGCCCTTCATGGCCTGGGCGGGGCGACCACGTCGCAGCCCTTCAACGGCCTGGGCGGGGCGACCCCGTCGCGGGCCCTTCATGGTCTGGGCGGCCTGACACGACACCTTCCTGTAGCAGGCCGCCCCTTTTTTTATGTTGCAACTGTTGAGCCCCATATCGCGTCTGCTGCAGACGGTGGAACGGACGATTCTGTCCGGTGGAATCCTGCTGATGGCGTCCCTGTCGGTCGGGAACGTGCTTCTGCGCACTTTCACCGGTCGCTCCCTCGCCTGGGCCGAGGAGCTTAGCTGGTTCGCTCTGCTGGCGGTGACCTTTGCGGGTCTTTCGCACGCGGCCGGGCAAGGGCGCCATATCCGCATGACGGCGTTCTATGAAGCCTTGCCGCACCTGTGGCGCCGCCGGCTGCGAACAGGCGTCTGCCTGGGCACGGCGGCGCTGCTGGGCTGCCTGACCTATCATGCGGTGGACTACGTGCTCACCGTGCGGGCGCTAGGAACGGTGTCGCCGGTGCTGGAGGTGCCGCTCTGGCTGGTCTACCTGAGCGCGCCGCTGGGTCTGGGGCTGGGCGCTTTGCAGTATCTTCTGACCGCTTACCAGAATGCGTTCGGCCCTGGACAGGTGTACGTCGCCTACGGCGTTCCGGATCTGGGGCAGACGCCGGTCGAGGGGATCTAGCGATGCTGGTCTTTGGCGTGCTGATCGCCCTTCTGCTGCTGGGTTTCCCCATGCTGGTGCCGCTGCTGGCCGCAGCGCTGGCCATGCTTGTGGTGGAGTTTCCCCAGGTCTCGCCCCAGGTGCTGGTGCAGCAGATGATCGGAGGGGTGAAGCCTTCGGCTCTGGTGGCGGTCCCGATGTTCATCCTGGCCGCCGAGTTGATGACGGGCGGGCAGACGGCGCAGCGGTTGCTGGACCTGGTGGAGAGTTTTGTGGGGCATCTGCGGGGCGGCCTGGCGGTGACCTGCGCGGCCTCCTGTACCCTTTTCGGGGCGCTGTCCGGGTCGACCCAGGCCACGGTTGTGGCGATCGGGAAACCGCTGCGCCCGCGCATGCTGGCGGCGGGCTACTCGGACAGCTTCACTACGGCGCTGTTGATCAACGCCAGCGATATCGCCTTGCTGATCCCGCCCTCGATCGGGATGATCGTCTACGGTGTGGTTTCCGGCACCTCGATCGGCGAGCTGTTCCTGGCCGGCATTGGGCCGGGGCTGCTGATTCTGGCCATGTTCAGCGCTTACAGCGTGTGGGCGGCCCAGCGGCAAGGGGTGCCCCGGCAGCCGCGACTCGACTGGTCCCGCCGCGGGACCGCCTTGCGCCAGGCGCTGCTACCGATGGGTCTTCCGGTAATCGTGATCGGCGGGATCTACAGCGGTTTGTTTAGCCCGACCGAGGCGGCCTCGATGTCGGTCCTGTACGCGGCGGTGTTAGAGCTTTTGGTGTTCCGACAGATCGGCTGGAGAGAGCTGCCCCGCATCGCGCTGGACACGGGGCTGGTGACGGGCGTGGTGTTCGTCCTGGTGGGGGCGGGCGCGGCCTTTTCCTGGGTCATCTCCTTTGCCGACCTGCCGGCCCAGTTTGTAGGACAGACGCTGGGGCTGACGGCGGCCTCGGGCTACTGGACCATCATGCTCACCATCTCGGCCGCCTTCTTCGTGGGCTGCATGTTCGTCGACCCGATCGTGGTGATCCTCATCCTCACTCCCATCTTCCATCCTATCGCGGTGGCGGCCGGAATCGACCCGGTGCTGGTGGGGCTGCTGGTGACGCTGCAGGTGGCCATCGGGTCGGCCACCCCCCCGTTCGGCTGCGACATTTTTACGGCGATGGCGATCTTCCGCAAGCCGTACCTCGAGGTGATCGCGGGCACTCCGCCGTTCATCGTTATGCTTCTGCTGGCCTCGCTGCTGGTGATCGTCTTCCCTTCCATCGCGCTACTGCTCAGGGACCTGGCGTTCTCATGAGACTTCTGCGGTTCTGGCTGGCGTCGCTGTTGGTAGTGGGCCTGGGCGGCGCGGGCTGCTCCACCTCCCCCCTCCCCTCGGCCTCCCCCTCCCCCATCGTCTGGAGGTTCGCCATCGAGGAGACCTCGGGGAGTGTGCAGGAC
>JAEXNA010000072.1 GCA_023447635.1 Vulcanimicrobiota bacterium | reverse complement strand
ACCTTGCCCCTTCTGCGGCGGTAACCTTTCGCTATCCGGTCGCTGCCGCAGCTGCGGACGTCGCCTGCCTCACCTGGAGGAGATCGCGGTCGAGCCCGGCGAGTTCCAGGCCCAATCGCCCTTCATCTCCAACAATCTTCGCGCCGTAGATCTGGCGCTGACCGCCTCGGACAACGACCCCGACAACGAAGAGCTCTGGCGCGCCTTCCAGGACGCCGTGCGAGCCTTCGGCAAGCAGGTCGACGCCGGCAAGCAGCAGGTCGAGATGCTCTCTTCGGCCCCCGACCGCCCGATCGACCCCGATTCGTCCGAGCGCCAGGCCGAACGAGAGCTGACCGAAATCTCGGCTATCTTCGTGGCCGCCTATCGGGCGCTCTCCACCTTCGCCTTCACCCCCTTCCCTCCCGAAGGCGAGCTGCCCGACGACTGGCGTGAACCGCTGCTGGCTGCCGAACCCCGCCTGCAGGCGCTGGAGAACCGCTACGCCCCGCCCAGCGAAGACGACGACGACACGGCTCTTCCCACTCCGTAACACTTCGTCGCAACCCTTTCCTACTGTGTAGGAAGTCTCTGCAACCAGGCGACAAGGAGAGCCCCCTCTCCCGCGCCGAATCGGCATGAAATAGGCTTCTGGTCCGTGCGGTCATAAATGTCGTAGTCCTGCAACTCTGTTGCAACCCCGCGGGCCTAAGGTGGTAACACGACCACACACTCTTCATCCAAGGGGTATCATCATGTACATCAACCGCTGGCTTCCGACTCACGCCCACTTCCGTCCCGAGAAAGAGGCGATCATCTGCGCCGAAACCGGACGACGACTTACTTACTCCGCCCTCTACGCGGAAACTCTGGCCGCCGCCAAGACCCTTCTAGAGATGGGCGTGGAACAGGGCGACCGGGTCGCAATCTTGGCTCAGAACGACCCGCGCTTTTTCGTCCTGTTCTTCGCTGCCGCCCGCATCGGAGCGATCACCGTCCCGCTGAACTGGCGTCTCTCGAAAAAAGAGCAAGAGGTGATCCTGTCCGACTGCGACGCTAAAGTTCTGTACGTCGACGGTAAGTTCGCTCCCGAGAGCGTGCCCCATCACGAGAACACCCGCCACCTGGACACCCTCGGGCTAAGCCCGGCCAGCGAGGCCGAGGTGCCCGAAGCTGAAGGGCTGGAAGAATCGACCCCCGTGGGCATCTTCTACACCGGCGGCACCACCGGGATCCCCAAGGGCGCCTTGCTAACCCACGCCTCGGTCTTCTGGAACGCCCAGAACACCATCGCCGGCTGGGGCCTGTCGCCCGACGATGTGGCGCCGATCTTTACCCCGCTGTTCCACATCGGCGGGCTCAACGTGTTCGCGACCCCGATGTTTGCTCTTGGCGGGACCATCGTGCTGACCGCATCGTTCGACCCGGACAAAGCGCTGCAGCTCATCGTCGACGAGAAGTGCACCATCCTGTTCCTGGTTCCCACCATGTATCACATGGTCAAAGAGAGCCCCGGCTTCAACCCCGACAAACTCCGTCGCCTGAAGATCATGATCTCGGGCGGCGCCGCCTGTCCCAAACCGCTCTTCGAAGCCTACTGGAGCCACGGTCTTCCGCTGCGCCAAGGTTACGGACTGACCGAGGCCGGACCCAACACCTTCGGCATCGAGCAGAAGCAGGCCGAAGCGCGGGTGCAGACCGTGGGACGCCCTCTGCCCTACGTCAACGTGCGCTTGAAGAAGGCTGACGGTAGCTTCGCCGCCGTCGGCGAAGTCGGCGAACTGCAGATCAAAGGCGGTCACGTGATGGGCGGCTACTGGAGACGCCCCGACGCCACCGCCGCGGTGCTGTCCGACGACGGCTGGCTTTCCACCGGCGACCTGGCGTTCCGTGACGAGGACGGCTACTACACCATCTGCGGTCGCCAGAAAGAGATGTTCATCTCGGGCGGTGAGAACGTCTTCCCCGCCGAGATCGAAGAGGTGCTGCTGGGCCATCCCCACATCGCCGAGGTCGCCGTGATCGGCATCGCCGACGAGAAGTGGGGCGAAGTTGGACGCGCCCATCTGGTAGCCCGCGCCGGCGCCCCCGAGAACCTGTCGGCTTCGCTCAAGGAGTTCTGCCGCGAGCGTCTGGCCGGTTACAAGATTCCCAAGGAGTTCCGGGTCGAAGCCGAGCTGCCGAAGAGCGCCGCCGGCAAAGTCCTGAAAACCGAGCTGGTCAACCGATGACTCCCGCCGTCTCGTCGCGCCGGTATCTCATCGAGTTTCTGCTCTTCACCACCTACCTGGTCTTCGGGATCAGCTGGCTGGCCTACGCGCCGCTGATGCCCGAACTGATGCAAGCGTTCGACTTCAGCAAAGCCAAGGGCGGCTCGCTGATCTCATTCGTCTCCCTGGCCAAAGCGTTCGTTCCGCTCTTCGCGGGAGCGCTGGCCGCTCGTTTCGGACTGAAGAACGCCCTGCTGCTGGGCTCGGCCTTCTCGTCGCTGGCCGTGCTGATCCCGTTCCTACCCTCGTATGAAGCCCTGGTGGTGGGACGGTTCCTTTTTGGGATGGGTGGAGCCGTCATCGTAACCCTGCTGGGGCCGCTGGTGATGACCTGGTTCCCCAAAGAAGAGCTGCCCGTGGTGACCGGGCTCAACAACGTGGCGGTGAACACCGGAATCACGGTGGCCACCTTTGCCACCGTCCCGGTCAGCCAGCAGTTGGGCTGGAAGAACACCCTGGTCGCCTTCGGCGCGCTCTGCGTCGTGCTGGCGGTGCTCTGGGCGCTGCTGGGCAGCACCGGACCGATCACTCGCGAAGTGACCTCGGCGGTAGCGGAGACGAAGCCCACCATCGGCGAGATGCTGCGCCGGCCCGAGACCTGGTGGATCGCTCTGGCCTTCGCCGGCCCGCTCTGTATCTATCTGGCGCTGAACGCCTGGCTGCCCGCGCACCTGGACCAGGCGTTCGGACTCGACCGCGAAGCCGCAGGCAAGGTGCAGAGCCTGTTCAACGCGGTGGGGATTCCGGTGGCCGTAGTCAGCGGATTCCTCTGCAAGACCCTCGGTCAACGACGCCCCATGATCATCATCGCCGGCCTGCTGATGCCCGTCTCTTCCTGGGTCCTGATCACGGCCGCCGACCCCACCTTGCGAACGGCCGGCGCCATCGGTTTCGGCGCCTCGCTGTTCCTGTACGTGGCGCCCCTGTTCACCATCCCGATGGAACTGCCCGAAATGGACGCCTCGCGCCTGGCCTTGATGATGGGCTGCGTCTACTCGGTAGCCTACTGTATCAGCTTCCTCTCCCCCATCCTGACCGGCTACCTGGCCGACCAGCCCGGCGGGTCCTACGCGACGGGGCTGAAGATCTTCAGCGCCAGCTCCGTGCTGTTGGCGGTGGGAGGCTTTATGCTGCCCGAGACGGGGAGCGGCCGAGCCCGCTAGCGGCCTAGCTCTGCGCCTCCCACCTGACCTCCCGAAGCCCGCGATTCTCACAGTAGAGTCGCGGGCTTCTTCATTTTGCCCCGGAGGAACATTTTCCCACACTTGAGCACAGCCCCGTGACTCGTGGTATAGTGATAAGCGGTGGAGGCTCGCCACTGTACCTTCGTGCTACGCTTGGGGGGGGACAGGAGAGTCCGTGCAACTCAGAGGAAAACGACGCGGCGTCGTCTTGCTGTCGACGCTGCTGCTGATTCTGGTCATCGCGATGTTTGTCGGATCGGCCAGTCAGATCGGCATCCGCTCGCTGTTCGTGAGCGGCTCGACGGCCAGTTCTGGAGCGGCCGAAACGGCGGCAGAGTCCGGGATCCAGTACGCCCTGATGCAGCTTCGCGTCAACGCCCGCTGGCACGGCGACCGGAACGGCCTGACCCTGGACACGCCCGAAGTGGTGGTCAAAGAGGATAACGGAAACGTGGTCGGCTACCTGGCCGACGGTTCGCAGTTCCGCCTGCGTTTCAACTATCAGGACGGCGATGGCGCCGAGAACCTTCCCGATCCGGCCATGAAGCTGGACCTGCCGTACCTGTCGCTCAACAACGTCATGTACAGCACGCCGGCCCCGCTGCCGCGGGCCGACGGTCCCAACGCCTCGGTGAGCGAGGCCAGTCCCCGCCCTTACTCGGTCCCCGAATTCTCGGTCTGCCTGATCGTCGAAGGGCGGGCGGGCAACTTCACCCGGGGCGACTTCGCCGACACCAACCCGCGCGGCCACGCCTCGTCGGCGGTACTCGAGGCGGTCTATCGGGTCGACGATATCTCGGACATCGCGCTCGACGCCGCCTCGATGAGCGCGCGCGACTTCAAAGCGACCCTGCCGGACGGGCAGGGCTCGGTGACCGTCGACTCCCGGGCCGGCAGCGGCCAGCCCCGCCTGCGCAGCAAAGGCAAGGTCGAAGTCGGCGGCGGCGACGGAGTGAACTACCTTTCCCCCGACGGCCAGGTGCTCTCTGGCGACAACCGTCTGCATGCCAGCGCTGACGGGGTCAGCGTCGACCAGGAAGGCGCCAACTCGGCCTTCTACGACCTCTCCTGGGATCAGGTCAAACACGCCGACACAGGCGGCGCCTCGCTGCCTGCCGGAACCTACGTCTGGTGGGATGACGGCAGCCTGCACTACTACGACCTGAACTATAAGGACTACACCAAGTTCATCAAGGCGAACCCGACCCACCCGGGCACCGCCCTTCCCGCCATGCCGGATGGGGTGGTGCTCGATAGCGCCAACCGCCGCCTGGTGGTCAAAGCCGACCTGAACATCGCGGCGAAAGGCCGGAGCAGCCTGGTCGCCTCGGCCGACCCGCCCGAAGACTTCGCCGTGCTGCCGCGCGAAGGCGCGCCCGTAGCGCCGGCCGACCTGGATTTTTCTAGCCCCGAGACGGCCAACAGCAGCGTCTCGCTGTACTTTGCCCAGAATCCTGAACTGATGCGAGAGTTCTTCCTGGCCCGCTTCGGCGCAAGCTACGAATTTAACGTGGACGGCGGTGCGGTCGACTTCTCCTTCAGCGGAGCGGACAACCCCGAAACCTTCCAGCTCGTCGTCGGACCGGGCGGTGGTGACAATCTGCGGTCGGGTACCGACTTCATCACCTCGGAACATCAGATCATCGAATCGCTCTACTTTTATGACGACTCTCTGGCCAGCGACAGCCGAACTTACCTCGAGGACAACGGCGGCCTGACCGAAGGCGACCTGCAACTGCCCGGGGTCGATGATGATCTGAGCCCTTCCGACATCGCTCTGGCCTTCGAGCCCCAAGCGGGCGGGTCGGCCACCTTGACGGCGCCCGGCAACGTTCGGGTGGGGGCCCGGTTAGAAGGACAGGGCGGTTCCATCACGGCGGGCGGCAACGTGGCTGTGGTGGGCTTTGGCGCCGACTTCGCGGCCGACCCGCAAGCCCAGTCGGGAGTCAGCATCTATGCCAGGGGCGACGTGATGTTCTCTACCTACAAAGTCGATAAGCGCAGCGGCGCGGGAAGCTTCCAGGACGTCAAGGTCAAAGGCGTCGTCTATAGCTGGGGCGACATCTCGACCCGCATGGGGCATCGTCGCCTGCCCCCCGAAAAATGGGGAGAGTTCTTGCTCGAAGGCGCCCTCGTCGCCTACGGCGGCGTTCCCGGAACCGCCGAGACGCCGGGCACGCCCGGCTCTGGAAAAGGGGGCGAGATCGCCCTGCAGGCGGGACGCACCCATCTGACCTTCGACCCGGCTTATCTGCTGAGCGTGATGAACGTGGGTCCAGCCAACCTCCCGATGTCTCGCACTCTATGGAACCGCTATTGAGCCATACCGCGCACCGCTCGGCCCGTCGCGGGTTCACCATGATCGAACTGGTCTTCTCTCTGGGGCTGGTCACGGTGGCCGTGCTGCTGCTGGTGGGTTTGGCAACGACCTCACTCAACGCCCGCCAGAAGGCCCGCGACACCGAGGTCGCTCAGCAAGTCGCGCGGGGAGAACTGCAGCGGGTGGTCGACGCCGCCCTGGCCGACGAACCGCCCGGCTTTCGCGAGCGCCTGTTCCATCACGCCGGAAGCGCCCCGTTCGAATCTGGCGAGGTGACGGTGGGTGAGACCCGCTTCTCCTACAGCCTGGTGGCTCGCAGCCTGCCCGGCACCGCCGAACCGAACCGCCTGGCCTACCTCGAGATCGAAGTCTGGTGGTGGAACGAGCAGGCGGGCGAGCGCCAGGGCATGGGCCGGCTGAGCTACAAATCTTCGCGCCTGCTGGATGAACCGGATGCCTCGTCCTGAGCCGGGGAGTCGGCAACGACGCGGCTACACGATAGCCGAACTGGCCGTCTCGCTGACCATCTTTGGAGCCATCCTGGTCATGACGGCGTTTATCCTGAGCCAGACCAAAAGCGCCTGGGTGGTGAACGATTCGGAAGAAGCGGCAGCGGTCAGGCTGCGGACCGCCCTGGCACCTCTGCAGCGCGACTTCGAACTCGCCTCGAAGGAGAACGTCGCGGTCACCACGTCACCCGCATCCCTGGGCGGCGGCGGGAAGGACAGCGACGCGATCTGGTTCCTCTCTCCCATCGATCCGGCCACCGAGCAGATGGTGCGCAACCCCGCGGGTGAACCGGTATGGCAGCGAAATATCCTGTATTACCTCAGCGTGCCGCTCAACCACACCTCCTGCCCCGGCACCCTGGGACCGGACGGCTACGACGAAGGCTGCCCTCACAAGGTGCTCGTCCGCAAGGTGATCAGCAACGGAGGCCCCGACGGCCAGGTGCTCCTTGACGACGTCTCCGCCTACCTGGATCGGCCCAGCAGCGACAGCGTCGCTCCCCAGGGAGGAGGTGTCCGACTCGAGAGCAGCGCTATTCTGACCACCGACCTGCTCTGGCTGCGGGCCAAACCGCTGGCGGTTGGCGGTCAGGGCGCCTACTCGATCGACGCCCGCGCGGTGGCTCTCGATAGCGCTCAGCGTATCGCCCGGGCCGGCGTTCAGCGCTACGCCGCCGGTCCGCAGACCGTCTACTCTCAGCTCTCTCTTCGTCCCCGAAACTAGAGGGGATAAGCCGGAGCCGTGGGAATCCCAGCAGATAATCTTCCCCAAGGACGGTCCTTCCCATGAGATATAGCTGGAAAATGTTGTCCCTCTCCCTGACCCTGGCAGCACCTCTGCTGATGGGCCAGATCGCCGTGGCTCAGACCCTACCGGCCTCTCCCCTTCCGATCTGTTCGGGGACGCTGGCTCAAAGCGACACCGAAGCGGTCAAGGCGTTCTTCGAGGGCGGCTACACCGGTTGGGACGCTGCCGTGCTGGCCGACTTCTGGGGCAGCAACTCGACCGAGGCCAAAGAGCGCGCGGGTGCCAAACTGTTGGGCCCGGTCGAATCGAAGGTCTACCTGGAACTCTGCCTTAGCGACGCGCGGGCCAAGGCGCTGGGCGGCGTCGAGTCGCTGCGTTTCTTCCCCACCTCGGGCTTCACTTACGAAGATGCCGAACTGCTGGCACGGACCTGGGGCTTGGGCGACGCCCGCCAGGGCAAGCTGACCATCGAGCGCAACCTGATCATGGGTAACCGCTCGCTGCTAGAGCAAGCGCTGGAGCTTAGCCGCTGAGTTCGCTCGGCTGGAAAATCGGTATCGAGGTCGAACTGCTGGCGCCGCCCGGGCGCAGTCGTCTGGACCTGGCCAGGGCGCTGGCCGACCTTCACGCAGAGGGCTCGGTCGAGCGCTTTTTTCATCCTCAGTCCGAACCGAGCGAGGTCCCCGGGAAGCCAGTTTTTCACAACCTGACTCTGGGCTATCGGGTGCGCGACGGCTCTGGCCTTCCTACCGTCTCCTGCGTGGACGATCTGACCTTGCAAGGGGATCTTCAGCGGGCCGCTCCTCCCCTTCCCGGCTGGTATCGCATCCTCAGCGACGACCGTCGCTTGCTCCACCTGATCATGGCTCAAACCGATCCGGATCTTCCCCTGCCGCAGGTTCTCGATTCTCTGGCAGCGCTGTTTGGGACCCGGGTGGTGGCCGGGCCGGAGGGGATCATGAAGGTGGAGGACCAAGCGGGCGCCTCGGTCGCCATGGCGGCTCCCCTACCGGGAGAGCGAGAGCGCCCTTGCGAACTGGTCGTCGCCCCCCTGGAGGAAGAGCAGGAAGAGCGCTGGGAGGCGATGTTGGAGGTGGCCCGGCGCCTGGAGTTCACCGTCCCGCTGGAGGGCGCTACCCATCTGCATTTCGACGGAGCGCCGTTCCAGGACTCGGCTCGCTTTGCCGCCCTGGTCGACCTTCTGGACCGGCAGGGAGAGGCGCTGAAGGAGCGCTTTGGCGTCAACCCCAACTGCCGCCGATTGGGCCCCTGGCCCCAGGGTCTGGTCGAACTGACCCGCACTCCCGAATTCTCGCGACTGCCCTGGGAGCGAGCCTGTCAGCAGTTGCGCAACCTGCGCCTGAGCAAGTACTGCGACTTCAACCTGCTGAACCTGGTGGGAGGACACCCCGAGTTGACCACCCTGGAAGTCCGCGTCTTACCGAGCCACCTTCAGGCCGCCCCGATCGCCGAGGCCTGCCGTGTGATGATCAGCCTGTTGCGAGAGATTTCGGCCTGAGGATGGGATAGGTAGGATCCTTTCGTACCTTGACCTGTGCTATAGTGACAGGTGGTGAGAAGTCTCTACAAGCAGCGACCCCAGCGGGCCTTTGCCCTGGTTACGGTCTTTCTCTTTAGCGGAATCATCTTGATGATGGTGATCGCTCTCTTCCTTTCGGTGCGGGGCGAACTGTTCACCAGTCAGGCCTATCGCAACCAGACCGCCGCCTTGTACCTGGCCGAATCAGGTCTGTGGGAAGCGGTGGCTCAGCTGGAGGCGGATCCGACCTGGACCGCCGGCTTTCAGGACCAACCCGCCTCCGACGGTAACGGCACCTTTACCATCAACTTCAACACCAACGGGAGCAACTTCAAGGACTCGGAGTCGGTCAACAACAGCGACGGCACCTCCAGCGATAACTTCCGGGGAGCCAACTACGTCCCCAAAGGCTGCGCCAGTCTGATCGTGACGGCCAATGTTGGCGGCTACGAACGGCAGGTCGAAGCGCTGGTCCGGGTGGGCGGGGGGGTCTATCCGGCCGAAGCGCCGTTGATGAGTTCGGGACGGATTTCGCTGCGCGGCAGCGTTAACATCGATGGTCGTAAAGGCCAGTCCGATCCGGAAAGGGTCGATGCCGACGTGCATTCCAACATGGCCGAGGCCGTCCCCGATATCATCAGCTGGGACGAGAACGGAGAGGCCGCGATCGACGGCAAGGTCTCGACGGTAGCTCCTAACCAGGACGCTATCAAAGTTCGCGACGGGGTGGCTAGCAACGGCAAAGAGCCGGGCGCCGCTCGGATGCCGATCCCCGACGTCAACATCGTGGCCAAGGTAGAGGGTCGGCGCAGCTCTCCTCCGGCTGTTCTCAACGCCGGGGTGACCACGCTGCACCCGCCCAGCGCCACCTCGAACGACCTCTACCACGGCGGAGACATGACCGTGCAGGGCGATCTGGTTCTGGACGGAGTGAACCTCTACGTCGAAGGCGACCTGCACATCAACGGCTCGATCACCGGCAGCGGTTCGGTCTTCGTGACGGGTGGG
Source organism: Vulcanimicrobiota bacterium (assembly GCA_023447635.1). GTDB lineage: Bacteria > Vulcanimicrobiota > Xenobia > Xenobiales > JADMJV01 > JAEXNA01. The sequence goes on along the minus strand of JAEXNA010000072.1, from coordinate 9,706 downwards.
AGCACCCTGCAGGGCGACGCTCGGATCGCTTCGGCCACCCCGGACACCGTGGCGCTGTTCTCGGAGGGGAATGTGAAGCTGTCCGGCTTCAACGGGACCGAGTATATGGAGTCGCTCGGAGCGGGCAACCCCTCCATCGCGGCCGACTGGAACCAATTGAGCGATTCTATCCGAGACTACCACGACGCTCTCGACACTCCGGGCGCTGCTCTCGACAACACGGCGCAAACCAAACTCAACGTCCTGGCACAGGAAATCAGCGGTAGCGGTTCCCGGGTCGAGCCTCCTTCGCTTCCGGGCAGAAACAACAATGTGACCCAGCGCTTGATCGACTCATTAGCCGGCCAGCCGGAATCGACCGCCAAGGCGCGGATGACTCAGAAGTTCGAAGATCTCAATGCGCTGTTCTTCTCCTACACCGATGGCACGCCGATCGAGGCCCAGGCGCTCCAGGACCTGGCAGCGGGTCGGATCACCCGAGGCGGATTCGACGCAGCGGTCGATCGCTTCAATAGCCTTAGCGGCGGCCAGAAGCTCGCCGTGAAAAACTTGATGAAGGGCTACGTCAGTTCTATCGATTACGACCGATTAGGCTCGGCCTACTTCCAGGGCATGCTGTTCACCCACGGCTCCGTCTACACCGATTCTGAAGTCACGGTGCAAGGTGCGGTAGCGGCTTTCGACAACGGTAGTCAGGAGCCCACCGACGTCAACGGGGAAAGGGTCAACCCTGGCGACATGGTGCTGCAGCCTCTGACCCGCATCACCTACATCGAAGAGTTTTTCAAACCCAAGGATAGCGATGGCGGCGTGGGCGCCGCCGGGGCCCAAATTCTGCTCTGGATGGGGCGTTGAGGGCCGGGCGCGGACCGCGGCCGGGGGGCTCTGGGCTAACGCTGATCGAGGTACTGATGGCGATGTTCGTCATCCTGGTAGCGATCATGGGGCTGGCCACCGTCTTCATCTCCGGGCTGAAGATGTCACGCGCCTCGGTCAATATCACGGGCGCCACCAACGTGGCTCGGGAGCTTTTAGAGACGGTGAAGCAGCAGGGCTACAGCACTACCGCCGTGGGAGTGTTCGACGGACGCACCCCCGACCCGGTCGATGCGGCCTCAGGCTTCCCGCCGGCGCCTTATCCCACCACCACCGTCGACAATCACGTCTACACTACGGTGGTCCGCTGCCAGAACTTCAGCCCCACCATCCGCGCGGTCGAAGTGGACGTGTACTGGGATCAGGACAGCAAGACGACCTTCCGGACGATGCTGCACCAATGACCTCTTTCCGCTTTCGAGAGGCGCGCCGCCGACCGTCCTCAGGCTTCACCATTGCCGAGCTTCTGGTCTCGTCGGTGGTGCTGGGTCTGCTACTGGCGGTCACCTTCTCCATCTATCGGATGGGAGCGGCCGCCTGGCAGAAAAGCGACGCCAAGAGCGAACTGTTGCAGATCGCTCAGGTGGTCACCGCGAAGGTCAATCGCGAGGTCGAAGGCAGCACTTTTCGCAGTCTCGAGGTCGCGGGCGACGGGAGCGGGGCGGCCTTCTTGACGGCCCGCGACGAGAACGGGGTTTTCCAGTACGACCCGGTCAAGCTGACGCCCCGCTGGCAGCAGTACGTGGTGCTCTATTTTGTTCCGGCCCAGAAGACGCTCTACCGACGCGAGGTCTCCGTGGCGGGGCTTCCCCAGCAGGACGCCGCGATGCCGATCAACAGCCTGGGCGCGGGTGCGCTGCCCACCTACTTTCGACTGGGGCAACCGATCGGGCGCGGTATGGACGAGTGCCGCTTCTCCGTCGGCGGCGACGAGCAGCTGATTCTGGAGTTGTCAGCCAGCAAACTGCGCTACGGCAGCCCCACCCCCGAGAAGCAGTCGATCCGCGTGGTCACGGCGTTCCGCAACCGCTGAAGCTCCTTCGGGTCAGGAAGGACTTCCAGAACCCCCTTGGAATCGCCACGCCTATGCTGAAAGCCGGAATCGTAGGACTCCCCAACGTCGGGAAATCCACTCTCTTTAACGCCCTGACCTCGACCTTCTCTGCCGAGAGCGCCAACTACCCGTTCTGCACCATCGAGCCGAACACGGGTATCGTGAAGGTCAACGACCCTCGCCTCTGGGTGCTCAAAGAGATCGCCAAGACCAACAAGGTGATTCCGGCCGTCTTCGAGTTCGTCGACATCGCCGGCCTGGTGCGAGGCGCTTCCAAGGGTGAAGGTCTGGGCAACCAGTTTCTGGCCAACATCCGCGAGGTGGACGCCGTGGTTCACGTGGTGCGCTGCTTCGAAGATTCGAACATCCAGCACGTCGAAGGCTCGGTCGACCCTGTTCGCGACATCGAGACGATCATGATCGAGCTTAGCCTGAGCGACGCCGCCTCTATCGAGAAGCGTATGCCGCGCCTGAAAAAGGCGATCATGGCCAAAGACGCCGAGGGGATCGCCGAGAAGAACTTGATGGAAAAGATCCTGCCGATCGTCGAGCAGGGTCACGTTCTGAAGACCGACGACTACAGCGACGAAGAGCGCCTGATCCTCGAGCGTTCGGGCCTGCTTTGCGCCAAGCCGATCCTGTACGCGGGCAACGTGGCCGAAAGCGACCTGTCCGACCCGATGGCCAACCCGCACTACCGCGCTCTCTGCGAGCACGCCGCTTCGGAAGGCCGCCTGGTGGTGCCGATCTCGGCCCAGATCGAGGCCGAGTTAGCGTCGTTCGAGGACGAGACCGAGAAGAAGGAATACCTGGAGACCCTGGGTGTCGAATCGTCCGGTGTCGACCAGCTGATCCGTTCCGCCTTTACCCTGCTGGGACTGAAGACGTACTTCACCGCCGGCGAAAAAGAAGTTCGCGCCTGGCCGTTCACGGACGGCTATAAGGCGCCCCAGTGTGCTGGTGTTATCCACACAGATTTCGAGAAGGGGTTCATCCGCGCCGAGGTGATCGGCTACGACGACTACGTCCGTCTCAACGGCGAAAAGGGCGCTAAAGAAGAAGGCGTGATGCGCCTGGAAGGCAAGGAGTACGTCGTCAAAGACGGCGACGTCATGCACTTCCGCTTCAACGTCTAGCCGCCTCGCGGAATCCGCACGCCCCAGAGAAGCCCTCGATTCACCGATCGGCGGAATGTTCCGCGCACGGGCGAATCCGCGCGCCCAGAGAAGCCTTCGATTCGCCGATCGGCGGAATGTTCCGCGCATCGCGGAATCCGCGCGCCCTGAGAAGCCTTCGATTCGCCGATCCGCGGAATGTTCCGCGCATCGCGGAATCCGCCCGCCCCGAGAAGCCCTCGATTCACCGATCCGCGGAATGTTCCGCGCATCGGCGAATCCGCCCGCCCCGAGAAGCCCTCGATTCACCGATCCGCGGAATGTTCCGCGCATCGGCGAATCCGCGCGCCCAGAGAAGCCCTCGATTCGCCGATCAGCGGAATGTTCCGCGCATCGGCGAATCCGCGCGCCCAGAGAAGCCCTCGATTCGCCGAGCAGCGGAATGTTCCGCGCATCGCGGAATCCGCGTGCCCAGAGAAGCCCTCGATTCGCCGAGCCGCGGAATGTTCCGCGCATCGCGGAATCCGCGTGCCGAGAAGCCCTCGATTCGCCGATCCGCGGAATGTTCCGCGCATCGCGGAATCCGCGTGCCCCGAGAAGCCCTCGATTCGCCGATCCGCGGAACGTTCCGCGCATCGCGGAATCGAGGGCTTCTTCGCGTCGGCGGGCTAAAGGATCGTGGCGAGTTGGTCGCCGAGCAGTTCGCGGGCCAGTTCGAAGGTCTCTTCGCTGGGCTCGACGCCCAGCTCTTCTTCCAGCGTCTCCAGGCACAGCGTGAACGTTCGGGGCAGCAGATGGTCGTGCCCCAGCGCCGACTGGCCGCGCATCAGCAGGCGGTAGGCTGGCTCCCAGGTGGCGTCGCGGCCCAGCATGCGCTGGGCCAACTCGACCGCCTTCCCCTCCTGGTCGTCCTGCAGGTAAGCTTCGGCCAGCTTCTCTGCCAGGTCCAAATACAGACGGTCAAACTTCTCCCGCACCGGTCCCAGGCTGTCGAGATAAGGGTAGTCTTCGCAGAACGGGCCGCGATACAGCTTCAGGGCGCGCTCCCACCCCTCCACATCCTGAGCCTTCCCCAGCAGGTCTTCGAAGCGCTGGGTGTCCAGTTCGATCCGGTCCGAGAGCAAGCGGTAGCGCTCTTCCTGGCGGTCGATGCAGAAGGCCAGACTGTTCTTCGGGCGCTCTGGTTCGAGAGCGTCGGAAAGAGCGTGCAGCGCCACTCGAAAATCGCGCAGGCTGGCCTTCTGGTCCGCCTGCGGCCACAGCTTGGCGGCCAGGTCCTCGCGATGAAAAAAGCTATCGGGCGCAGCCAGAAGCAGGGCGAACAGTTCTCTGGCTTTTTTGCGCTTGAACGCCTTGGCCGGCACCGGTTCGCCGTCGCTGAGCAAACTCAGGTTGCCCAGACAGAACACCTGCAAGCGGTGGGTCGACGGGACTGCCTCCCCCGCCTCGTCGTGCACGACCACGCTGCCGATGGCCGGCCCAAACAGGTTAGCCCGCTGGGACAGAAAGGGGAACTCTTCCAGCGCCTTACGCTGACGAGCCGGCTCTTCGACCCCCAGCCGAGCCATCCAAACCTCGGCTACCGCGTAGCCGAAGCGGTCGCGACAGCGCCGGAACGACTCGCGCACCGAGCGCAACAGGTCGACGGCGGCGGGGTGGCCGCCTTCCGCCGCGCCTCCCGCCTGCACCAGTTCAAGCCAGCTCTGCATCCAGACGTCGCCGCTTTTCTGCGCCAGCGTCACCCCTTCTCGAGCGGCCTCGTAGGCCCGCGGCGTGTTGCCCCTCCAGGTATGATAGAGCGCCTGGCCCATCAGCATCTCGGCCCGCAAACGCTCGACGCCCAGAGAGCGGATCAGGGCGTCGGCCTGGGCGTACAGGCTCAGCACCTCGTCGTCGGCGGTGAAGGCGTCGGACTCTAGAGCCTTGGCGCGGACCAGTCGGGCGTGGGCCAGACGGGCCAGGGCGACCGCTTCGGTGAGCCGATCCTCCAGCTTGCGAGCGTGCTCGAGCGCCTCTTCGGCCAGCGCCTCCGCCTTCTCGAAGCGCCCTTCCAGCGAATGGACATAGGCCAGCACCAGGCGCGGATCGCGGTGCCCGTCGAGCACCCCTTCGCTCTGCGTGCCCGCCAGACCGCGCTCGAGCGAGGCTTCCAGACCGCCCCGCGCTTCGGCCAGTCGGCCCGCGCGCATCAAGATTCGCGCCGTGACCACCAGGTCTTCTTCCCGCTCGGTATCCCACAGCGCGGCCAGACGGCGATAGCGCGAGGCGTGCCGTCCCTTCCCTTCGTTGACCGCGTTCTCGGCGAACCGTTCCAGGATGCGCGCCTTCTCACGTCGCTCGGCCGGACCCAGCGCGCGATAAGCGCGACGCAGGTAACCGGCCGCCTCGCGAGGGCAGACGGCGTCCAGATACAGCCCGGCTGCGGCGCTCCAACTCTGCGCCTCCCACAGACCGTGTCCCAACTCTCGGGCCAGAGCGGCCGCCCCGGCAAACGAGAGCATGGCCGACGCCGGGTCGCCCAGCCGCCACTCGACCTCTCCCCTCAGCCGTCCCAGCACGGGATGCTCGGCGGCCCGGCCCAATAAGGACGACAGCAGATGGTGGCGGCCGGCATCGAGCAGCCCCTCGCCGTGCTCGAGCAGGCGCTCCCGCAGCAGTTCCGGCGAGCGGGTCAGCTCTAGCGCTTCCCACACCCGCCCGGACGCGATCAGCCCCTCCACGGCCAAGTCGCGCACCCGCTGGCCCGCCTCCGCCTGGTACTGCTCGGCGAACATCGGGTGCAGCTGCACCCTCTCCTTATCCAGAGGGTGAACCAGCACGCCCTGCTGAGCCAGCCGGGTCAGCTCTTGCCAGATCGCGGGGTCGGAAATCTCGCTGGGCGAAGCCCAGCCCATCAGCCCCAGCACCGCCACCGCCTCGGCCGCCTGCGGCGTCAGGTCGGCCGTCGCCATCTTCAGCAGGCTCTCGCCCAGGGTCTCTCGCTGGGCCTCCCACTGCTCGGTCGGGTAGCGCATCAGCACGGCTGCGGCCAGCGGCCAGCCCGAAGTCAGCTCCTCTAACCGCTCCCCCTGGCCGGGGGCTAGCTGCTCCAACTGCTCCGGGTTCAGGGCCAGCTGAGCCCCCTTCAGCACGGCCAGCTCGCCCCGCATCTGGCGAAACTCCAGGTCAGCGAGTTCGGGGATGCTACGCCCGCTGAACAAGAAGCGGATGTGCTCGGGTCGATAGTCCAGCAGGTAGCTCAACAGCAGACGACAGCCCTCGCTGTCGGAGGTGGCGCTTTCGACGTGATGCAGGTCGTCGAGGATCAGAACCCCCTCGGGCTGCTCGAAAAGGTGCTCTAAAAACAGGTCGGTCTGCTGCTGCCACGGCTTCTCCGGCACAAACCGCTCGTGCACCCCGGCCGCCGCGAACAAGAGCTCGAGCAGCGAGGAGGCGGTCTCTCCCAGCCGCGAGCAAAGTCCGAAAAGGACCGTCTCGGGCCCCTGCGCCCAGCGGGCCAGCAGCTGGCTCTTTCCGTAGCCGGCGCCCGCCGACAGCAGCACCACCGGCCGATCGGCCAAAGCGTCCAGCTGAGGACGATCGAGCAGTCCGGGCTGGAGTCGGGGGGGAGTGATGCGGGCTTTGGCTATCACCCGAGGTCATTCTCGGCCGGAGTGTCGGGTGCCTTTCGGTTTTCCCTCAACGTTTGCTGAAGAAAGGTTCATACCGGGTCACGACGGCTCACCCCCAACCAGGCCGCCAGTCCGTCCAAGGCCTGGTCCATCGCCTGACGGCGCCGTTCGGTGACTTTCCCACCGTCTTCCCACCACAGCCCTTTGACCTCTAAACGACCCTCCTGGCGGTGAGTCTTGGCGTCGACTCGGGCCACGAACCGCTCGCCTTCCAGCACCGGAAGCACGAAGTAGCCGTAGACCCGTTTGGGCGCGGGGACGTACGCCTCGAAGCTGTAGTCGAAGTCGAACAGTCGCTTCAGCCGCTTGCGGTCTCGCACCACCGGGTCGAACGGGTTCAGGATGCGCACTTTGCGGCCGGGTCGAAACTGCTCTAGCCTGGCCTCCCAGTCGGGCGCCGCCACTCCCGCGCCGGCCCCCTCCAACCAGACCGGCACGGCCCGGCCCTCAGCGCAGGCCGTCTCACACCAGGCCTGGGCCTGAGCTGTGCTCAGCCCTCCCCAGAACTCGGCCAGTTCCTTAGCGGTGGCCGAGCCCAGGCGCTGCAAAGCCTGCTCGAACGCCCAGTCGTGATACTCGTCGGCGCTCACGGGAGGCAGCGCCATCTGCCCGGGGAAGACGCGCTCGATCAGATCATACTCTTTCACAAAGCCGCGACGCCCCGAAATGGCCAGGCGGCCCGAACGCCAGAGATACTCTAACCCTACCTTCTCGGGCTTCCAGCCCCACCAGGCGCCGCTGCGGACACCGCTCTCGAAATCGGCCGAGGTCATCGGGCCGCGCTCGCGCACTTCGTCGAGCACCCGCGCCACCAGCGCCTCGGGGTCGCCGCCCAGCCGCTCCTGCCACCATTTCTGGCTTTGCACCCGGGGCGCATAGAGGGTACAGCGGTAGCGCCAGTACGGCAGGAACTCTGCCGGGATCAGACTGGCGTCGTGGGTCCAGTGCTCGAAAAGCTGACGCTGACTCAGCAGCTTTTCCAGCGCCTCGGGACGATAGCCGGACAGACGGGAACGCAGCGTCAGATGATGCGCTCGCTCCAGCGCGTTGATGCTGTCGACCTGCACGAAACCCAGTTGGCGGATCAGTCCGAGAAGCGCGTTGGGACCGCGCCCCTTCTGGTCGGGCGCCTGCGCCTGCAGCAGCAGGCGGCGGCACTGGGCCAGGGAGAGTTCTCGCGTCACTGCGGCTTGAGTAGCAGTCTCAGGGCGGCTCCGGAAAGTTCGACCTCATCGCGCCCGGGGGTCTCTCCCCCATCGACCCGACCGACGCAGCGGAACTCCCGGTCGTAGATCCAGCCGTCGCCTTCGACCCGGCCCACCGACTGGTAGCCGTAGGGAGAGTTGTAGACGTTGCCGTCGGCTTCTACCCGCCCGACCGGCTTGTAGGCGAAAGGAGAGTCGTAGACCATGCCGTCCTCGACCCGTCCGATCTGGTCGTAGCCGTACTGCGAACCGTAGAGGGCGTTGCCTTCCACGCGTCCTACCACTTTGCGGCCAAAGGCCGAGTTGTATACGACGCCGACATCCATCCGAGCGATCTCCTGAGCAAAAGTGTAAGCCTAGACCTGGATTTCGCACTTCTCACGGTCCTTGCCTATTGAGGCACCATTCTCGCGTTGTCACACCTCGCTTATGCACTATAGTGCACCGCGCTCGGCGTTCCTAGCGATAACGGCACCTCATTAGGCCATGCCTCGCGAGAAGTGCGAAAACCAGGCCTAGAGTAGCCGGGATCTGTCATAGGAGTGTTAATTGCCTCGCCTGGCGAAGGGATAACGATGTTCAAGAAACTGTTCGCGGGGCTCAAGGGGGGCCCCCCCACGGTAGAAGTCGAGCGCAGCTTCGAGCAGCGCCGTAAGGGGGCCCGCCGCCCCTGCTCGATCGATGTCGAGGCGGTGGTCGGCCGTCAGAGCTATCGGGCCGAAGTCGTCGACATGAGCGTCGGAGGGCTGCGCCTGCGCTGCGACAATCCGATGCCGGTCAAGCCGAAAGGCGCCGTTCGTCTGGTCTACCATCAACCGATCCCCAAACACGACGTGCTGGTCACCGAGACGGTGGTGAAGTGGGTGAAGCTTCGCCAGGCCGACGGAGCCCAGTTTCTTGGGGTCGAATTCAAGGACCCCAAAGCGCTGGCGCGGTCCTGGGTCAAGGCCAAGATGAGCGAACTGGGGTTCCAGTCCTACAACCTCAAGGAGCAGCGCGCTCAGCATCGCGTGCGCACGCATATCCGGGCCGATCTGGATCTGGTAGGAACCAGCGTGCGCGCCGTGGTCACCGACCTGGGCCCCGGCGGATGCCAGTTCCAGGTGCTGCAACCGGTGCGCGCCGGCGCCACGGTCACCCTGAATCTGCACGATCATCGCTTCCTGCCCAGCGACACCTACATCGGCCTGGTGCGTCACCAGCAGCAGGCCGACCCGGGCGACCCGTTCGGCTACGGCTGCGCCTTTCAGTCGCTCTCGGCTTCCCAGGTCCAGGCGCTGCAGAACTTCCTGGTCGAGCAGCATGAGCAGAACTGGGAGCGGTTGGACCCCTGGCCCGACCCGCTGTACGCGGGGCTGACCAGCGCGGCTCCTGACGATGTCGAGATCCCGGACCTTGCTTCGATTCTGAAAGGCGAGGACGAGGACGAAGAAGAGGCGGAGAGCTAAAGCTCGCCGAGCCTGGCGCCGCGCCGAAATTAGCCTGCAGCCCTTAGCGCAATGACGCTTGCGCGCGCAACAGTTGGGCCAGCCTGGCCAGGTCGTCGGGACGCTGGTCGGGCGCCTCCTGGATGAGCGCCTCGATCAGGCTGGCCAGTTGCTCGGTCAGCGGCGGAGGCACGGCTTTGCTGCGCGGTTCCGGCTCGATCAGAGCGGTGCGCAGCAGCATCCCCAAACTGTAGGCGTCGGCCCGACGACGGTCGACGCTCTCCTCCCCCTCCCCACGGCGCAGTTCCGGCGCGGCAAACCGCTCCAGCGCCTCGGCCGCGCCGGGTCCGTGGAAGGG
>JAEXNA010000047.1 GCA_023447635.1 Vulcanimicrobiota bacterium | reverse complement strand
CGCCTATTTCCCCGTCAGCGTCGAGGGCGCCTATCAACCGCTGCCCAGCGCGGACATCGACCAGGTGTTCCTGGCAGCCCTCAAGGCCAGCGCGCCCGATCTCGAATGGGTACCGATGACCCTGGATCTGGGTGACGTCGACCCCGAGACCGCCGTGCAGTCGGCACTGGCCGCCGCACGCGACGCCGGGGCTGAACTGATCGCCTGGGGCGATATCCGCTTCGACCGTTCGTCCCAGACCGCCCGGGGCGACAGCTTCAACCGGGGTCGTTTGAAGCTCTTGATCACCGCCGAAGCCGACATTCAGGTGGTGCGCGTCTCGGATCAGGAACGGATCCTGAGCCAGCCCACCATGGTGACTTCGACCGATCTCAGCAACGCCTATACCGAGACGGGAGACCCCGACACGGAGAAGCGCCTGGCCAAAGACAGCCTGAAAGAGGCCGCCGAGTCCGTGGTCGACGTGGTACGCAAGCGGTTGAGCGCCGCTCCCAGCGCGCCCTAGCCGCTCTCTCGAAACAGTCCGAAAAGAAAACCGCCCCTCCGAAGTGAGGGGCGGTTTTCTTTTCGAAGCGACGATTTCGGTCTGTCAGGCTTCGTCGGCCTGCCGTTCGGCAGCGTCGACCTGGGCTTCGCTGGGTTCGAGTTTACCCCGACGCGAGAAGTAGCGGGTCAGGCCGTAGAGGAAGGCAATCAGGCAGATCAGCGCTACGATCCAATGCATCTGGTGCTTGACCTCGTCAACCATCTTACCGGCGTCCTCGAGCATCCCCGGGGTGATGATCTTGGTTCCGAACCAGGCCAGGATCGAGCACCAGATCGCCGCGCCGATGGTGGTCGCCGCCGAAAACGGGGCAAACGGCATACGGCAGATGCCGGCCGGGATCGAGATCAGATGGCGCACTACCGGCAGCAGGCGGGCGAAAAAGATCCCCTCGGTGCCGTACAGGCGAACCCAGTTTTCCGCCATCAGCAGTTTGTCGGCCGAGAAGCCGAAGTACTTGCCGTAGCGGAAGACCAGGGGGCGGCCCAGGTAGTAGCTGACCCAGTAGGTGGCCGCCGAGCCGACCCAGGAGCCGACCGTACCGGCCAACACCACCAGGTAGATGTTCATGGTGCCCTGGGAGGCCCAGAAGGCAGCCGGCGGCACCACCACCTCGCTGGGAACGGGGAAGATACTGCTTTCCAGGGCCATCAGGAAGGCCACTCCGGCGTACCCCCAGTCGCGGACAAGTTCCATCATCCAGACAAAGGCGCTATGTAACATCTCGTGCATCCGCCGGGGTTCTTCTTGAAAGAGTTTCATCCTTCCGGCGGGTCTTTAGGGAAGCCGTTGGAGTAGGTTTTCCTTCGCAGGACGTCAAAAGGACGCGGCCAATCACCCCCGGAGGACGCTCGTTTGGCCCATTCATCTCCCTCTCCCACCACTCCCGAAGGGCGAGACGGTTCTTACAAATGGTTCACCGCGGGGGACATCAACGGCTTCTTTGGCCTGATGGTCGACAACGTTGCGGTGATGGGGTTCCTGGCGGGGATCCTGACCGCCGTCGGTTTCCCGGCGGAACTGGTGTTTACCCGAATGTTCCCCGGCACCGCTCTGGGCGTGCTGTTTGGCGACCTGGTCTATACCTGGATGGCGTTCCGCCTGGCTAAGAAGACGGGCCGGAGCGACGTCACGGCGATGCCCCTGGGCCTGGACACCCCCTCGACCATCGGCATCGCGGTGACCGTGCTGCTCCCGGCCTTTTTCGGCTTCAAAGAGCAGGGGATGACGGCCGAGATGGCCGCGACCAACGCCTGGTACGTAGGAATGGGGGCGATGGTACTGATCGGGCTGATCAAGCTGGTCTTCTCGTTCACGGGGAACCTGACCACCCGGATGGTTCCTCAGGCCGGCTTGCTGGGCTCGCTAGCCGGCATCGGTCTGGCCTTGATCGGAGTCATCCCGATGCTCGAACTGATGAGCCGTCCCATGATCGGCATGATCTCGCTGGGGCTGATCCTCTACTCGCTGGTCGCTGGCATCCGACTGCCGTTCAAGATTCCCGGGGTAGCCGCTGCGGTGGCCGTCGGGGTCTCGCTCTACTACACGCTGGGTCCGGCCGGGATTCTCCCCTTCCACCCTCCCACTGACATGACGCTTCACTATGGCTTGCCGATCCCCACGCTCGGGTTTCTGGAGCAGTGGAGGGTGGCGTTGGGCTACCTGCCTATTGCCTTCCCGTTCGCTATCCTCACGGTGGTCGGCGGCATCAACGTAACGGAAAGCGCCCGCGTCGGCGGCGACGACTACAACACCCGCGACATCTTGCTGGTAGAAGCCGTGGCGACCCTGCTGGCCGGCGTCTGCGGCGGGGTAGCCCAGTCGACTCCTTATATCGGACAGCCGGCTTACAAGGCGGTGGGCAGCCGCGCTGGATACACTCTGTTGACGGGTCTGTTCGTCGGCCTCGGGGGGATGTGCGGTGTTCTACCGCTGGTCCTCAAGGTCATTCCGATGGCGATCCTAGCTCCGATTTTGATCTTCGTGGCGCTCGACATCATGGTCCAGGCTTTCGAGGCCAGCCCCAAAGCTCACGCCGCCGCCGTGGCCCTGGCCTATTTCCCCACGGTGGCCCGACTGGTCCAGATCCAGTACGACAAGAACGGTTTGCTGGCCCCCGACAAGTGGGCTATCGTGCTGCAAGACGCGGCCACACCGGGCCACCACATCCCTGAGACGATGCTGGTGGTGGTGCTCGGCAACGGCTTCATCCTGACCGCGATGCTGTGGGGAGGCTTCCTGGCCGAACTGATCGACCGGCGTCTGAAGGCGGCTTCGACCTACCTCTTCATCCTCTCGGGGCTGTCGCTCTTTGGCATCGTGCATTCGGTCAAAGTTTCCGGAGCGATGTACGATCCGAGAACGCTGCTGGCGGGCGAGTCGCGCATCCCGCTAGAGTTCGCTGCCGGCTACGCCGTGCTGGCGCTGATGTTCTTCGCTCTCTCTTTCAGCAAGGAGAGCAAAGACCCGCCCTCCGAGCACGGGGGCCACTAAGCGCCCCTATGTTGGGGAAAGCCCGGCAGAAAAGCGCTACGTCATGGCAGGGAGTTCCGTGTAGCCGTCGCAGTTTGCCCTCCCTCCCGGCTTAGGTCCTTGGGAGAAGTGTTTAAGTTACCAGGAGTTCACTGTGAGTATACCCGCGTTGATTATAGGGACGGGCATCTTTTCATTGCTCGCTGCTTGGGTTTTCTCCCAACGAGTCAACAAAATCTCGGTCACCGAGATGGCCGGTTCCCCCGAGGAAGCCGGTCGGCTAGAGGAGATCTCTAGCGCCATCCGAGTAGGAGCCATGGCTTTCCTATTCCGGGAATACCGCGTGATGGCCATCTTTATCGCTGTTTTCGCCGTCGTTATCGGCGCCCTGATCGACAACCCGACCACCCCCGCGCGCGAAGGCATCTACACTGCCGTCGCTTTCGTGGCCGGTGCCGCGACCTCGATTCTGGCCGGTTACATCGGCATGATCACCGCCACCAAAGGGAACGTTCGCACCGCCGTCTCGGCGCGCGAGTCGCTCTCGAAGGGCTTCTCGACCGCTATCAATGCGGGCGCCGTGATGGGCTTCGGCCTCAGCGGTCTGGCCATCCTGGGGATGATCATCTGCTACCTCGGCCTGACGGCCGTGATGTCGGATTCGGAAACCCACATCATCATGGAAGTGCTCTCGGGCTTTGGTCTGGGCGGCTCTTCTGTGGCGCTGTTCGCCCGCGTGGGCGGCGGCATCTACACCAAGGCGGCCGACGTGGGCGCCGACCTGGTGGGTAAGGTCGAAGCCGGAATCCCCGAAGACGACCCTCGTAACCCTGCCGTGATCGCCGACAACGTGGGCGACAACGTGGGCGACGTGGCCGGAATGGGCGCTGACCTGTTCGGCTCGGTGGCGGAAAGCACGTGTGCGGCGATGGTTATCGGCGCTACCGCGACCGCTTTCCACGGCAACCCTGCCGCCCTGCTGTACCCGCTGACCATCAGCTGCGTCGGTATCCCGGCCTCCCTGCTCGCCATCATGGCGTTCAAAGCCGAGACCGAAGCTCAGGTGCAGAGCGCTCTGAAGAATATGCTGATCCTGGCCACCGTGCTGATGGGCTTCGGCGGCTACTTCGTCACCAAGGCGATGCTGCCCGCATCGTTCGAGATGTCGCTCTTCGGCGCCACTCAGACCTTCACCGCCACCGGCGTCTTCCTGAGCTTCGCGGCCGGACTGGTCTCGGGGCTGCTGATCGGTGGCGTCACCGAGTACTACACCTCGCACGCTTACGGCCCTACCAAAGAAGTTGCCAAGGCGTCCACCACGGGCGCCGCGACCAACATCATCTACGGTCTGGCTCTGGGTTACAACAGCGCCGTGCTGCCTTCGATCATCCTGGGAATCACCCTGATCGTGGCCGTCACCCTGGCCGGCATGTACGGTATCGCCCTGGCGGCCATCGGTATGCTGGGCACCATCGCCGTAGCGCTGACCATCGACGCTTACGGCCCGGTGGCCGATAACGCCGGCGGTCTGGCCGAGATGGCCCACATGGGTCCTGACATCCGCCAGCGCACCGATATCCTCGACGCCGCTGGTAACACCACCGCTGCCGTGGGTAAGGGTTTCGCTATCGGTTCGGCCGCGCTGACCGCTCTGGCTCTGTTCTCGGCCTTCGTGACCCAGGTGCAGCTGACGACCATCAACCTGCTTGACCCCTGGGTCATGGCCGGACTGCTGACCGGTGGCGCTCTGACTTGTGCCTTCTCGGCAATGACGATGCGCTCGGTGGGTCTTGCCGCTCTGGATATGATCATGGAAGTGCGCGACCAGTTCCGCAACATCCCTGGTCTGCTCGACGGCACCGGCAAGGCCGACTACGCTCGCTGCGTCGACATCGCTACCGCGGCTTCGCTGCGCGAGATGCGCGCCCCCGGCCTGATGGTCGTGGTCACGCCGATTCTGGTGGGTTGGCTGTTCGGCCGCATGATGCTGGCCGGTGTGCTGATCGGCGCGCTGGTGACCGCTGTGATGTTCGCCATCTCGATGGCCAACTCGGGCGGCGCCTGGGACAACGCGAAGAAGTTCGTGGAGACCGGCGAGCACGGCGGTAAAGGTTCGGAAACCCACAAGGCCGCCGTGGTCGGCGACACCGTGGGCGACCCGTTCAAAGACACCTCGGGCCCGGCTCTGAACATCCTGATCAAGCTGATGGCGATCATCAGCCTGGTGTTTGCTCCCTTCGTGCTCGAGCACGGCGGAGTGGTGCTGAAGATGTTCGGTATCCCGGTCTAGGCATCAGAAGTCTATGAAGAACAACGGCCCGGCGGCTTCTGCCCCGGGCCGTTGTCTTTTCTCCCAGGTCGAAGCTTATCCGTTCGCCAGACAGTCGAGCAACAGGCTGGTTTCCATGTTGCGACCCGAGAGCACCAGCAGAGTGCCCTCGAGGGGCGCTTGACCTTCCAGCAGGGCGGCCATCCCCACAGCGGCTCCGGGCTCGGCCACGACCCCCTCCTCCTGCACCAGGTGGGCCACGGCGCGTCGTACGCTGTGTTCTTCGACCAGCAGAACATCGTCAAGCAGCGAGCGCAGAAGAGCGAACGCTTCGTCGGGGACCGAGGTGGCGGTCAGGGCGTCGCAAACCGTGTTGATGCCAGGGGAGGGCAGGGACCGACCCTCCCGCCAGGAGCGGTAGAGGGTGGGATTACCGGCTGGCTGCACTCCAAGGATCTGGCCCCGGTACCCGCGCGCACGCAGCGCGCTGGCAACTCCGATGGCCAATCCCCCCGTGCTCAGGGGGATGAGGACTCTGCTGTATCGGTCGGCCCCGTCGGCGCACTCCCATCCAATGGTAGCGTGGCCCAAAAAGACGTTGCGGTCGACTCGGTGGTCGATGGTCACGATCCCTTGCTCGCCCAGGCGCTGCAGCAGTTCGTAACGCGCTTCGTAGCGGTCCTCGCAGCGGTGAATGGTGGAGGGGTACTGCTGGGCCATAGCGACCTTGCGGCCCGATACCGAGGGAGTGAAGACCAGATGGGCCGGAATACCAAGACGATGAGCCGCCCAGGTGAAGGCGGCCGCGAAATTCCCGGAGGAGGATAAGGCAGCTCCCCTTTCCCGGGCCTCGGGGCCCAGGCGGGAAAGGGCCGTCCAGGCGGCTCGGATTTTATAGGCTCCGGTGGGCTGCAGGGTTTCGAGTTTTAGCCACAAGCCTGAAGTGCGCGCCCGAACTAGCGGAGTGTCCCGGAGTTCGGGGGGGAGGCCGTCATAGGCCGCAGAGATGTCGTTGGCGGTGATCGCTTGCATGGAAAAGGCGTTCGCAAGTAGGGGGCTGGCCCCTTTGCCCTTGGAGGGGGAAGGAGGAGCGCGGGGAACCGCGCCCTATGCTCTCGCCTCGTACTCTGGTCACCGGTGCTCACGGTTTCGTCGGGCGGCACGTTACGGATGCCTGGGATGGCGTAACGGCCTGGCCCTCCGGGTCAGACCTGCGAGACCGGCAGGCCACCCGAGTCCAGGTCGCCGCCATGCTCGAGGAGCAGCCCTGGGACCGAGTGCTGCACCTGGCGGCTTTGGCTTCCGTGCAGAATTCGTCACGGGATGCTCTGGCCGTCTACCAGGTCAACCTGATGGGTACGCTTCATCTGCTCGAGGCGTTGAGCGAGGTCGGCTGGAAGGGGCGTTTTCTGCTGGTTTCCAGCGCCGCCGTGTACGGCCACCCCGACTCTCTCGAACTGCCCGTTCGCGAAACCTCGGCACCTCGAGCGACCTCTCCCTACGCGGCTTCGAAGATCGCCGCAGAGCAGGCGGCCTTAGAGTGGGGAGATCGTAACGGAGTCGACATCATGGTGGCCCGCCCGGCCAATCACACCGGCGCGGGCCAGTCCGACCACTATTTCTTGCCTTCGATGGCCAGGCAGATGACCGCGGTAGGTCGTGGTCAGACGGTTCGACTAGCGGTAGGAAATTTGGCGCCGTCGCGCGACTTCAGCCACGTATCGGATGTGATCGACGCCTACCTGGCGCTGCTTGATTGCGGTCGCGCGGGGAGCATCTACAATGTGGCAAGCGGCCGTGCCCACTCTCTTGCGACTCTGCTGGAGGGGCTGGCGCTTCGAAGCGGCCGGCGGGTCGAGTTGGTGGTCGACCCGGAACGTTTCCGTGCTGAAGGGGAGAGACCGTTCGAAATTTCGGTGGAGCGCATCCACCAGGACACCGGATGGAGCGCCCGTCGTGGATTGCCGGAGCTCTACTCGGATCTGATAGACTATTGGGAGAAACAGCCATGAGTAAACGCGCCTTGATTACGGGGATAACCGGCCAGGATGGCGCCTATCTCAGCCGGTTCTTGTTGGATAAAGGGTACACGGTCTACGGTTTGCTGGCTCGCCGCTCGACCCCGACCGTGTGGCGACTCGAAGAGCTCGGGGTTCTCGACAGGGTGACCCTGGCGGACGGCGACCTCACCGACCTGTCGTCTCTGCTCCGAGTGGTCAAAGACAGCCAGCCTCACGAGATCTACAACCTGGGCGCCCAGAGCTTCGTGGCAACCTCCTGGAGTCAGCCTGTTTTGACGGCTCAGGTAACCGCGCTCTCCGTGGTGAATCTTCTCGAGGCGGTAAGACTGATCGATCCTACCATCCGGTTTTACCAGGCTTCGACCTCCGAGATGTTCGGCAAGGTTGCCCAGGTTCCCCAAACCGAGGAGACACCGTTCCATCCCCGTTCTCCGTACGGCGTAGCCAAGCAGTTTGGCCACTGGACGACGATCAACTACCGCGAGAGCTTCGGGATGTTTGCCTGCAGCGGGATCCTTTTCAACCACGAGTCGCCGCTACGCGGTCTCGAGTTCGTGACCAGGAAGATCACCGACGCGGTGGCTGGTATCAAAGCCGGCAAGCTCGACCAGCTGCGTCTAGGCAACCTGGACTCGCGCCGCGATTGGGGGTTTGCTGGAGACTACGTCGAAGCGATGTGGGCTATGCTTCAGCAGGATGAGCCGGAAGACTTCGTGGTGGCGACGGGGCGCACCCAATCGGTCGGCGAGTTCTGCCGTCTGGCTTTTGAATGCGCGGGGCTGGACTGGGAAAACTATGTCGAGATCGACCCTTCCCTCAAGCGACCCGCCGAAGTCGATCTGCTTCAAGGCGACGCCTCCCTGGCCAAAGAGCGGCTCGGCTGGGAGCCAAAGGTCGGGCTGGAGTCGCTGGTCGAGATGATGGTTCGGGCGGATCTGAAACGTCACGGTCTCTGATGGGCGAAACGGGGTCTCGGCCCATGAAAAAAGCGACCCTACCGGGGGTCGCTTTTTCGATGGCCTGGCCGGCTCTTAGTTATCCGAGCTGCGGCAGGTAGAGTCGATCACTTGCTCCATCTGTTCGGTGTCCTTCTTTTCGACCAGGCCGAGCTCTTCGGCCAGGTGCTTGCGACACTTCTCGAGCATGGCCTGATCCTTGGGCGAGAGCTTGCGCTCTTCGGACAGGGAGGTGAGACCTTTGATCACCTCGCACAGGGAGTAGATGCTGCCGGTTTTTAGCTTGCTCAGGTTGGTACTGTAGCGAGTGGGCGCCTTGGAAGGCAGGTCGGAGACCCAGGTTTCGAGATGTTCGAGAACCTTGGGGATTTCCGTCGGTTCGATCAGGGGACGAACCATGTTGTCCTTACGATCGAGGTTGATCATGATTTTCAGACCATCGTCACCAAACGAGGAGATGGAAAAGCGCGTGGGCTGCCCCAGGACAATCTTCTCCTCCACCGACTCGACGGTGCCAATCCCGTGCAGGGAGTGGAATATCTTGCTACCTTCTTGTAACATAAACCCCTTTTTCTGATCCTATGACCCTTGAACTTGGTGCCAGGCTTATACCCCATCGACCGTACGGGAAACATGGGTCAGCAAATCGCGGACCTCGCGTCAAGACCGTGCCTGACAGATGAATATATCTCGACGCTCCCTTGGATTTTCTTTAATATTGCACGGCTCCCTGGTCGGCATAGGAATTCTCTGGTTGCTGTTGACCAGTCGCCAGTCGGGAGCGGCGCTAGCCGGGAGGCCGCCGGAGCAGAAAGTGCAGATCACTCCGGTGCGGCTGCTGGTCGAACCGAGTCCGGTCGCCGCCACGCCGCCTCGCCCTCGACGGGCTCCGTCGCGAGCCGTCTCACCCCAGCGAACGCCGAGGCGGCCTCAGCCCCTCTCCTCCTCCCACCGTGATCCGGCCCCCGAGGTGTCCCAGCCCCGCCGCGCGAGAAGCTCTAACCCAAGCCAACCCGTAGCCGGCCGCCCGCTGACGGAGGGGCCCGCTTACCCGACGGCTGCTCGACCCAGAACGGCTTCAGAGCGGCCGTCCCGACCGACCTCTCCATCCCCGCGACCTCAGCGCGTCGAGACCGCGCCGCTCTGGAGCGGCGAGGATATCGCTCCGTCCGAGCCGGCAGACGCTTCCGGGACTCCCGGCCAGGGCGATTCCCAGGGCATCATTGTGGACGCGCGCCCCAAAGGTCGAGTCAAGCTACAGACTCCGGCCTTTATGAAGCTGGTCCGAGCCAGAGTGGTCGCTCGCTTCGAGATCTCGAAAGACGGCAAGACCGAGCGGGTGACGCTGGACCTGGGCACCGGCATCCCGGCGACCGATGCTGAAATCCTGGCCTTTCTGGCCACTGTCGAATGGACTCCCAAGACGATTTCCGGGCTGGCGGTGTCCGACGTCCAGGTGATGACTTTCGCAAGGACCGAGTCGGCGCCGCGATAGGTAACCGAGAACTCTGGCTTTGTTTTAGGACTCGCGGGTGGCTTTCAGGTAGCTGTCGAGCATGGCGCGATAACCAGTCATGGTAAAGTCCATGTGCAGTTCGCTGCCGACCCCGGTGGTCTCCATCTCACCGGCCCGACCGTACTGGTCCAGCACGCCACGCACGTCGTCCATCAGGGCGGCCAACTCTTCCCGGGCCTGAGGCGACTGGGTTCGGAAGACGATAAAGAAGCTCATGGCGTCGTCCGAGACCAGATCGCCTTCCCAGGTCATGGAGCTGACCTTGGACATCACCTTGTCCATCCGTTCCTGGCCCACGGAACTGATGGCGCGCGTGACGTCGCCCTTGTTGAGCCAGGTTAGAAACTTCATCAGCGAGCCGCGACGGTTCAGCAGCACTCCGTAGGTGTCACGGTCGGCGTCGAGGTTGGTCAGCAGATCGCTGAGCTCTCCTTTGGGACGAACCGGGTCTTTGGCGTGCATCGCTTTGACGGCCGTTTGCGCTTTGGCTACGGTAGGGAAGGAGACGAAAGTCCCTTTAACCCTGGTCAGTACGTGCGAAGAGGTGGGGTCTTGCCATTTCTCTCGTAGCACCAGGGTGGCGTCGTCTAAGTCTTTGGTAGGAAACGGCTTACCGTCCTTGTCACGAGAGAGCATGGCGAAGAGCGGCGTTTGCAGGCCGCCCCAGCCGGAGACGGTGACGGCCAGGGTCGGGTGCGGCTGGCCTGTTTCCGGGTCCATGGAGTCGACCCGAATCATCTGAAGCGGTAGAAACGATAGCAAGGCGTTGCCCTGGTTGCCTCCGATGACTCGGAGCAAGATCCCCATGAAGCCGCCGGTCGCCGGGCTGTTGTTCTCCTTGAGCCCTTTCCAGGCGGTATCCAGGAGCGCTTTGAAGCCTTCATCATCCTTGCGGGCGTGCAGGACAGCGAACGAGATGCTGTCGGGGTTCAAAAAGACGTACGGTTTGGGAAGCTCGAGTTCGGTGGGCGACTCGATGGCCCGAGCTGGCCCCGAGAGGACCAGACAGCAGAGCAGAGCTAGCAGGATCAGCCAGGGAAGCCCTTCGGGGGTCTCCAGGCGCAGAGGGCCGTCGCCCCAGGTTCGGGTTTTCGCGATGGCTATCGGGCCACGGCGGGGGGGGCGCTTTCTCCCCTGGGAGAAATAGTGCTGCTGCATCCTGTCGATATCCCTCTCCATCGGCCCTGGCTCTTGCGAGAGCCCGCCGCTAGCCGCTTCTTAAACGACCAGTGGGTATCAACCTGTCCAAGGCTCGGGAGTTTCCCCGAAGAGGCGGTTTCCGTATGGGCTGCGAACGGCCCGGCCATGCCCTGGATTATCGGAAACGGGACGGCGCTGAAGGTGCTGGAGCCGCCGGCCCCCTTTGCCTTGACCTCGCTTTGGGAGGAGCCGCTCGGTCTTGCCGGTCCGGCTTCCTATTGTGGCTATCTGTTAGAGGGCTTTCGGGCCGACCTTGACGGCGGCCGTTTTTTGCCGGGGCGCTTAGCGCTGGCTCAGAGGGCGGGCTGGCAAGCGGTTGCTCCGAGTGTGCGGACCGAGGACCCCGAACTCGCTTCTTTGCTCGGGCCGTTCCTGGCTCCGACCGCCCCCCGACCCCACGCCAGGGCTCCGCTGGGGTTAACTCTCTTTTTGTTGGAAGGGCTGGAGTCGCGCTGGGGAGGGGCGCTTGCCGAGAGGCGGGAGAGCCTTTCCTGGGCGTCGCGTCTGGCCTCGGCGCCGGGCTGTCCCGTTTTTTGTGATCCGATTCTCGAACTTCGACTGGACGGCAGGACGGCTGCCGAGACGGCCGCTTGTTCCTACCAGCCCAGGCCCGGCTGGCGCAGCTCTTGGGCCGCCGTGACCGCTCTGCTTTCGGGAGTTTCTCCATGAGCGAGCCGGCAGTTCAAGACCGGCGCATGGCTACCACGGTCGCCATGACGGTCGCCACCATCTCGGTCACCCTTGGGGACTTGCTGATGAGTCGGGCGATGCGGTCACTGGGTCCCCTGCGCCTGGCTGCGGTAGAGGACTGGTGGCAGGGAAAGGCGGACGCAGCAACGGCTCTGTCCGCTTTACCGTCCGAGGTCTATCAGTTGCTGTGGGCTATCTTCAGCCAGCCTCAGGTCTGGATGGCCATCGGCTGTATGCTCTTTTTTCTGGTCCTCTGGATGGTTTCGCTTTCCTGGTCGGATCTGACTTTTGTGATGCCGCTGACAGCTTTGACCTATGTGCTCAATGCTATTCTGGTTGGGCCGGTGCTTGGTGAAATCGTCTCGCCCATGCGTTGGGTCGGGACCGTTCTCATCGCCGTGGGCGTCGGTCTGGTGACTCTGGAAAAGCCGCCGGATAAAAATTGAAGAAATTTCCTCTTTCTTCCAGGAGTGCGAGGCCGTGGAAGAGGATTAGGGAAGCAGCGCTCATCGGCCTTATCGACCGGAGGCGCGGCAAGGATAGGATATGCTCGCAGAAACCGCATCGAAAGCCAAAGTGACCCGCCTGGCCGCGGCCCTGGCCGGGTTCGGTCTGACGGGGATCGCCGCCTGGACTCTTTCCTCCGGGCTGATCACTCCCCCGACCGAGGTGTTTTCCCGCAGCGGTCAGGTCGTGCTTTCGTTGCCCTATCGCGGATTTTGCTCCGGTCTGAGTCTCCACGTCGATGGCGCCGAAATGCCCCTGACCGCCTGCGATGTTCGCGCCGGACTGGCGCGGCTAAGCCTTCCCCTCGGTCCAGGCGAGCACGAGGTCCAACTCGCTTTCGAAGGCTTGCTTCCCGGTTTACGTCGGGACTATGAGATGTCGGTGGTCGTGGATGGCACACCTCCCCCCCTGGTGTTGGAAAAATCGTCGCTGTCCACTTCGGCCCGGAGCGCGACCACGGCCGAATCGGTCACCCTACGAGGTAAGGTCGAGCCTTTGGCCCGGCTAAGTCTCGGTTCGCGCGACCTGCCTCTGGATGCGGAAGGCGGCTTCAGCGAGGAGATTCCCCTCCTGGCGGGCTGGAACGAGCTACTCTTACGTGCCGAGGACCGGGCGGGCAATAGCACGACCCGGAAGCTCAGCGTGTTCCGGGATACCCGGGCGCCGGAGGTCAACTGGAAGACGCCGCCAGGGCACGCCTTCAAGAGTTCCAAGGCTCGCTTGGAGGTGACCATCGACGACGACGGTCCTCTGGCCGGGGTGACCAGCAAGATCGACGGCAAGCCGATCTCCTGGCATCGTAAGTCGGTTACGGAGTGGCTGGGGATGACTCCGGAGTTGATAGATGGGCGGTACCTGGTCGAGTTGAAAGTGGCCGACCTGGCTGGCCGTGTGACGACCTCGCAGCGAGAGATCCTGATCGACACCACCGAGGTGCTGGGCGAGGCGGAATTGACCGTTGGTGCGCGCGGGCAGGATGTGATCGATCTGCACACCCGATTGCTCGAAGCCGGCTACCTGAAATCGAACTCCGGCTCGGTTTTTACCGCCGAAACGCGACGCGCGTTAGAGAACCTGCAGGCTGACGAGGGGCTATCGATCACCGGGATTGCCGATAGCGCTTCCCTGGCCGTTCTGGGGCCCCGGATCGTGGTAAATCTCGGCCGCTTCGAACTTGTCCTCGAGCGCCCGGGTCAACCCGACCGGCGCTGGAGCATCGCTTCGGGTTCGAATGAGTTCCCCACCCCGACGGGCCGCTTCGTGGTGGTCGAGAAGGTTCTCGACCCCACCTGGCTGCCGCCTGACTCGGAGTGGGCCAAAGACGCTAAGCCGGTCGAACCCGGTCCCGATAACCCTCTAGGCACCCGCTGGATCGGCTTGGACTGGGGCGGCGTGGGGATCCATGGGACGAACGCTCCTTGGACGGTCGGCTCGGCGGCCTCGCACGGCTGCATGAGAATGGAGACGTCCCAGGTCGAAGAGCTTTTCAGCCTGGTCGAAGAGGGAACCCCGGTGTTCATCCTGGGCGGCTGGGAAGACGACAAGATGTTACGCAAGTTCTGGCCCTAGAGTTCCGGTTGGTCCTCTGCCCCAAAAGAAAAAGCCCCGTCGTTCTCGGCGGGGCTTTTCTCCTGTCTGTGACCGAACGCTAGGTGGGAATCCAGGCGTCGTCATCATCATCAGCGAAAGGGTCGTGTTCGTTGCTGGCCGGCGCAGCTACCGACTTGGCGGCTACGGCTCCGCCCACGGCTGCGGTCACAGCGCTGCCGACCACCGGGCTCGTGGGAACGGGCGTTTCGTCGTCGGCAGCGGGTAGAGCGGGAGCCTTTTCGCCAATGGGGCCGAAGATGCGGCCGGAGTTGTAGGCTACGACCAGGGAGACGAAGGTGAATCCCAACAGGCTGATCAGCGAGCCCAGGGCTCCCAGCAGCCAGCTGACGCCGCTGATAGCCACGACCGCCACGGCAGCTAAGCTGATCAGGGTGATCAGCTCCGACTTCTTAGCACGAATTTTACTAGAGAGGGCACCAACCTGGAAGATGTCGCTGACCTTATTGCTCTGGAGGTAGAGGTGAAGGCCGCTCACAGTGAAGGCCAGGCCTACGACGTAGGCCAGCACGGCCCCGAAGTAGATGAATCGCGAGATCAGGGCCGAGACGGAGAAGAATCCGGCTTTGCCGCTGAGGACCGGCAGCACGGAAAGAGCGATGAGCAGCGCGGAGGGCAGCAGGTAGACCAGGGAGAGCAAGGCGACCCCCCCCAGGAGCGCCATATCCATAATGCCGCTCCACTCTGGCAGCCCTTTGCGTCCCATCGTCGCCCGTTTCATCGTCTGGGTCAGGTAGCCCAGGAGCAGAATTCCGGGTGCGATGATCACCCCACCCAGCGCACAAGCCACAGCGATAGCGTATTTCTTGCGGAAGTCCGCGTCGTCAGTGCAGGCTAGGAGTGCATTCGTGTCGTTGGGATTCATGATAGTCCTATTGTCTCTCTTCTCGGTCTGACGGTCAAGGCGAGGCGGGCTATTCGTCCAGCGCCCACGCAGGCCCCATACCAGGGGCAAACGAAAGCGACCCCATGGAATATCCCATTCGACTCGACCAGTTTCTAAAAGTTTCCCAGGTTGTGGGCAGCGGCGGCGAAGCCAAGATGATCATCGCCGACGGTATGGTCAAGGTGAACGGTGAAGTGGAACTTCGCCGGGGCCGCAAGCTGCAGCAAGGGGACAAGATAGAGATAGAGGACGGCCCCACCAAAGTGGCCTGAACCCCTTCTCTCCTCGGAAGTGGGGGGGGCGGGGGCGAGGCCGCGGCGG